>JAFTWL010000055.1 GCA_017465305.1 Ruminococcus sp. | reverse complement strand
TGGTCAGATTTATGACAAGGTGCGAAAAGTTTCTATTAAAGGTGGAGTTCAATTCCCTATTTCTAAGCTCGATGCAAAAGTTAAGTGGATTGGCGAAACAGAAGTATCAAAGAGACAAAAAGCTGGTGACATTAAAGAATTTGTTACATTTGGTTATCATCAAGCAGAAATTAGAATATCAGTTACACTTTTAGCTATGACAGTATCACTTGAAATCTTTGAACGTGAAATTTCAAAGCTTCTTGCTGAAGCTTATGTACGTGCAATGGATACATGTATTATATCAGGTACAGGTGTCGGACAGCCTTTAGGAATCACAAAAGACCCACGTGTTAAAAATGTTATTGAATTTTCAGAGACAGACATTTCAAACTGGGAATCATGGAGAAAAAATCTTTTTTCAAAAGTTCCTCTTTCAAAGCGTGGACAGGGAGAATTTTTATTCACCAACTCAACAGTTGAATCTAACTTATTGACAATGAAAGATAAAAATGACAGACCACTATTCAAAGAAGCTACTGATTTACAGCTTGGAGAAAGTTCAACCGCAGGAACATTTTTCGGTCGTGGCGTAACGCTTGTTGAACCTGATATTCTTGCTGATTTTGATACAGCAGAAGCTGGTGAAGTTATCGGTATTTACTGGATTCCTAACGACTATGCAGTAAATACTAATTCGCAGTTTAATGTACATAGATACTTCGACGAAGAAAGTAACGAATGGGTTACAAAGGGGCTTACCATTGTTGATGGTAAAATACTTGATACAAGTGGATGTTATATAATCAAGAAAAAAGCCTAATAGGTAATAAATTATGACAGAAAACGAAATTTTAGAGCGTGTAAAGAATGCTTTGGGAATAACCGGAGATTATCAGGATTCTATTTTACAAGAATATATTTTAGAGGTCTCCGCCTATATGCGTTCTGCTGGCGTTCCTGAAAATTTAATAAGAAATCCTTGCTCTGTTGGCTTATTAACACGTGGAGTTGCTGACCTTTGGAACTATGGAAGCGGCGGAGTAGGATTCAGCACATATTTTGAACAACGTCTTATTCAGTTGCGTTCAGAGGGGTTGTGTGAATGTGGCAATATATAGACCATTACGACCGTTTGATATTCCGTTTTTGGTCTATCCTATTTCTACAGTTGTGAAAAAAGGTTCGCCGAAAAAAGTTGAGGGCAAGCCATTTTTAATTTATGCGTCTTGCTCCAGTTTTGGAGGTACTGAGACAAAAAAGAATGATTTACTTGTAATTGAGGATACATGGAATATTGAAACATGGTACAGACCAGATATTACATCCGAATGTTTAATATCATTTGCACATGAATCTGAACAAAAATATGAAATTTTAGGAACACCTGAAAATATAAATCACAGAAATCAATTTTTAAAATTCAAAATCAGAAAGAAAGGCGGTGTTGCATAATGCCTAAAAATAAGATTGGCTTGAAGTTTGACGGCTGGGAGAAATTGATGGCTAATATAGATAAGATGGCAGGTATGACAGCGATGCAAGAAGTCACTAAATCCGCTTTGAAAGCAACAAAATCTTATGTTAATTCAAATGTGATGAAAATAATGGCTAAATCCAACTTACCGGCTAAAGGTAAATACAGTGCAGGCTTGACATTAGATTCATTAGATAATGATTTTGTGGTAGCTTGGAGCGGATACACCGCAGAAATCGCAATAGGATTTGATTTTGATGTTTCGGGCTTGAGGTATATTTTTTTAATGTATGGAACGACAAATATGAAACCAGTTGCAGGACTAAAAAATGCTATATACGGAAATAAAACAAAAAAGGAAATCTCAAAAATCCAATCCGAAGCTGTAAATAAATATATCACAAGACATATGGGAGGATAATATGGAAGATTTATTGATTGAAACATTATCTGAATTTGGTTATCCTGTCAGACGGCAAGGAAGCCTTTTAGATGATGAACCATATCCTCCACATTTTTTTACTTTCTGGAATGTGTCTTCTGAAGGATATGGATTTTATGACAATATGGAAACAAAAATCTTATATGAATATGATGTAAATTTCTATTCAATAGATTCAGAAAAAATATATGAAGTTTTAAGAGAAGCGAAACGCAAATTGAAAACTAAAGGTTTTGAATCATGGGGCGATGCTCATGATGTAGTAAGTGACGAGCCAACACATGATGGTCGAGGTTTTAGCGTTTCGTTTTTAAAGGAGGAATAAAAGTATGGCTACAGTATCATCACCAGTAGATAACGTATTTGAGTTTAGAGGTGTAGAAGACCTTTTCTATGCTGCAATTTTAGAAGACAGTGAAACAAATTATACAACAGGTACGCCTAAAAGATTATCGTATACTGCTATAATTTCAAAAGAAGTTGAATCATCAAGTGAACCACATTATTATGACAATAAGGCTATGATTACTGTTAATGCAAAGGGTGCTGAAACATTCACATTTACAGTTGCACCACCTAAATTAGAGATACTTGCAGATATTACAGGGCAATCTTTTGACCCTGAACTTGGAATGCTTATTGAGGGCGAAATTAAACCAAAATTTTTTGCTATTGGCTACAGAACAAAAGGTACAGACGGCTATTGGCGTTATGTATGGAAGTATAAAGGAAGTTTTGCAATTCCGTCCGAAGAGGTTAATACTGAATCAGATTCGATTGATACAACCAATACAGAACTTACATTTACAGCTATATCTACTGTACATAAATTTGAGCATAAACAGGTTAGCGGAGATACTACATCAACTGTCAATCGTTCAATTACAGGCATTGTCATTGATGAAAGATATGGGAAAATGTCACAGCAACTAAAAGATAACTGGACAAGTAAAGTCTATACGCCTGAACTTATCAAATCAGAAGCAACATCAACAGTTAATTTAAGTAAGTAAGGAGTAATAATATAATGGAACTTAAACTTAATATTTATAAGAATAATAAGGAAATTGAAAAAACATATACAGCAAATGAATTTGATTTGATGTGGGGAACAGTGGAGGATTTTCTCAACATTATTGATATTGACAAGGTAGATGATAAAACAGCAATACAAAAAATAATTTTATCTATTTTACCACAGATTAAGCCGCTTTTAAAACAAATTTTCCCTGGTCTTACTGATTCAGAAATCAGATGCACAAAAGCAAAAGAGCTTATTCCGATTTTTGTAAGTGTATTTAAATATTCTTTTTCTGAAATAAATTCAATTAAAAATAATTCGGGAAACTAATAGAGGGCGGAAACGATCCGCCCTTATATGCAAGTTTTTTTGATATGACAGTAGCATTATGTGAGAGATTTACTGCACTTGACCCTATAAAAATCAGATTTTATCCAATGCACGAGGTTATTTTGCTTATGGGCAGGATTATTGATTATTCGCAACACCAAAAGCAAGAAAAGAAGCCAAGAAAAATAATGAAACCAGCACCAGATACATGGTTTTAAGGAGGTGAGAAGATGGCTAAAAAAGGAATGGAAACCACAACGACGTTTAAGGTCGATATATCAGAATTAAGAAGCGAGTTGCAGGAAGCCAACAGAGCAATACAATTGACAAATTCAGAGTTTAAAAACGCAGTTGCTGGCATGGATGATTGGAAAACAAGTGCTGATGGATTAAGTGCTAAGATTCAGCAATTATCAGGTGTAAACGAAAATTATTCAAAAATTCTTGAAGAAATAAAAAAGCAATACGGAGAAACTGTAG
>JAFTWL010000054.1 GCA_017465305.1 Ruminococcus sp. | reverse complement strand
GGTCGTAAGATTTATGGTATTGGTATTTCAAAGCCACAAACTGTATATGTAAAGCGAGTTGAAGCGTAATGATTTATGCAGATTTTCCTTACTATCAGGACTTTTATGCAGGAAGAAGTATAACGGATGCAGCGGTATTCAGAACCGCTGCTGCACGTTCTTCGGAGTACATTGATGCTGTCACATTTGGAAGAATCAATGGAAAAGTACTACAAAATAAGTCGCTAAAAGAAAAAATTCAAAATTGCTGTTGTGCCATTGCTGAAGCTATTAACGAGTATCAGATTTATGGTACATATTCCAGTGATGGAGTAGGTTCGGTGAAATCAGAATCACAACACAATTATAGTGTTACATACTCAACGCCTATAGAGTCTCTTGGTGCTTTACTTGGCAGCAATGCTACATTAAACGATTATTTACGAAATATTGCTATGAGATATTTAGGCAGTACAGGTTTAATGTACAGGGGTGTTTATTGATGTTTACTAATTGTAATGCTTGTACCATTTATCATAAAGAAGTAGGTGCTAACCGTATGTACATCTGGGAGCGTTATGTAATATATAATGTTTACTGGGACGAGACTAATGGTCAAACTCAGAGCGGTAAAGATTTAAAACGCAGTGACAGTATATATGTAGCAATCCCTGAAAGTTCTTTATCTGATTACATTCCTGTAAAAGATGATATTATATGTAAAGGTATTATTTCTGGAAAAGGTATGTCAGAAATAGAAGAGCCTATTGGTCATAAAATAATGACTGTTACAGATTGCCGTTATGGTTCTAAGGCAGTCAGACACATTGAGGTAACTGCACAGTGAAAATTGATGTAAAAATTACAGTCCCTAACAGAGATAAATACAGAAAAAAAGCAGATGCTATGCAGCGTTTCATTGATTCTGAAATTATAAAAAAATGTGCTCCATATGTACCATATAAAGAGGGCATATTGAGAGGTTCGGTTAAAGAAGGAACAATAATAGGCAGTGGTCGTCTTCGTTGGATTGTTCCATATGCAAGGCGTAGATATTATGAGGGCAGAAGAAAAGGAAAGCGTGGTCCTCGCTGGGTTGCAAGAGCTATGAAAGCCAATAGAAAAAGTATAATAAAAGGAGCAATAAAAGTATGGAATAGGAGTTAATTTATGAGTTCTATAATAAATGCAGTTAGAGAATATATATCAACATGCCCGTACCTTGAAGAAGGCAGAATCCTGGGTGTTGACCGTTTAGGTGCAGACCCTATCGAATACACAATTGACACTGTTCCATGTGAACCAATAATAAAAGAATATACAGGCGGTTCTACAGAACGACAATTTGAGTTCATTTTTGGCAGCTGTGAAAAGTATGGACAGGATATATTGCAGAACATATTCAATTCTGAATTTTATGAAAAATTTGCAGATTGGATTGAAAGAAATAACTGGAACAGAATTTATCCTGATTTAGGAGAATTCAGAACAGTGAATAAAATAGAAATTTTAACAAACGGAAGTGCATTTGAAGTTGGCAGTAATACATCAAGATATCAGATTCAGATGCGAATAATATATTTTCAAGACCGGAGGTATTTTAATAATGGGAAAAGGTATAGATAATTTAAGTGTTGTAAAACGTTCGGAAAAGCTTGCGTTCTGGGGTGTTGGTTTTGTAAATTCAACTCATTTCGTAAGAGTGGAAGCTTTTACGGAAATGGCATTTTCTAAGAATGCTATTGAATATACAAGAAGATACGTTGATGAGGATACAGATAGAACAGATGTAACAGGATATTCTGAAAGTATCAGTTATAATTTTGACAGATATGTTGGTCATCCTGTATTGGAAGACCTTGTATCAATTACAGAAAATGAAAAAACGGGTGTTGCAGCTGTACGTGTGGTTGCAGTAGTTGACTTGACAACTGCCGTCGGAATGGGTAATGGAGTTGCACGTGCAGAAGTAAGAAGATGCACTTATACTATAGTACCTGATTCGAACGGTAATACAAATGATTGTATGACATACAGTGGTAATATTAAAATTAGAGGTGTTAAAGAAGGCATTAAAAATACTCTTTATGCTTATTCTTCTGACAACTGGGAGACAATTTATTTTGATGTATCTGGTGCAACTGGCGGTAAGGGCACACTTACAAATATCAGCACATCACCTGTTGACCTTAAAACTAATTATAAGCCTGACAGAGATAAATACACTGTAGAGCTTACAACTGAAACAGAAATAAGTTTTAATGTTACAGCTTCTGAGGAAACTGCATATATAATCAGTGCACCGGATAATGTAGTACACAATGAAAACGCAGAAAAAGCTAATACATATACAGGACTTGATACGGCTGGAACTTATGTATTTAAGATTTTGACAGTAGCTCCTGGAGGTCAATCTAAGACATATACAATTACTGTAACCAAATCAGAGTAAGGAGCATTAAATCATGGATGATTTATATATATGGGAAATAAATGGCGTTAGATTAGAAGTCGATGCTGAAGATGCTGAATTTATGGAACGTTATAAAAGAGCAGAGGATTTAATGAAAATCTCAGATACTGAAGCTAAAACGGAATTAGAGGCGATACGTGAGTATTGCCTTAAATACCGTATTTTTTATGATAACCTGTTCGGTGAAGGCACGTCTGAAAGAATATTCAATGGTATTCCTGACAACAGAAGAAAGTATGATGATATATTTATTAAATTGCTGGAAAGAATGATGAAACAAAGAATTCAGAGTAAATTGAGATTAGTAGGAGCGATGAAAAAGTATGTTCCAGGGCGATAAATTTAATCTTTTATGCGATAAATTGCCTGAATCTGTGAAGGTTGATGGCGTTGATTATCCTATTTTCACGGCATTCAGAGATTGGATTTCATTTTTTAACTTGCATGAAGATAATACTTTGAGAAATAAGGAAAAAATCATGATTGCAATGAACTGGTACAAAGGAGATAAGCCTGAAAATATAATTGCTGCTTATTCAGCATTACAGGAATTTGCAGAATGTAGTGAACTTCCAAAAGATAAGAAGAGTAAAACAGGGGCAAGTAATACCCCTGTTTTTTCATATCTTCATGATAATTTATATTTATTTAGTGATTTTATGAGGTACTATAATGTAAATCTTCAAAAAGAGAAAAATATGCACTGGTATATATTTAAATCTCTGTTTGAGGGATTACCTGAAGAATCATCGGTAAAGAAAAGAATTGCATACAGAAGCATAAATACTTCTGATATAAAGGACAAAAATGAACGTATGAGAATTATAAAGATAAAGAATTCCATTAAGATTCCAACTGATAATATTACTGCTAATGAAATCGGAAATATATTCTGGAATATGGGAGGTGAATAAAATATGGCTGAAACTAATGACGGAAATATTGAATTTGATGTCAGAGCGAAATTAGACAAATTTGAAAATGATTTAGATGATGCTGAAAGCATGATAGAATCGACAGTGTCACGAATAATAGGGGATGCTGGTGAAGCACAAAGCAAACTTGAAGAAAAAGCTAAAGAACTTGCAAAAGCGTATGAAGAAGCTGGAATGGATAGTGCTGATGCTTTAAGAAAAGCATGGGCAGATGTCAGAAATGATGCAAGTGAATCTTTTAAAAATACTGAAGATGATATAAATGAATCTTTGAGTGGAATAGGTGAAAGTGCATCAGAGACAGGGGAAGAAATAAGCGAAACCTTTGAAGGTGTTAGCGAAAATATATCAGATGCTTTTGAAGGTGCAGAGGAATCAGCTGATAGTTTTGCTGATAATATAAAAAATGTTCTTGCAGCTGTAGGAATTGCATATGGTGCAAAGGAAATTGTGGATATTGGTGTTTCATACGAAAAAGCAATGAATAAAGTAGCAAATGCTACAGGTGCGACAAATGAAAATTTGGAACAGCTGAAGGAGATAACTGAAAATGTATATAGCAACAATTTCGGTGAATCTATGGAGGATGTAGCAAGCGGAGTTTCTGAAATTTACAAGCGTACTGGATTAGTTGGTGATGAACTTCAAAAAGTTACAGAATCAGCATATGTATTGCAGGATGCGTTTGAATATGAACTTAACGAATCAACTCAGGCAGCAACCCAGATAATGAGTTCGTTTGGTACGACAGCTGAGGAAGCATACAATTTGATAGCACAAGGAGCACAAAAGGGTCTTGACCAAAACGGAGATATGCTTGATGTTATCAATGAGTATAGTGTTCAGTTTGCAGATATGGGCTATAGTGCCGAAGACATGTTTAATATGCTTGCTAATGGGGTACAAAATGGAGTATGGTCAGTTGACAAATTAGGAGACGCTATAAAAGAAATGCATATAAGGCTCAGTGATGGGACAGCTGATGAAGCATTACAAGCTCTTAAATTAGGCTTTGCAGAATCAGCGGTGGATGCGAATGAACTTGAAAAATCAGCATTAAATCTATCAAAAGCTGAGGTATCATTTTCACAAGCACAGCAAGCAGTAGACGAAGCGTTATCTAAAAGTGGAAGCTCAAGTCTTGAATATCAGGATGCACTTAACAAAGCAAAACAGGCAGAACTTGATTTGAAAGATGCACAAGAGGAATATAATACTGTTGCAAGTACCACAGAATATAATCTTGATGCTATTAAAGATAAGCTTAGTGCAGGTGGCGAGGATGCAAAAGAAGCTATACAGGATATTATGACAGCGTTGTCTCAGGTAGAAGACGAACAAGAACGATATGTTTTAGGTCAGACTATAATGGGAACAATGTGGGAGGATTTAGGAGAAGATGCTGTAAATGCTCTTATGAATACACAGGGTGAAATATCAAAAACTAAAGATTCCCTTAGTGAAATATCTGAAATCCAATATGATGATTTAGGGACTAAATTATCAGCATTGCAACGAAAGATTGAAACAGAAGTCGTTTTGCCAATAGCTAAAAAAGCTGTACCAAAAATAGAAAAAGCTATTGAATATGTAGCAGAAAATCTTGATGAAATCATAGATAAAGCAAAGCCTGTAGCTGCTGGAATTGCAACTGCGTTTGCTATAACTAAAGTTGTAGAATTTGGGTCAACTGCTGTAAAAGTTGCTAAAACTGTAAAGGGTGCGTTTACAGTGTCTAATCTTACAAATCCTTTAGGATGGATAGCCTTAGGCGTTACAGCTGTGGCTGCACTTGCATCAGCGGCAAAAAAGCAGTCCGAAGAATGGAAAAAACATTTAGAAGATGTAAGAGAAGAAGCTGCTAAAATACCTGATGAACTTCAAAAATCTATTGACAGTACAAAAGAATGTGTTGATGAATGGGAAAATTTAAAAAAGCAATCTAAAGAAACCAAATTAGGTGAAGATATTGACTTTAATAATATCAAAGATTTAGAAGAATCTTTATTATCACTTATCAATGCAGATGGAACGATAAAGACAGGTGCAGAAACAAAAGTGACTGAATTGATTGATGAAATCAACCAATACTCAGATACCGCATTGACTGTTTCTGACGGCGTTATACTAAAAAACGATGAAGTAGTTGGGTCTTATGATAAAATTGCAGAATCTATTGATGCTGTAATCGAAAAACAGCATGCACAGAATTATCTTGATGCATTAAGTGATATGTCAAAAGAAGCACAACTTGCACAGCCTAAACTTCAGGAGAATATAGCTACTGAAAATAAACATCTTAAAGAATATAAATCTGAAAGAGAAAAAATTTTGCAGGAAATGGCACAGTTAAGAGATGAATATGGTGCTGACGATGTTGGAGAAGGTAATGGTATAGGTGGTTCAAGATATAAGATTTACTCACCTGAGGCATCATAAAGATATGCAGAGCTAATGGAAGCACTTGATGGATACAACGAAAAAATAGAAAAAACAGCCACAAGCCTTGCAAATTCAGAGGCTACATTTAAGCAAAATAAGAATGCTATAATTGGATGCAAGGAAGCAACAGAAGCATTTACAAATGGTGATTATAGTAAAATAGGCGAAATTTATAATGAAGTAAGTTCTGGTATGCTTAGAGCTACAAATTCAACAACGATGGAATTACAAATTCAAGCAAGACAATATAAGGATTTTTATGATTATGTAAAGAAAACTCATGAAGAACGACCTGATTTGTATTCACAGGAAGATGTTGATAATGCCTCTCAATTGCTTGAAAGTGCACTTTTTGAACTTGGTGAAAGATATGGAACACAAGGCGAAGAAGGTGCAAAAAAATATGTACAAAGTCTTATAGATATGGGCTTGGCAAAAGCTGAAGATGCTGATAAAATTACTGCTTATATTGGAGTTAGACTTAAAGAAGGTGATGATTTATCTGAAATAGGTAAACAATTAGGCAATCACTTGATAGATGGCGTTGATATAGGAATCCAGGAAGGGGTTTACAAAGTTGTAAATACTATGTCAAATGCAGCTTTAAGTGTAATATCAGCATTTAAAGAACCGACTGAAATTCGTTCTCCATCAAAAGTTATGATGAAAATGGGTGGCTATCTTGATGAAGGACTTGCAATAGGCATTGAAGATGGTATTCCTGATGTATCATCTATATCTGCAAAAATGGCTGATGAAGCAGTGGCGGCAACAATGAGCATAATGAATTCACAGGCTTTAAATTCTGTAGCTCCTTATTCTCCTGTTTTTCAAAGTATAAATTATGATGTACCTAAAAATGAATCTTCACAAATTGTATCAAATAATACACCAATACAGCCAAACATAATTGTTGAACTTAATGCACAATTTGGAGATGAACAGCTTGAACCTGTTATAATGAATACTATAACACGAGCAAATGCAAGTACTGGAGGTTATAGTGTGTAATGATAACATATTTAAAATTTTTTATACGCCCTCCTGATATAATTGCAGGATGGGCGAAAAACTACATATTAATAAGAAATATTTTAAATTTTAATGTCACGTATGAAGAAATGAAAAATCAATTTCAAAATGAAAATGGCAAATCAATTTTTTTCCCTATTCGTACGGGGAAGAGGAAAATGGATTTAACAATTGAATGTGACAGTGAAGATTTAAAAGTTTTAAAAAAGTTGTTTTTTCAAACGGAAATTAAATTTGCTTATAGCGAAAACGGAACAGAAACAGAGGAAATATCATTTTTCAAAAAATCTGATATACAAATAAATACAATAGACAGAAAAAAAGTTGACTATGGCAATTCATGTATTTATTATCAGGATGGAGATGATAACAAACCTACACCATTTCATTTTTTTCATGGATGCGAACTTATGCCAGAATATGAAGGACGTGGTATGTATGAGTTTTCTGTAAGTTTAGAGGAGGTTTAAATGGTAATATATGAACATATAAAGGGACATATATCAATCCCTACATACATAACAGGTGAATTGGGCGGAATATTTAATGGAATGGCTGAAAAGGATTTCACAGAAGATGATATTATAAAAGATTCTTGTAGCATTACATCCCGATGTTGTGATGACAGCACCTTTACATTTGGAAGCGTGAGACCGGCTGAATTATCAATAAAATTAAAGCTTGATAATGAGATTGATGGTAAAAAAATAAATAAATTTAATGTCTATGGTGCAAAAATAACTTTATGGAGTTGCTATACTGATACAAATGAAAGACCAGAAAATGATTCTGATAAATGGATTTTAAGAGGTGAATTTTGGGTTACATCTGTATCAAGAACAAAAAATATCTATACTCTTAGAGCTTCAGATGCCCTTGTTTGGTTTAATGATAATTCTTATCCCGAAATAAAAAGAGATGAAAATAATAAAGAACCGATAAAAGACGGATATGTTACATTATATGCGAAGCTTACTGGGGCAGGATATAGCTTTTCACAGGTTTTTGACATAGTT
>JAFTWL010000053.1 GCA_017465305.1 Ruminococcus sp. | reverse complement strand
ATTAACATGTTGCATGTATTAAAGTTTATTTGAAAAGTTTGTATTAGTAATAATATGGGAAAATTAAGAAATAAGTTGTGTTAAAAAGTGAATGTATGAAGTTATATTACTAAATTATAAAAGAAAAGAAGTGATATTATATGACATACAAGAAGAGGGTTAGTAGTGCGTTGCTTACTCTTATTATGACATGTACATCAATACCTATAACAGCAGTTTATAGTGCTGATGTAAGTAATGAGACATTAGTATATGAATTTCTGACAGAAAATATGGGCTTGAATGCAGCAGCAGCGAGTGGTATTCTTGCGAATATTGACCAGGAAAGTGCATTTATTCCTACAGCGTATTGTATTGATACAAATAATTTAATAAGTTATGGTATCTGTCAATGGAATGGGTCAAGGTATGAAGCTTTAAAATCATTTTGTGAACAGAATGGATATGCATATGATTCATTATCAGGGCAACTTGCGTATTTGCAATATGAACTTCAGACTAATTACATAGGATGTTATGATTATCTTCTTAATTCAGTTGAAAATTCAGCACAGGGAGCATATGATTCTGCTTACTTCTGGGCATCATCATATGAAGTGTGTAATTCTATGTATTGGGAAGGACGAGCTTTATTAGCAAGAGATGCGTATTGGAGTGATTATGAAACATATACAACTGTTGTATCTACGCCAATAGATATTGGAACAGGTTTTTATGCTGAAATTTTAAATTATAATTCTAAACAAGCGATAAACTTTAATGACAGTGAATCAAAAATACATTGTTCTGTCGGTGATAAAAATCAGATTTGGCGTTTGGAACGTCAGGAAGACGGAGCGTATAGAATACTTAATCCTGAAGGCAATAAAGCCTTGACAGCTGGAAATAATGTTTCTTTTGAACCTGTTTTATCAAGCTCAAATCAATTATGGTATTTGTATGAAAGTTCAGAAGGATATAATATTTGTCCTGAAACAGATATATCTTCTTGTTTAACAGTAGAAGATGATAATAGTGTATCTTTAAAAGCTGATAATGGAGAATCATCACAAATTTTTATATTTAAAAATCTTGAAGCTCCAAGTTCAGTAGAAGTAAAAGCTGAAGCAGGAACTGCGTTTAAAGATACATATATAAGCTGGAATAAGAGTGAAAAAGCTCAAGGTTATAATTTGAAAATCTGGAAAGATGATTCAGATTCAGGAGAACATGTTTTTAATTATTCAGGACTTACAGAATGTTCTGTTTCACTTAAATTAGCAAGTGGTACATATTCAGCTATGGTGGAATCATATAATTATTCTGGAATAACAGAGAGCAAAAAAATTTCTTTTACAGTTCAGGAAAGAAGAATTTCTGATTTTGGTGATGGTTTTTTTGCAAAAATAAAAGTAGATGATTCTGAATTTCTGACAAGTGATGATAATTCATTATTTGTAGAACAGGAAAATAAGACCAATTCGCAGTTATGGCATTTTCAAAAACAAGAAAATGGTGAATATATTATAAGTAATGTTCTTACAGGTAAAGAATTAAGTGTATCTGGTGAAGATAATAGTTTAGGTAATGAATTTAAACTTTATGGTGTACAAAACGATGCTATTTTTGTTGGCAATAATCAGTATGTTATGAAAAAATCTGAAAATGATAATTCTGTTTATTTTACTGAATGTGGAGATACGTTATTGAATAAGATTTCAATTATTCCATATAAGATAGATAAACCTGAATTACATATATATGAAAGTGGTTCTTCTGTAGAGGCTTCAAAATTTGTATGGGATGAAATTGACTGTGCAGATAGTTATGTATTAAAAATAAGTAATAAAGCAGGTACTTTTGTTGCAGAAAAGAATTTTAAAACAAATGATGTTTCAGTACAACTTGAAGCTGGAGAGTATACAGTATCTGTTATTGCAAAGAATAAGGCAACTTCACAGAGTTCAGAGAGTAATTCTATAGATTTTGTTGTTCGAAAAGTACAGCGAAGCCAGTTGTAATTATAAATAAAAATAATGACATGGGTACAATTATTAATTTATGCCCATGTCAATTTATTTTATTATTTTATATTATTATAAAATTCTGAATATAAATCTATTCTTTTATCACGGTAAGTAGGAAAGCTTTCACGATATGACTCAATATAATTAAAAATATCAAATATGAGAAGATTTTCTTCTTCGCCACAGTCGAATATTTTTTTACCAATCGGTGTCCATAATCCGCTGTTACCTGTATATTTTATATTATTTTGTATTCCTACACAGTTTACTCCTAAGATATATACCTGATTTTCAATAGCCCTTGCTGCAAGCAGTGTATTCCAGTGAATTTTTCTTTTACTTGGCCAATTTGCAGGTACAATAATTAAGGATGCTTCTTGTGATGCAATACGAAAACATTCTGGAAATCTTAAATCATAACAAATTAAGCTGCTTATAATATGGTCTTCAATATTTATATTTTTTATTGTATTTCCTTTGATAAATAGCTTATCTTCTCCTGAATAAGAAAAAGGATGAATTTTTATAAAATCATATATGATTTCGCCTTGAGGAGATGCTATAGAGTAATGATTTTCAGCAAGATTATTTTCTGATAGTTTAACCCAGCCAAAACCAATATGAATTTTATTTTCTTTTGACAATGTCTGTATTTCTTTACAAGTGTTTTTTCCATATAAACAAGTTTTTTTCGTATTCATAGAGAAACCAGTAAAACTCATTTCAGGGAATACAATTAAGTCTGCTTTTTCATCACTTGCTTTTTGAATAAGCTCAGTTGCTTTTTTTAAGTTTATATCATATTCTTCAAAAGCAATCATAGTTTGTGCCAATGCAATTTTCATATAAAAAACCTCTTTCTTTATATTAAAATAACTATCATATAATTTTTTTAATTATAATTTAAATTACAATTATGTATAATACCTGAAAATAAGGTGAATATCAGAAAATATTCTTGCAATTATTTTCAAGACAGGGTATAATGAATATAATAAATAAAAACAGATGGGAGATGTTATTTAAAAATTGTCCCAGCCAGATAATAAAAAAACTCGTCAGATTATAATAGCTGTTGTGATTATTATTGTATTTATTGCAGCTTGTATTGCAATGTTTCCACTTGGCAAGCTTCTTTCTTCTGAGGAAGGACAAGAATTTCTTACAGAAAAATTAAAACAGTTTGGTTGGTTTGCTCCTTTGATTTTTGTAGCTGTGCAAGTTATTCAGGTAGTTATTGCTATAATTCCTGGAGGTCCTGTTCCTATGATTGGAGGAGTTTTGTTTGGAGAGTGGGGAGCATTATTTCTTTGTGTTTCAGGATTTTTTCTTGGTACTGTAATTGTATATTATCTTGTACAAGCTATAGGAAAACCAATTGTAAATTTATTTGTAACTGAACAACATTCAAAACGGTTTTCTTTTCTTTCTAATCAAAAAAGACTTGAGTTAATTGTCTTTCTTATATTTTTATGTCCAGGATTGCCAAAAGATGCACTGACATATATAGTTTCATTTACAACTAAAATTAAGCCTATGCGATTATTTTTTATAACTACAATTGCACGAACTCCGGCTACTGTTCTGACAATCTTTTTAGGTGGAAGCCTCAGAGATGGAAATTATACTTTAAGTATAATATTTGCTTTGGCAATGGCAATTGTTGCTGTGATAGGTTTTTATTTAAATAAGAAAATTTATAAGTAAGATGATTTAATTAAAGTATATATTTTAATAAATTCATGGAGGTATGTTTTATGAAAAAGCAAACTATTTTTACTGAGTCTGAGTTAAAAGAAAAATATGATGTTATTTTAGGACTCATGAAGGATTTGCAGAACAACAATGATTATGTGCATCAGGCATTTTCAAATCTGGAGAAAATTCCTAATAATGCTATGGCTGGCGATATTGCCGGTCAGTCAAAAGCAATTTCTGTTCAGGAAATTGTTAAGAAAAAAGAAGATACAAATCAGAAGCTTTTAGAAATCTATTCTAAAATGTATGAAGACTTAAAAGATGTTATTTTCTTTGAAGAAGAATCAGATATTGAGGAATTAGATGCTTTAGATGCTGATATTTCAGAATTGGAAGTTGATGAATCCGAATCTGAGGAATAAAACTATATTTACATTAAGTTGTTAATAAAGCTTTTTCACTTCAATTTAATTATTGCGGTGAAAAAGCTTTTTATTTATTATCTTTTACTTCTCAGATATTCTTCAAAGCATTTTACATTTTCTTTTTTTCCGATAACAATTATAACATCATCTTCATAAAGCATTGTTTCAGGTGTAATGTCTGTATTTAAATTTTCACCATGTCTGATAGCAATCATATTCAATCCAAATTTTTTTCTTATTTCAAAATTAGCTACAGAGATACTGTCAGCTTTTTTTGTTAATGCAATTTCTGATATAGTAATGCTATCATTTAATGCGAATAATTCCAGAAATCCTGGAGCTGTCAACCTGTTAGCAAGACGTAATCCCATATCTCTTTCAGGGTATACAACTTCAGCACCAATCAGCTGTAAAACACAGCCTTGTTCTTCACTTGTAGCCTTGGCTATTACTTTTGGAACACCCATCTGTATGACATTTAATGTTGTTAAAATGCAGGTATCAATTTTTTCACCTATACATACAACAACAACATCGCAGTTTTGTAGTCCTATTTTCATAAGGTTTTCTTTTGAAAGGTCTTGTGTTATATAAGCATTTGGTGTAAATTCAGATACACTATTTATTTTGGAAGCATTTTCATCTACTATGATTAAATCTTTGCCTGCCTCAGCTAAATTTTTAGCAAGTGCATATCCGAAGCGTCCAAGCCCTATAATTCCATAGAGCATTTCCTGTTGTTTTTTCATAATTTCCTCCTGATTATCCAATTGCAATTTCTTCTTCTGGAAGTAAAATTGTTTCTATTTTTTTCTTTGTCCAAAGTGAAATAATACTTAATGCTCCAAGTCTTCCGGCATACATCGTAATCATTAGTATTATTTTTGCAGCGTCGTTTAATTCTGGAGTTATTCCAGTTGATAAGCCAACAGTTGCAAATGCTGAAATAGATTCAAATATAATCTGTGAAAATTCATATTCGGGAGCAGCAAGAGAAAGAGCAAATGTTGAAATTAAAACTATTCCAATACCTAAAGTACAAATTACAAAAGCTTGTTGTGATGCACCAGATGAAAAGCGTCTGTGAAAAGCTTTTGGAGTAGTTCCTGTAGGATAAGATAATATAGAACGTAAAAGAACAAATATTGTTGTGACTTTTATACCACCACCTGTAGAACCAGGAGCAGCACCAATAAACATACATAAAGTCATAATGAGAATACCAGCATTTGAAAATGTGCTGAAACTGCAAGTAGAAAATCCGGCTGTTCTTGCAGAAACACTTGTGAAAAATGCCTGAAGCCATGTTATTGAATCATGTTCAGCTATTTTTAGTAATACTGTTCCACCTAAAACAAGGGTTATTGTCATACAGATAACTATTTTTGTGTGGACTCTGAATTTTTTCCAGCTATGTTTTTTTAATATATCCTGAATTACGAAAAATCCTATACCACCAAATATAATTAAACCTGAAGTTATAATATTAAGTGGAATATTATCAGAATAATTTGTTAAGCTTTGCATATTCCCTAATATATCAAAGCCAGCATTATTAAAAGATGCTATTGAGTGAAATACGCTTATTCCTATGGCATGGGGAATAGGGTAATCTCTTGAAAATACAATAAATGATAATACTGCACCTATAAATTCAAATATAAATGTAGTTATTAAAACCGAACGAATTAAATTTAATACACCATTCATGGATGAATAATTAAGAGCTTCTCTTAATAACATTTGGTCTTTCATGCGTATTTTTCTGTTTCTGAATGAGATAAGTCCAACGCCAATAGATGTTATTCCCAGACCACCTATTTGTATTAAAATAGCTATTACAGTTTGTCCAAAAGCTGTAAAAGTATCAGCAGTATCAACAGCTAATAATCCTGTTACACATACAGCACTTACAGATGTAAAAAAAGCATCTACAGGTGATAGTAATGATTCTGAAGATTTCTGAGAAATCGGAAGCATTAGTAGAATAGCTCCTATACATATTACGCTTGCAAATCCTAACGCTATAACTTGAGTAGGAGTAATGCGAAATCGTTTCATTTTTAAAGTCCTCTTTTTAAGTAAACTTTTATAAATTATAAATCATAATAAATTTTTAATTAACTTAAATAATTAATTAAAATCAATGAATTTATAGTTTTAAAGACCTGTCGTATTAAATTATATAAACATCAACAGGTCTTCGCATTTGAATTCATTTAATTTTCATTATTTTCGTTGTCTTCAATAGGAAGTATTTCAAGAACAATACAAGTTATATTATCACCGCCACCGTTGTTAAGTGCTGTCTGAACTAAAACTGCTGCTTCATTAAAATAATTTTGTGATAGCAATTCATGAATTTCATTTTCATCACACATATTTGTAAGACCATTTGTGCAAAGTAAAAATTTTCTGTTAGGAAGAAGTGGTACAGATGGACGTGTATCTGCATTTAATCCTAATTCATTTTTATCAACACCTATATATAATGTTAATTTATATTGGTCAGGGCTATTTTTAGCTTCTTCCTCGGTATATATAGAAGCATCAAGTTTTTGATTTGCAAGTGTATGGTCACGTGTTAAAAGGTGCATGCCTTCGTTATCATATAAATATATACGGCTGTCACCAAGATAATATAATTTTGCCATACCACCAATAAAATATAGCATAGCAAATGTAGTTCCGCCATTTAGACAGCCTTTTTCGTTTAACATATCGCAAATTGCATTGTTTGCCTCTGTAATGAATTCTGTAACAATCTGGTCTATTATTCTTGAACTTTCTGCTTTTTTTAACCTGTTTTCATAGTTGCGAAGTGTTTGTGATGCAATTTCGGATGCAATTTCTCCATAAGCAGCTCCACCCATTCCATCGAATACTGCAAAGCTCATACCATCAGCATTGCTTATAGTATATGTTGCTGAGAAATCATTGCGAAAAACTTCATTTAATGCAACGCCTTCTAAATAGAAATTATCTTCATGATTTCCGCGTACTTTTCCTATGTGTGTAGATACAGAAACACGAAGATTATACGATGTTATACCATTTACAGGTTTGTTTTCTTCTATATCATCCTGGAAAATATCATTTTTATGACCTGAATACAAATAAAATGCTTCTGCCATTTCTTCGTCATTGGAATAATTAAACATATAAAAATTTTTCTACCATCATATAAACTCTTTTTAGTTTTTATAAATTATAATTATACAAGAGTTTAATAAAATTCATAACTATATATTTGTATCTATGAATTTTATTTGGTAGTTTACTCCTTTCAGAATATTTTATTTTTCGTTTTGTTATCACTCCATATAAATAAGATAAAATTTAACATAATATGATTATCGAAGTATTTAAAAAATATATATTTTAGTTATTTTATCTTGAATTTTTAAGATAACCCCTAAAGTTCTTTTTTATTCGTATAACAGTATATCATATTATTTTTTGTTTGTCAAGCATTAGTATTTTAGTTTAATAGCCGTTTCCACAAGGGCATAGGCAGTTACACAGTGTGTTGCAAAGTATATTAAATGCACAGCATTTAAGACATTCTGAACCCATATCGTAAGAACTTGTATATGGCTGCTGCATTTGCTGATATGAAAATCCATTTGTTTTAAGTTGTTGTAATAATCTCTGATATTCAAAGTTATTAGGTTCCATGTTTACAGCTGTTTGTGCGTACTGTTGAGCTAAAGCATTATTTCCGGCTCCAGCATTGGCAATAGCACTTACATAATACCATTTTGCTGAACGCTGTTCAATTTCATTTAAAACTCTTATTGCTTCCTGAAAACGTCCATTTTGAATAAAATTAACTGCTGCTTGTAGATGCAAAGAGTTTTCGTCTGTTCCAGAGTTCATATTCTGATTAAATCCATTTGAAAATGGATTAGTTTTTCCCTGACGTTCATCCATTATTTGCTGATATGCTGTCTGAATTTCTTTGAATTTAACTTCATATTCTTTTGCATTGGGATTATTTACATTTGCATCCGGGTGATATTTTCGGCTTAGTTTTCTGTATGCTTTTTTTATTTCTTCATCTGTAGCATTGCGTGATAAGCCTAAAATCTGATAAGGGTCGGTCATAAAAATATTTCTCCTTACTGAGGATTATTATCCATTTCATATTCTTTTTTCTTTTTATAAAAAGGTTGCCATACACCAGCATATATAATATTGCGAAGGATTGAAGCATTTTTTATGATTGGTAATTGCTCGAAAGCCGAAGCACATTCTGCAATCATAATACGAAGTAAATCTTCACAGTTCTTATGAAATTCTGGCGATGATAAATCTTTATTTTTAAATGGATTATAGGAATTTTTCTTTTTATCATTTTCTAAGTCATCATAAGCATCTAAAAGATAAATAAACTTTCCTATATAAAAGCCTATTTTTCGCAAATTAGTTGACCATATATCATTATTATAATCCATTATTTCAGCTAATATATTTCCAAAACAGTTTGCTGGAATTTCAGGGTTTTCAATATTATCAGAAGTTTCTAATTCTGATAGCAAATTCATTTGTTTTTTTATTTCAGAAATTTTTTCGGGGTATTTTTCAGATAGCTTATTATAATTTTTTTTGATTTTAAGGGAAAAGATTTTTTTTAATATGTTATGTTCATCTTTCCAGTCATCTATAGCTTTTTCATATGATAAAATTAAATTCATTTCAGCTATATAATCGGAAATAGAACTATAATAACATACTTTTCGTTTACCCATGTGTAATGCACATCTATGATAAATTTCCTTACATTTTGGTTCATAAAGAGAATCTAATAATAAAGATAAAAATGTTAAATCATAACTTAGTGTAATCTGTCCTTTTAATCCGAAGTTCTTTTTTAATGTTTGACAAAGACCACAATAATGCGATTGATAAATATCAAATTCACGAAATTTTAAATCAGGTTGAAAAACTTTTATATATCCATACATTGATTAACTCCGTTTCGTAAATTCTTTGCTGCATTTCGGACATTTAATACATATTTTCCCTTTTCCCTTTGGAACACGTACTTTTTGATGACAGTCAGGACATAAATAAATACAGAATGAACTGTTTTTTGATAAATTTGATTTTGTTCTTTTGAACCATGAAGTTATATTATTTTTATAATAAAGAAATTTTTGATTTTCTTTTTGACGTTTTATGATGTTTTTTGAAAGCATTCTAAAAATTGCATATGCTATTGTGCAAAAAGATAGAATATTAAAAATATAAAATTTTGTTATACAACAAATCAAAAATAATATCGTGAATAAAATCATAAGGAAGCCATGTAATTCGTCATGTCCATATCGTCCTTGAAAAAATTTATTTATTTTTTCTTTCACTATAAATCGACCTTCTTTCTTAAAATTAAATTTGAGTAATTTAAATAACAGTATATCATAGCAATTTATGAAATGGAAGCATATTTTTTGAATTTTCATCAGATTTTCAAATATACAGAAAATAATAAAGAAAAAACTTTTAAGATGTGCATTATTATAAGATATACTGAATAACATTTACCATTGAAGTTAAAATAAAAAGGAAATAAGTGTAAGATTTTAATTATTATAAGAAGGAGAAGTTTTATGGTACGTAGAAATATTGTAAAAGACACTTTAATTTTAACCATAATTCAATTTTTTCTTGAATGTTTGTCATTAGTGATAAATGTATGGGTAGCAAAAAAAGTTGGTTCAGCGACTGTTGGAGTTACAGCATTGACAAGCTCATTTTTCAATCTTGCTTCAACTTTGGCAAATGGGAATGGCTTTCTTTGTACAAGTCGTTTTGTTTCAGAAGAACTTGGAAAACCAAGTGGTAACCCTAATCGTATTTTATTTTATGCACTTTCTTTTTGCTCAATATTAGGTGTTTTAGTTTCAGGAATTCTTTTTGTTTTTTCTCATGAATTTAGTGTTCAATTTTTTCACAGTGAAGATATGGCTTTCCCTGTGAAACTGATGGCTTTATCATTGCCTTTTGGCGGTTTTTGTGCTTGCTTGATTGGATTTTTTTTTGCTTTT
>JAFTWL010000052.1 GCA_017465305.1 Ruminococcus sp. | reverse complement strand
GCTCAAGCTAATGTTATCACTCGTAGAGAGGAAGTTGCTTCTACTCGTTCACTTTTAAATACTGCAAAACTTATGGATGAAAATAAGACATTGTATAAACTTAAAGAACTTGAATATATTGAACGTATTTGCGAAAATGTTGGAAGTATTTCTATTAGCGGAAATGGTGATTTATTAACTCAGCTTACAAATTTATTAAATAAATCTTGATATGTAAATTAAAGGAGGTTTTTAAAATGTTTGAGTATTATGATAAAGATAAGATGAAAGTACCAATTTATATTTGGGCAAAATCTATAGAAGAAATTGAAGATAGTTGTTTAGAGCAGGCAATAAATTTAGCAAATTTGCCTTTTGCATATCATCATATTGCATTGATGCCTGATACACATAAAGGTGTAGGAATGCCTATAGGTGGTGTAATTGCCTGTAAAGATACTATTATTCCAAATGCAGTTGGTGTTGATATTGGATGTGGTATGGCATTTTTACAAACAGATATTCCAGTTAATATTTTGAAAGAGATTAAAACAGGAAGCGGAGAACTTATTAAATGTATAGTAGGAGCAATACTTCGCACTATACCAGTTGGCTATCAGCATTATAAACAACCACAAGAATCAAAAGTATTGGATAAAGCTCAGATTGAATTGGAAAAATATATAAAAGATGAGGAACTCCTATCATATATTAAGGAAAGTTATTTTCATGCAGGAACATTAGGTGGAGGAAATCATTTTATTGAGATACAGGAAGATGAAAATGGTATGGCTTGTATCATGCTTCACTCAGGGAGTAGAATGCTGGGGAATATGATTGGACAATATTTTAATAAGATTGCAAAGAATCTAAATGAAAAGTATTTTTCTTCTGTTCCTTTAGAATATAATCTATCGTTTTTGCCAGTAAACAGTAACGAAGGGCAGCACTATCTTAACTGGATGCATTTAGCAATGAATTTTGCATTTGAGAACAGGATGTTAATGCTGAATAAAGTTAAGCAAATATTTTCAGAACAATTAAATAAATATGCTGGTTTAACTCCTGAATTTTCTAATGAAATTAACTGTCATCATAATTATGCAAATTTTGAATCACATTTTAATGAAGATGTATGGGTACATCGTAAGGGAGCTATTCATACTTCAAATGGAGAAGTAGCAATTATTCCTGGTTCGATGGGTTCTAATAGTTATATTGTTAAAGGATTAGGGAATGAAGATAGTTTTTCAACATCTTCTCATGGAGCAGGCAGAAAATATTCACGCAGTAAAGCTTTAGAAACTTTTTCAGTTGAGTCAGTTATGGTAGATTTAAAACAAAAAAATATAGTTCTGGGGAAACTAAAAAAATCTGATGTAGCAGAAGAATCTCGATTTGCTTATAAGGATATTGATAATGTAATGGAAAATCAAAAAGATTTAACTACTACTATTAAAAAACTAAAAACCATCTGTGTTGTTAAGTGATAAAAATAAAATAAGTAAATCATTTTCAGATTTGATGTACTTCTTTTATTTTTATATTATAAATTTTAATTTGATATAATATCAGATATTAAAAATTCAATATTTTCGTTTATAAGATTAACTATACTTTCTTCACTAATATCCATTACTTTTGAAAATTCTGAAATCATTACTAAGTATGCAGTTTTTAATGATAGTTTATCAGATTGAGTTATTTTTTGCCATTTACACTATAAGTACATTTTTTATTGTGCATATATTTTAAAATTGAAATAATGTTTTCATAATTTCCTTCTTTTACAGATTGCTCTACAAACTGTCTTATATTTGTAAGTTGGTTTATTTCTAATGGTTCAATATCAGAAATTTTATTAAGAACATTATAAACATATTTTTCGCTTAATAAATTTCTTATTTTTTCGTCAGAAGATGAAGCAGGTATATAATACGTATTATTTCCGATTCCTTTAACAGGAACAAACTTGTAATAGTCGTTTTCATCTATTCCATTAAAGCATCTTTTCTCAGTTCCTTCAAAACGGCATATGCCCATACAGCCATAAATAGCAATATCGCCTATATTAAGATTCATTTTATTTCTCCTATCATTATTTTATTGATTATTTTATTATTTGCTATACGTTGATGTTTATATTTTCTATTATTTAATTATATCAAATTTATCTGAAAAATTCAAAGGCGTTTTTCCACAATTTTTTGATGTATTGTATAGGTCAATTTTACTAAAATTTTATTTATAATTGCATTTATGATTTATATTTTACAAGTTATAACTACAAATGAACATTGATTTTTTTGTTCTTCTCTGATATAATATAATTAAATTATCATAGGAGGTAAAAAATAATGCCACAAATTGCAATAATTGATGATGACCAATATATAAATGAAATGCTCAATGATGTATTAAAGCGTGAAGGATATTTTGTTTTACAAGCCTATTCAGGAACAGAAGCAATATATTTATTATCAAATCATAAACCTGATTTGATTTTACTTGATTTGATGATGCCAGGGCTTTCTGGTGAAGAAGTATTAACTAAAATCAAAGGAATTCCTGTTATTGTAATGAGTGCAAAAGCTGATGTAAATAATAAAGTTGCAGTATTATTAGGCGGTGCTGCTGATTATATAACTAAACCATTTGATATGAATGAATTACTTGCAAGAATAATTGTACAGCTTCGTAATACAAAAAATCAATCATTAAGTAAAATTATATTTTCAGATATAATAATTAACACTGATTTACATGAAGTTTTTGTGTCTGATATACCTATAAAATTGACTAAAACTGAATACGCTATCTTAAAACTTCTTATGATAAATCCAAATCAGGTTATTACAAAGTCTTCAATTCTTGATAAAATCAGTTATGATACTCCTGATTGTGTAGAAAGTTCACTTAAAGTACATATTAGCAACTTACGTAGAAAATTACGTGAAGTTTCTGGTAAGGACTATATTGAAGCTGTATGGGGAATTGGCTTTAAAATGAGAGATAATTGAATATTATAAATCTTAACTGAATCTTAACTCTTTTCTTTACTATTTTCTTAACTATTAGTTGTTAGAATGAAATCATTAAAGAAAAGGAGGTCTATAAAATGGACTATGTTTTAACAACAAATGCTTTAAGTAAGCATTATCGAAATTTTAAAGCTTTGAATGGTCTTTCTATGCACGTGCCTAAAGGTTCAATCTATGGATTTGTTGGTAAGAATGGTGCTGGAAAAACAACATTGATTCGTTTGATAAGCGGATTGCAGCCTGTTACATCAGGGGAGTATGTACTCTATGGGAGAAAAAATACTGATAGTGATATAAGTAAATCACGCAGAAGAATGGGAGCAGTTGTAGAAACTCCATCAATTTATATGAGTATGACAGCAGAAGAAAATCTGAAAGAACAATATAGAATACTTGGGTTGCCATCATTTGATGGAATATCTGAAATTCTTAAACTTGTAGGCTTGGAGAATACAGGTAAGAAAAAAGCAAAAAACTTTTCACTTGGTATGCGTCAAAGACTTGGCATTGCAATTACTTTAGCAGGAAGTCCAGATTTTCTTGTTTTGGATGAGCCTATCAATGGTCTTGACCCACAGGGTATTATTGAAATACGTGAGTTGATTTTAAAACTTAATCGTGAAAAACAGATTACAGTGTTGATTTCAAGTCATATTCTTGATGAATTATCCCGCCTTGCTACTCACTATGGATTTATAGACAAGGGACGAATGGTTAAGGAAATTAGTGCAGAAGAGCTTGAAAAGGCTTGCAGAAAATGTACAAGAGTTCAGGTTTCAGATACAAAAGCACTTGTGAAAGTACTTGACAGAATGAATTTAGAATATAGTATTATAGATAATTTAAATGCTGATATTTTTGCTAAAGTTAATGTTACAAAGTTTGTTAATGAATTGACAAAAGAAAATTGTGAAGTATTTTCAATGAATGAACATGATGAGAGCTTGGAAAGCTATTTTGTTAATTTAGTAGGAGGGGACAGAAAATGAATCGATTGATTAATGCGAATTTTGTAAGACTTTTTAAAAGTTTAATTTTTAAATTAGCTATGGCTTTTTCAATTGGATTAGGAATTTTTTGTGTTCTTATGCGTTATATTGATATAAAGAAAAATGCAGATGCTTATGCCAGATTAGGTGAAAGCAGATTTACCAGTGTAGATGGTTTAATTTTTGTTGGTGGAATGTATCTTATTTTTGCAGCCGCAGTATTAGTTGGAATTTTTGTTGGAACAGAGTATTCAGATGGAACTATAAGAAATAAGATTGTTGTAGGTCGTACAAGACCTTCTATATACATATCTAATCTTATTACTTGTGTTGTTGCAAATTTAATTATACATTTATCTTATATTGTAACAGTTTTAATTTTAGGAAATATAATTTTAACACCTACAGATTTATCTATAAAGCAAATTTTATTATTAACTTTTTTAAGTTGTTTAGCTATGATTGCAATAACTGCTATTTTTTTATTGCTCTCTATGTTAATTCAAAGTAAGGCAGTAGCTTCTGTTGTAATTTTGATTGTAACTATTGTTTTATTTTGTACTTCGCTGACTATTGATAATAAATTACGTCAACCAGAATATTATGATAGTTATTCTATAACCAATGAGGAAGAAGAAACAACAGAATTTATTAAAGAAAAAAATCCCAATTATCTAACAGGAACAAAGCTAAAAGTTTATGAATTTTTAAATGATTTTATTCCTTCATCTCAGATTTATCAAGTTGCTATGGAAGAATCTGATAAAGCTGGTCAGAAGGCGGGATATTCATGTATTATTTTACTTATTACAACAGGTATAGGTATTTTAGTGTTTAGAAAGAAAGATTTAAAATAATAATAAGGAAGTGATATTATTGTTCTGGCTCATAAGTATTTTAAGTTTGCTAATAGTAGTTATAATCATTTTATTTATAAAAATTTATATTATGAAAAAATCTGCAATAGAGATAAAAGAAAAGCTTTCTGAAAAACTTGAGTCAGACACTAATACACTTATTGATATATCTTCAAATGATAAAGATATGCGAAATCTTGCTGAAAGTTTAAATGTTCAACTTAAACAGTTGAATGAAGAGCGACATTGCTTTCAGCTTGGAGATGCAGAACTTAAAGAAGCAATTACAAATATCTCACATGATTTAAGAACACCATTAACAACGATATGTGGATATTTAGATTTGCTTGAGCAGGAAGAAAAATCAGAAAAGGTAAACAAGTATTTAAAAATTATATCAGAGAGAACAAATGCAGTAAGACAATTGACAGATGAAATGTTAAAATACTCTATTGTTTTATCTGAAGATAAAGATTTTAATCTTGAAGATGTTATTGTAAATAATATTTTGGAAGAAAGTATTTCTAATTTTTATGCTGATATTAAAAATGCTGAATTAATTCCAGATATAGATATTTGTTATAAAAAAGTACATCGTATGCTAAATAAAAATGCCTTGATGAGAATTTTTTCAAATATTATTTCAAACGCAATAAAGTATAGCGATGGTGATTTAAAAATTATACTTACAGAGAACTGTAACATTATTTTTTCAAATAAATCTAAAAAATTGAATGCTGTCAGTGTGTTCAGATTATTTGATAGATTTTATACAGTTGAAACAGCAGGAAAATCAACAGGATTGGGGCTTTCTAT
>JAFTWL010000051.1 GCA_017465305.1 Ruminococcus sp. | reverse complement strand
TTTTAAATAGTGAGCATGTTGGACTTAGAGTCGGTGAAATTACTGAAAAAACGCATTTATCACGTCCGGCAGTTTCGCATCATATTAAAATTTTAAAAGATGCTAAAATTGTAGCAATGCGTAAAAAAGGTACAATGAATTTTTATTATGTGGATATAGATAATACTGAGTGGATAAAATTAAAAATGCTGGTTAATCATATTGATAGTATTATATATCAGGCAGTAAATCAAAGTTATCCAGATAATCATCTTGGATATGATGAAGAATAAAATTTGCATGTTTTATTATAATCATTAGTAATTAATATAAAGGAGTTTTTAATATGGATATTTATGAGGCAATTAAAGAGCGTCATTCTGTAAGAAGTTATACTAACAAGCGTATTCCTTCTGATATTATCTTGCAGCTTGAATCTGAAATTAAAGAATGCAATGATGAAAGTGGATTACATATTCAGCTTATTACTGATGAGCCTGATGCTTTCAATAGTTTTTTAGCACATTACGGGAAATTTAGCGGAGTAGAAAATTATATCGCTTTAATTGGTAAGAAATCAGATGATTTAGATAAAAAAATCGGATATTATGGTGAACGCATTGTGATAAAAGCACAGCAACTTGGATTAAATACATGTTGGGTTGCTATGACATTCAGTAAGAAAAAGAGTAAATGTATTGTAAATAAAGGTGAAAAGCTTTTATGTGTATTATCAATTGGATATGGACAGACTCAGGGAGTAGCACATAAAAGTAAATCTATGAATCAGCTCTGTGATTTTAAAGGTGAAATGCCTGAGTGGTTTAAAAAAGGAATGGAATATGCAATGCTTGCACCTACTGCTATGAATCAGCAGAAATTTTTATTTTCTTTAGATTCTGGTGAAATTAAGGTTAAAACTACTGGTGGCTTTTATTCTAAAATTGACCTTGGAATTGTAATATATCATTTTGAAGTTGGCTCTGGAAAAAAGATATGGCATATTGATTGAGTTACTTATAAAATAATTTAGATTATATTTTATGTTTAGAATATAATAAAATCCCTCTGTCTTTGATAGGGGGTTAACTGTTAAAAATAAATTGTAAAAAGTTATAAATTCGCTGTTGACTTTTATGATATAATATTCTATAATCATGTATAGAGGTGATAAAAATGAAATATTACACTATACATGAAATGACAGAAATTCTGGGAGTAACAGCACAGACTTTAAGAAATTGGGATAAATCGGGAAGGTTGAAACCGCATCATACAAGTCCTAACGGCTATCGTTATTATTCAGAAGATGACCTGAATCAAATATTGAATAAACCTGTAAAAAAGCAAAGAAAAACGGTAGGTTACTGTCGTGTTAGTTCTCCGAAACAGAAAGACGATTTGAAACGACAGGAAGAAAATATGAGAATATATCTGCTTGCACAGGGCAAACCGTTTGAAATCATATCAGATATAGGCTCGGGAATCAATTATAAGCGTAAAGGATTGCAGGAACTGATAAAAGGCATGGCAAACAGAAGTATTTCAAAAGTAGTTGTGCTTTATAAGGACAGACTTACAAGGTTTGGTTTTGAACTGATTGAATATATTGCGGAATTATACGGCTGTGAAATTGAAGTTGTTGATACAACAGAGAAAACGGAACAGGAAGAACTTGTAAAAGATTTAGTACAGATTATTACTATATTCAGCTGTAAATTACAAGGAAAACGTGCAAATAAAGCAAAGAAAATAATAAAGGAGCTTACAGAAAATGATTAAAACAATCAAAGTAATGCTCTATCCGAATAATAAGCAGAAAACAAAGCTGTTTGCCTGTGCAGGACTTGCAAGATTTGCATACAACTGGGCATTAAGTTATGAGCAGAAAAATTATGAGTTGGGAAACAAATTCATTTCCGATTATGATTTGAGAAAAATTTTTACTGTTCTAAAATCGGAAAAAGAATATCAATGGCTGAATGATTACAGCAACAATATTCCAAAGCAGGCAATAAAAGATGCTGTAAAGGCATATCTAAATTTTTTTAAAGGGCTTGCAGATTATCCGAAATTCAAGAGCAGAAGAAAGTCCAAACCATCATTTTATGCTGATACGTCTAAAATCAGCTTTACTTCTACCCATGTAAAATTGGAAAAGCTGACAACAAGTAAAAAGAAGAACAAGCAGAAGTTCAATCTTGTGAAGTGTCAGAGCCTGACAGAATTCCCGTTGATGCAAAGTATTCCAACCCGAGAATTACTTTTGACGGCTTGAACTGGTGGATTTCTGTTGGAATTGAATATGAAGAATCACAGGAAAAGCCAATGAATCAGGGAATTGGAATTGATATAGGCATCAAAGACCTTGCTGTATGTTCTGATAAAAAAGTTTATAAAAATATCAACAAGACCGCAAAAGTCAGAAAACTAAAGAAAAAAAAGCGTAGATTGCAACGTCGCATATCTAAAAAATATGCAAAAAACAAGAAAGGAGAATGTTACTGTAAAACACGCAATATTGTAAAAAGTAAAAAGAAACTTTTAAAAATCACTCATAGACTGACAGATATTCGTCATAATTATCTGCATCAGACTACTTCTGAAATAATAAACCGAAAACCAAAGTTTATTGTTTTGGAAGATTTGAATGTAAAAGGTATGATGACGAATAAATACCTTGCCAAAGCGGTACAGGAACAGTGTTTCAATGAATTTTACAGGCAGATGCAGTATAAATGCAACTGGAATAATATTGAATTTATAACAGCTGACAGATACTATCCGTCAAGTAAATTATGCTCCTGCTGTGGATATGTAAAGAAAGATTTGAAACATTCAGAACATATATACATCTGTTCTGAATGTCATAACGCAATTGACAGGGATTATCAGGCAAGTGTCAATTTAATGCGATATGGATTAACAGCATAGCTAAAACAAATGCTGTTGATATGTACCGATACGTTAGTTGGGAATTTACGCCTTCGGAGTGTTATACCAAACGTGAGTAGATGTTATCAAAAGCGTACACGCTGAACAAGGAATGAAACATAAAAGTTGATTTATAACTTTTTATAAGTTTTCAGTAACGGATTTTAAATATATTATCATATTAATTTTTTTCTTTTTCTAACTCAAAAAATTTGTCCATTCTACTATAGAGATAGCTTATTCCAAAGCAAATAATGCCACATGCTAAAAATCCAAGTGCATGGAGCTTCAAATTATTATATGATATATCCAGTAATAATAATTTGCATACAAATAGCATGAAAAGTGAAAGTCCATATATACGAACGTATTTTTTTGATTTCATAAAACCAAATACAAGAAGTATAATACCAAAAATTATACAAGCAATACTATAAACATATCTGTTAGCATAGAATGATGGCAAAATAAATAATATCAATATTGTAAATTTAATACATAAATAAATAAGAATCAATGGGTATTTATTTGATTGTTTAAAGATAAATATTGAGTTAAGCAAAAATACACTTATAACTAACATATCAGCTAATATTACTAAAGGAATAAAATCATATCTGATTGTTAAAATTAAAACAAAGCCAGACAACATTTGAAGTATTGTTATACCATAAGCAATATTCTGAAGCCCTTTTTGTAGATGTTTATGACGACAGTACAGTGTAGTAAAAGTGTTTATTAAAGCAATTATGGCATAAATTAAAAGAAACATATAACTGCTTTTAAGCATTTCATTTAATATAGACATTGATGGAACTGTAAATATTAAGCCATAGATTAAAAATACATATGCTGTTTGAACATAATATTTTTCAAGAAAATAAAGTCCATTTATAGCAATAGTAGCTGTCAGAACAATCCATAAGCATAATTCATAGTAATCTGAAAGTCTATGTATTGCAGGAAGAAGCATTATAAGAAATACAGTTAAAATTATATTTTTTACAATTTTTGATTCACAATGCCATTGACATATGCACCATAGTACAACTGCCATTGCAATTATAATCAGGTTTTTTATATCTCCTCCTAAGGGATATAATAAGTTATTTGAAGTAATTTTTATAAAAAATAATGTCCATATTGAAACACCACAGAACATTGCAGGATACTGACGTTCTGACCATTCAACTTTCCATATATACCAGAAATATTGAAATAAGATAAATAATATAAGTACACTTCCTGTAAGTACGCTCCATATTTTTGTGTCACTAATAATTGAATTAGAAGTTTTAAATGGTATTGCAATCAAAATTATATCAACTGTAAAAAATATTATAGTTAATAAATTAGATTTAAGTCCTTTTCGTGAATCGGCTAATTGATAAACAATACATACTATGAAAAAATAAATTATAGTGAAAAATATTTTTTGCCACTCATCCGGGCTTTTTAAAAAATAAAAATTAAGATTAGCTATGTAAAATAAAATAGAAATTGTAATTCCGGTTTGACCAATTATGCGGAATATGGGAAATATCTTTTTTGACATAAATAAAATAATTATTGCCCATATAAATATGCCTATGTATAATGAAAAATAATTTGCTATAGCATAATAGCTATATGTAAGGAATAATGAAATATATATTACTCCTGCACCACAGCCAGCAAAGCAATCGAAGAATATTTTATATTTTGAATGCTTTTTTCCTATAAATCCAACTGCAATCATTAATAAGCCTATTACATATATTCCGATTATTCTCATGAATCTTGGAAGAAAAGCGTATAATAGCAGTAGCCCAATAAATACAAAAACGGATGCAATTATTCCCATAGCTTCACGTCCGAAACGTCGTTCAAAGCTTACATTTTCTTTTGATGGAATTTGCGTTGGTATATTATTATTTGGTGATATATTTGAATTTTGAGGAATTATATTTGGAGCAGGATTATTATTTATTTGTTGTTTCTGTATGTTTACAGGACTTGTAACTGGATTTGCAGGTGGTGCTTGTGCATTTTGATTTTGTGGTATCTGTTGCTTTTGTAATTCAAGAACTTGTCTTTGTAATACTGTAACACGCATTTCTAATGCTCGTAATCTCTCTTCTGTTGAATCCATGAAAAAACCTCCTTTTAATAAAATTTATTAACTTCATTTTAATTTAACACTTTGATAGAACTTTTTCTGTTTTATTTGCATTCATATGTTTTTTTGCAAGCCAAACCATGAAGAATGAAATTATTACAGAAATCAAGTCTGCGATTGGTTGTGCATAAATAAGACCATTTAAACCAATCCATGCATTTGCTAAAATAAGTACAGGCAAGAATACAAAACCTTGTCTGCTTATTGAAAGAAGTAATGATGATATACCACGTCCCATTCCTTGTAATGAGAAGTTGTTGACAAAGATAATTCCCAAGAATGGACCAGAAACCATTAAAGCACGAAGCATTTTCACTGCATATGAAATTTGTTTTGAAACATCTTCTGCTGATGCAGAAGCTCCTTCTGTCATAAAAAGACTTATTAGTGGTTCAGTAAAAATAAAATATACTGCTGTTAAAGTAATACCAATTATCATGGTACAGATAATACTGAAATTCATAATTTTAGACATTCTTTTTCGATTTCCTGCACCATAATGATATCCTACTAATGGTTGAATTCCCATACCGATTCCCATTTGCAGGAATACTACTAACATATTTGCTTTCATAGCAATACCCATTGCACCTGTAGCTAAAATATCAATATTGTTTAAGAAACGATTCATTACAATATTTGAAAAGCTCATGAGAAGATTTGTACAGAAGGTTGGAACACCAATAGCAATTACACCAGCAGCAATGCCATTGCCAATAGAAAATTGTTTTGGAGAAATTGAAAGAATTGTATTCTTTCGTAGTAAATAACCAAAATAGAAGAGAACAGAAACACAGTTTCCGATTGTTGTTGCAATAGCAGCACCTTTTACACCCATATCCAAAGCAAGAATCATAATAGGGTCTAAAATCATATTTGTTACAGAACCAATAATCATTCCAAACATTGAAATTTTAGCCGCACCTTCTCCCTTTGTCATATGACTGAAGCAACTGCTTATTATAGTTGGAACTGCACCTATTCCTATGTAGAATAAATAATCTTTTGTATATTTTTCAAGATTTCTGTAATTTTCAATCTGGCGTTCTAATTCGGCACCAGTTATATTATTTCCTATGGTAGCAATATTCTTATCAGCATCTGCTCCTAAAAGTGGCATAAGCATAGATACACCTGTAGTCATAAGAATTGTTGCGACTATTCCAAGTATTACAGCACACCAGAAACTAAAGCTACTGATTTTTTTTACACGTTCTGTTGCTCCAGAACCAAGAGAACGGGAAATAAATGCACAAGCACCGATTCCGAATAAGTTTCCAATTGCCATAAGCATCATGAAAACAGGTGTTGCCATAGAAACCGCATTCATTCGATATGGGTCATGGGTTTGTCCTACAAAAAATGTATCAACCATATTATAAAGAACAGTAACAAGCATACTAAGAACAGATGGTATTGCAAGCGTTGCAACTGCCTTTGGAATAGATTCTATTTCAAATACATTTAATTTTTTTGTGTTTTGCAAAATAAATTCACCTTTTCTTTTTATATTAAAAATATTAAACATGTTAAAACAGAGGTAATATGCAAAATATTTTGCATTTGCCTCTGTTTTAAATATTTATTTATGTAATTTTATTTATACATTGAATCGGAACAGAACAATATCGCCATCTTGCATTACATATTCTTTTCCTTCTAATCTTACAACACCTTTTTCTTTTGCTGCTGACATAGAGCCACAAGTCATTAAATCATCAAATGAAACAACTTCAGCTCTTATGAATCCTTTTTCAAAGTCTGTGTGTATCTTTCCAGCTGCCTGAGGAGCTTTTGTTCCTTTTTTGATTGTCCATGCGCGAACTTCCTGTTTTCCGGCTGTAAGGTAAGAAATAAGACCTAATAAGCTATATCCTTCACGTATAATACGGTTAAGACCAGATTCTTCAAGACCAAGTTCACTTAAGAACATTTCTTTTTCATCATCTTCAAGGTCTGCTATTTCTGATTCAATTTTTGCACAAATAGGAAGCACCGCTGCATGTTCTTCTTCGGCAATACTACAAACAGTTTGATAATGTTTTTGATTTGCTAAATCTTCAGAGAAATCTTTTTCACATAAATTTGCTGCATATATTACAGGTTTAGCAGATAAAAGTGGAGTTTCACGAATCCATGTCAATTCGTCTTCAGTAAAATCAAAACCACGTGCAGATTTACCTTCTTCAAGGTGTGCTTTAAGACGTTCTAAGAAATCAACTTGTGCTTGTAGTTTTTTATCACCTTTAAGAGCTTTTTTAGTTCTGTCTATCCTTCTTTGAACTACTTCTATATCAGAAAAAATAAGTTCAAGATTTATTGTTTCAATATCTCTTGCAGGATTGATATTTCCATCTACATGAATTACATTTATATCTTCAAAACAGCGTACAACGTGAACTATTGCATCAACTTCACGTATATCTGCAAGAAATTTATTTCCAAGTCCCTCGCCTTTGGAAGCACCTTTTACAAGACCAGCAATATCTACAAATTCCAATGTTGCTGGAGTAAATTTATCTGGTTCATACATTTCAGCCAATTTGTCAAGACGTGAGTCAGGTACAGAAACTATACCAATATTTTTTTCAATTGTACAGAATGGATAGTTTGCTGATTCTGCACCTGCATTAGTTAAAGCATTAAATAATGTACTCTTTCCTACATTAGGAAGACCTACCATACCAAGCTTCATTAAATCACTTTCCTTTTAATTTTTTAATTTAATATATTTTATTCTTTTATGAAATTACAGAATACATAGAAGAAGCATCTTCTTTTAAAGCATGTTCTGTAATTTGTTCTACTTTTACTTTTAATTCTCTTTGTCCTAAATAGATTTCGATAATATCACCCAGTTTTACATCATAAGAGGCACGTGCTACTTTTCCATTTACTAATACTTTTTGTGCATCACAAGCCTCATTTGCAACAGTACGCCTTTTAATAAGACGTGAAACTTTCAAATATTTATCTAAACGCATATATTTAATTCTCCTGTTGTTTAACTTGATTCCAGTATTCATCAAGTTGTTCTAAATTAAGGTCTTTCATATTTTTATTATCTTTTAAAATTTGATTTTCCATCTGAGCAAAACGATTTATAAATTTTTCTGTTGCATTTGTCAGCAGTTCTTCAGAATCTACCTGCATAGCACGAGCCATGTTTGTACAGCAAAACAGAATATCCCCAAGCTCTTCGGAAGCTGATTTTTTATCTCCATTTTTAATGGCTTCTTGTAATTCTTCTACTTCGGATTTTAACTTTTCAAAATTATCACCAGTACCAGTAAAATCAAATCCTGATTTTGCAGCACGTTTTCCTACTTTCTGAGCTCTCATCAGTGCAGGAAGAGAAACAGCAACGCTTTCAAGTGTTTCAGTATACGTTGTCTGTCCCTTTGTCTGCTGTTTAATAGCTTCCCAATTGTTTAAAACTTCTCCTGTATCTGAAACATTTATGTTTCCAAATACATGAGGATGACGAATTATCAATTTTTTGCAAACTTCATCACAAACTTCATCAAAATTAAAATCAGATTCTTCTTCAGATAACTGGCAATGAAAAACTACTTGCATAAGTACATCGCCAAGCTCTTCTCTTAATAATTCAGAGTCATTTTTATCAATAGCTTCAATAGCTTCATAAACTTCTTCGATGAAATTCATTCTTATAGATTCATGAGTTTGTTCTTTGTCCCAAGGACATCCGCCAGGGCTACGAAGCAGAGAAATGATTTCTTTTAAATCATCTATATTATAAAATGGTTTTTGATTGAAATCTACCATGTTATATTCCTTTCTTTGATTATAACAGGGCAGAACCTATATGTTCTGCCCTATATAAAATTTTTATTTTATCGTGCGTCAACAAAACCAACTTTACGATAAACTTTGTTTAAAATACGCTGAGAATATGACAAAGCTTTTGCAGCATTAGAAGTATAACATTCTTTCAGATAAGCTTTATCTGCAAAAAGACGGTTAAACTCATCCTGCATAGGCTGTAAATGGTCAGCAATAGTCTCGCCGACAGCTAACTTGAAATCTCCATATCCTTTTCCATCAAACTCACGTTCAATAGCTTCAAATGATTTTCCTGTTATGCTTGAGTAAATTGTCATTAAATTATTGATACCATCTTTTCCTTCAGCATATCTTACAACAGTATCACTATCTGTAACAGCACGCTTGCATTTTCTTATAATAGTATCACGGTCATCTAAAATTAAAATACATGAATTAGGATTTTCATCTGATTTAGACATCTTTTTAGTAGGTTCCTGTAATGACATTACTTTTGCTCCTACAGGTGGGATATATGGTTCAGGAAGTGTGAAAAATTCACCATATCTCTGATTAAAACGCTGTGCGATATTTCTTGCAAGTTCCAGATGCTGTTTCTGGTCTACTCCTACTGGAACAAGGTCAGCATTATATGCTAAAATATCAGCAGCCATTAAAACAGGATATGTAAATAATCCTGAATTTATATCATCAGCGTGTTTTGCACTTTTATCCTTAAATTGTGTCATACGTGAGAGTTCGCCGAATTGTGTATTGCATCCTAAAATCCAACTCAGCTCAGCATGAGTTTTTACATGACTTTGAATAAAGAGTATAGATTTTTCTAAATCAATACCACAAGCCAATAAAAGTGCATAAGCCTGCAATGTATTTTTTCTTAATTTTGCAGGGTCCTGACGTACTGTGATTGCGTGCATGTCAACAACACAGTAAATACAGTTATATTCATCTTGTAAAGGCCCCCAGTTTCGGATAGCCCCGATGTAATTTCCAAGGGTAAATGTACCTGTTGGTTGTATTCCGCTGAAAATTACCTTTTTTCTTTCTTGTTCTCCCATTGAGAATCAATCCACCTTTCTTTTTTCCTTAGAACAGAACCGGAGATTATTTTACTTTAACTGGTCCTTTAGCTGTGCAGTATGAAGAGCGTTCATTACCTGCTGATATAAATAAACAACAGTCTGTACGTCTTTTGATTCATTAGGAAGATTATCAAGAACAAGTTCCTTTTTGTAGATGCCATTCTTTGTGATTAAATGAATATGATGCTTTGCTCTGTTAGGTAAGTCAAGCTTTGTTGTTTTTTGACAGTCACCAAGCATTCTTGGAGCATTTGCAACTAATATTCTTGCAGGTTGAGCAACAGTCTGATAACGCTGAGCAGCACCTATATATTCACCGCCATTATTGAAATACAAGTTTGCAGCACCATTGATATAAGTTACAAGAGTAGCTAGTATAGTAGGACTTATTGGAATATCAACAATAACACCATATACAGTGTCAGGAGTTATATTTTTTCCAAATGTTTTTGATGGGAAATGAAGTGCAGTTCCTCTTGTTACAATATACTTTTCTGTTACCATGTAGCGGTCAGTTGAAGAAGGTTTTCTCTGTGCCATAATTAAAAATTCCTTTCAATACAATATTTTATAAACTTTGTAATTTAATTTAAAAATTCTTTTGTCATTTTACCGAGTATAGTAATTCCTTTGACAATTTGCTCGTCAGTAGGTGTTGAAAAATTTAGACGGAATGAATTTATTTTTTCTGTTTCATTTACAAGGAAAGCATTTCCTGGAACAACAGCAATTTTATAATCTTCAACAGATTTTTTGCAGAATTCATTCATGTCGCATTCATCTGGAAGAGTACACCATATAAATAATCCGCCGTCAGGTTTCTGAAAAGTTACTTTTTCAGAAAAGGATTCTTTCATTGTATCTGTCATAAGATTGCATTTATGACGATAAATTTTGCGTAAATTTTCAAAATGTTCATCCATATTTACTGTATTTAAAAATCTCTCACAAATAGCCTGTGCCCAGATATTTGTATGAACATCAGCAACTTGTTTACATACAATAATTTTTTGAAGTATTTCCTTTGCACCTATTACATATCCTACACGGAATCCAGGAGCAAGAATTTTTGAAAATGTACCTGAATATACGACTCTGTTTTCTACGTCCATACTTTTTATAGAAGGGATTTCCTCGCCTGAAAAGCGTAAATCGCCATAAGGATTATCTTCTAAAATAATTACATTATATTTGCAGGCAAGAGCATATAATGATTTTCTTTTTTCTAAGGACATAACAAAGCCTGTTGGGTTTTGGAAATTTGGAATAACATAAATCAATTTGCAGTTAGGATTAGTTTTTAATGTTTCCTCCAGAGCTTCCATATTCATTCCATCAGATTCAAGCGGAACTCCTGTTAAATTTACGCCATAAGATTTAAATGCGTTTAAAGAGCCTATAAAGCTTGGTGATTCACAAATCAGTGTATCGCCACGATTAAGCAAGACTTTGCAAGTAAGTTCATTAGCTTGCTGTGCACCTGAAGTGATTATTAAATCATCAGTTTCCGGGGAATAGCAATTTTTTTCTTTCATAATTTTTTTAAGAGTATCACGCAACGGTGTATATCCTTCTGTAATACTATACTGCATAGCAAGAACAGGATTTTCACGTAGCAGCTGCTCAGAAATAGAGGCAATTTTTTCAGTAGGAAATGCCTCTGGTGCTGGATTACCTGCAGCGAATGATATAACTCCTGGCATGCCAGTAAATTTTAATATTTCTCGAATTGCAGATGGTTTCAATTCAGAGATATTTTCAGAAAATTGATATTGCATATGAAAATTGCTCCTTTCGTAAAAAGAATTGGCTCTATATGGTTGCTTATAACTTTTTTCAGACAAGTTATAAAATTATTCCCACGCACTTTTATTATTATAGCACATATTTTTCGATTCAGCAACATAAATTTTATAATAATTGAAAGAAACTTAACAGCAAGGAGGAAAAATCGCTTGAAAAAGCAGACATTTTTAAAAGGCTCTTTGATTTTGATTGTCTCTGCTGCTATTGCGAAAGTCATGGGAGCATTATTTAAGATACCGCTTACAAATTTGCTTGGCGGTGTTGGTATGGGATATTTCAGTTGTGCATATGGATTGTTTTTGCCTATATATGCACTCTCTATTACAGGGCTTTCTACAGCGATTGCTAAGGTTACCGCACAGGAAATGGCGTATGGTCATGTATGTACAGTCAGAAAAATAAGACGTGTTTCTCGTTGCTTTTTTGCATTATTAGGATTATTTCTTACATTTATAATATGGGTTACAGCCCGACCGTTTGCTACTTATGCTGCTGCTGACACTGATGCTTATTTTTCTATTTTAGCAATAGCTCCATCAGCATTTTTTGGTTGCATAACAGCAGTAGAGCGTGGATATTATGAAGGAATGCAAAATATGTATCCTACTGCTGTATCTCAGGCTGTTGAGTCAATAGCAAAACTTTTATTTGGATTATTTTTTAGTCAGTTTGTTATAGAACATGAAGCAGAGGTATTAGCATATTTTCCTACAGGAACACAGATTTTACCTATAGCGTCAGCAGCCGGTGTTTTAGGTGTAACTATTTCTACTGTTGTCGGATGGTTGTATTTGTTTTTACGCAATTTTGCAAGTGATGGAATACGAAAAAGCAAGTTAAAATCTGATACACATGTGACAAGTACAAAGTCAATATTATGTGAACTTCTTAAAATCATGATACCTGTAGCTCTTGGCTCTATTGTAACAAATTTAACTTCACTTATTGATTTATGTACAATGATGAGATGTTTAGGTAATGTGCAATCAAGAGCATCTATGGATTTAATTCGTAATTTTGGAGAAATTGCCTCTGATTCTGCTTTTCCAGCGTTTGTATATGGCTCTTTTACAGGAATGGCATTGACTGTATTTAATCTTGTTCCTTCTGTTACAAATATGTTTGGAAAAAGTGCATTACCTTGTGCAGCACAGGCATGGACTAAAGGAAAGAAAGATATTGTAGCATCTCAGACTCGTTCAGTATTATTTGCTACATCATTTTTTGCTATACCTTCTGGTTTTGGATTGTTTTTTTTATCAAAGCCTGTTATGGGATTTCTTTATTCAGGACATTTGCAGGAAATGGAGATAGCTTCTGAGGCATTAAAAGCATTAGTACCAGGTATGATTTTTTTATGTCTTACTGTTCCTCTTTTCAGTATTTTACAGGGGATAGGTAAAGCTGATTTGCCAGTTAAATTTATGATTGCTGGTGTAATTGTTAAGCTTATAGGAAATATAATTTTACTTAATATTCCGTCAATGTGTGTAAGTGGTGCAGGAATTTCCACAAGCTTATGTTATGGATTGATATTTGTACTTTGTCTTTATAGTTTAAAAAATGCTTTTGGTGAATCTATAGGACTTTTAAAATTGCTTTTACCGATTATATATGCTTCAGCTATGTGTACAACAACTGCTGTTTTATGTATGTCATTATTTAAATTTGTACCAGAGAGATTGTTATTATGTATTTCTGTTGCAGCAGCTATTTTAATGTATACCTTAGTATTATGGTTATTAGAAAAGAAAAATACATCTTTAAAGGATTTATTCTGTATTAGAGTATAAGGCTTAAAGATTTTTATAACAAAGAAATGTGGTATGGAATTTTTATATATTCATTTATATTTGCCTCCTTTTAATTTTATATTAATATGAATATACGCACATCTTTAATACATAAAAATAAAAAGATGTGCGTATAAAAATTATTGATTTTAGTTATTTTTTATGATTTAAGAGAAGTTTCTGCTGTATAATGACTACGTTCTTCTGTAATTTCTCCGCCAAGGAATTTGAATTTTATAAATTGTTCGCCACGAAATGTCAAGGAACCTTGCTGATTGAAGGGTACTTCTTTGTAAACTACTTTTGTAGTAACTATATGTAAGATTTCTCCTTTTCTGGTTCTGAAAATTAGTTCATAATATTCATTATATAGTTTTGAAGTTCCATTTTGGTCTATAGTTCTGCGACGTTCATCAACTTTCTGTACAAGCATTACCATTTCTGTACGACTTGGAGTTTTTGATTTAGATGGTTTTCGCATAGTTTTTTCTCCTGTAATATAATATTCACGATTAAATTCCATTGGATGATTAGCACTTCCTACGGTATCATCAGCGAAAATTTCACTCATTTTTTTTCTGAAACGGCTTTTCTTAGAGCCTAAAAGCATTACAAGAATCAAAACAATAGCAACCGCAATAACTACAATTAAAATATTATTTAATGCTTCTTCGTAATTTATATTTTCCAGCATATTCTCAATCCTTTTTATTTTAATAAATAGATTATATAATTATAATCCCTTTGGGTTTTGTTTTGTGAAATTCCAGCTGTCAGTGCACATTTTTTCAAGGGAATATGTTGCCTTCCAGTTAAGCACTTCGCTTGCTTTTGTAGCGTCAGCGTATGATTCTGCAATATCGCCAGGTCTGCGTGCGACTATTTCTAAAGGAATTTTTTTGCCACATGCTTTTTCATAAGCTTTTACAACATCTAAAACACTACTTCCTTTTCCTGTACCTAAATTTATAGCTTCAAATCCATTTACAGAATTGGCATATTTTAAGGCTGCAACGTGTCCTTCTGCTAAATCCATAACATGTATATAATCTCTTACACCTGTTCCGTCAGGGGTATCATAATCATTTCCGAAAACATGTAATTTATCAAGCTTTCCTAAAGCAACTTGTGCAATATAAGGAACAAGATTATTAGGTATACCATTAGGATTTTCACCCATTAATCCACTTTCATGAGCTCCAATCGGATTAAAATAACGAAGAGAAATTACTTTCCAGTCAGAATTTGAAGTACATACATCTTTGAGAATTTGTTCAATCATTACTTTTGTATAGCCATATGGATTAGTAGCTGATGTTGGCATATCTTCAGTATAAGGAACAGGGTTATTTTCGCCATAAACAGTAGCTGAAGACGAGAATATAAATTTATGGCATCCGTATTTTTCCATGACCTTGAGAAGATTAATAGTTCCGCTTATATTATTATGATAATATGTAAGTGGCAGTTTTACAGATTCACCAACAGCTTTTAATCCTGCGAAATGAATAACAGCATCGATTTTATGGTCTTCAAAAATCTGGCACATTTCTTTATAATCATTTAAATCAGTTTTATAGAAACGAGGATTTTTTCCTGTAATTAAAGAAACTCTTGCAAGGCTTTCTACTTTAGAGTTGCAGAGATTATCCATTACAACAATTTCATATCCGGCATTTATCAATGAAACACAAGTATGGCTTCCAATAAAGCCAGTTCCCCCCGTTACTAAAATTTTACCCATTTTTAAACACGTTCCTTTCAATTTAAATACTCAAATGTTTTTGTATTTTATACTTTTTGTTATTAGTAATAATTAAAAATATATAGTAATAATCACTATAGCTTTTATTATATACTATTTTCAGAAGTTTTTCAAGTCCTATTTTATAATAATTTTATGACAGTAAAAAATCATAATAAGAGATAAAATAATTTGTTTTTTGTGTGTTTTATACAAAATACGATGATGATTTTTCACAAAAAAGCAAAAAATGAAAAAATATTGATAAAAGACTTGACAAAGTAAATCATATGTGTTAAGATAGAAAACATCAGATAATGTCAAAAGGAAATGAGGGTTAAAAATGAATTGTGCATCATGTAATTTGTTAAACATATACAATGGGGGGGGGGCATAATCTACTCTTCCATAGTCAACATGCACAATAATAATATAATTCTTATTGATACAGGCAGAGTTTGTTCCTATGAGCGTACTATGCCTTTTTGTATATCTGAAATAATTTTATTGGAGAGGATTAAAAACCTATGAATTTTAAAAAGACAATTGCCGGAATTTGTGCGTTGGCAATGGTGGGAACATGTGGGGTAAGTGTATTTGCTGAGGATGTAACAACTACAACTACCGATGTTCAGGATGAAACTACAGTTACAACTGTAGAAACAGAGGAAATGACAGATGCGTCTGCTGCTATGACAGAGGGTACAACGACTGAAGAAAGTGTGACAACAGGGGTTACTACAGAAGAAACTACAACAGAAACAGCTGTGACAGAAGAAAATGTTGATGTTGAAGATTTAAAAGCAGAAATAATTGACGCATTAGCATTTCATGTAAGTGGTCATAATTTTAAGGCTGAAACTTATTGGGTTCCTACGGCTGGTAACGGAGATGCTGATGTTTTTTTAAGAGTATTTGATGAATTTGGAAATGAAACTGATATAAAAACAATACTTACAAAAAATAAAAGCTCTTATACAGGAAAAATTAGTGATTATTTAATGGTTGATTCTAACAAAGATATTTTAAATATAACATCAATCTCTGGAACAGTATCTTATGAATATAAAGATGGAAAATTTAATGTTATTTATGGTGAAACAACAACCACAACAGCTACTGATATTATTGAAACAACAACAACTACTACCAACACAGAACTTTCCACTATAGAACTTTCTGAGGGTGACACACTGAAAGTAAAAGGTACATTATCTATAGTTGATGTTAATGAATTTGCAAGACAGTATGTTTTAAATTTAGATACACCTATTACTGTTGTTTATAAAAGTGGAATTAAATCTGGAGAAACTGAGGTAATAAAATCTGTTAATTTGCCAGCAATAGAATATAAAGATGGAGACCATTTAATAGTTAGCGGTGCAGTTGTATTTACAGCTGGAAGTGCAATAAATACTATTGCTTTAAATGATGTTACTGCAACAAAAATTGGTGATATTA
>JAFTWL010000050.1 GCA_017465305.1 Ruminococcus sp. | reverse complement strand
AGGGGTTTTGGGTTTTTTCTGTGATTTTAAAACACGTATATCATATCCTATAAATTCCAAAACAGTATATGTAGAAAAAATTCTTGAAGAGATACGTTCATCATATTTATATGATATGTTATCATGATTCATATTTGTACTTATAATAGTAGGTAAAGAACGATTTATTCTTGTATTGACTATGTTATAAATGACGGAGTGATAAAAAGAGGAATCAAATTCTGTTCCAAGGTCATCTAAAATAAGCAAGTCACATGATAATAAAAGTGATAATGTATCATTGCTTGTATTTTCTTTTCCAAAATGTTCTTTTTCTATCTGAGTAAGAAAATTTATAACGGAATCGTAAAGTACACTGAAACCTTTTTTAAGAACTTCTGAAGCAATAGAGAGGGAGAGATGTGTTTTCCCGAGACCAGTATTTCCGAACATTAAAATACTTGGTGAATTTTTGGCAAAATTTTTCGCATATGCTTGACAATAGTTAAAGTTTTTTTCCATTGCCACATAGCAATCTATATTATTTTTATCTTTTCTTCCTGCGTAGTATGAAAGAGAAAACTTATCAAAGCTATAAAGGGATATTTGAGAATTTTTATTTAGAGATTGTACTGCAATTTTTCCTGTAAGACTGAGTAGGCAGGAACAGTATGTATTGTTATAATAACCTGTATCATTGCATTTAGAGCAGGTATATGAAATTTCAAGGTAATCTTCCGGATAATTGTGTTTTTTTAAAAGTTGTTTTACAAGGTATTGTGCCTGTTTGTTTTGATGTTCTAGTAATTGAATTTTTTGTGCAACATCTCTTCCGTTTCTGATAATATGCATAATTTCCTGACTTGTGTTGAAAAGCTGACGATTTATTTCAGCTATTTCAGGAATACGTTGATTTATTTCTTCAAATCTTTCCTGATTTATTGTACGTGCTGTATTTCTTCGTTCTGATATAATATCAAAAGCCTTTTTCATATGTTCATCATTCATATTTTATTACTCCTTTAATTTTCTTTATTATTACTATAATCAATATTGTAAGTTAGTGACTTATAAGCATCTGACATTGGACTTTTTGGGATTTCTTTTTTTGGCCTTTTTTTTATTTTAAATTGTTGAATATTATTTTTTTTGAAGTCTTCATTATATTTATCTACTTCTTCTCTTGTTTTACATCCAGCATTATACCAGTTAAGTAATATCTTATTTATATAGCCAAAAGATAATGTATTAATACTGCCAATTGTTTTTTCATAAGCATAGAAAACTAAATCAAGCGGTATTTTTCTTTCTTCCCATGAGTTAATGAGAGCCTGACGTTCTGGTATAGGGTTTTTATCTTCCATGGAAAAATATTTTACTATTTTATATGTATAAGTTCTTCGTTCTTCATGACGTTTAATTTCATTGTTGACATTTTGCATAGTAGTAATATCTTTATCCCACCAGTCTTTAATAAGTTTTTCTGCGTATGCCATATTACCTTTACCTATAGAGTGACAATAACTTAAAATAGTAAGAATAATATCATTTTTCAGTCCTAAATGGTCATGCATCCAGATAAGAGAACGCTGCTCTGCAAAGTTTGGGATTCTTCCCAAAAGTTGTTGTACCATTTGAAAAAGTTTAGATAAATCCTCTGATGAAGATACTATTTCTAATATTTCTTTTGGTGTAAGTTTCATATCGCTGCTTGATTGTTGAGTAACAATAATATTATTTTTTTTCATTTGTGTTGTTTGTTCTGAAATTTTTATGTTTTTTGAATTTATATTTTCTGATTGCAATATACCTGTTTGCTGCCAGAATAAAATAGTTTCATTTAAAATTTCTTCTGTTATATTAAGAGTTTTTATAATTTCATCTGATGAGATATTTTTATTACCATGTCTTAATAAATATAATAGTACTTTTATTTGTGTAAGATTAGCAATGTCTAAATACTTATCTACAACAGAAGTTGGAACACTGAATAGTGAACTCCAGTCACCAGTTTGCATTGTAAAATTCATTTTTATCCTCCATAAAAAAATTTTAAAAAAGTACTTGACAAATATAAAATTATGTGATATAATAATAAATGTAAGTTAATTGCCGGTGTGTCGGAATGGCAGACGAGACAGACTCAAAATCTGTTGTAGGCAACTACGTGTGGGTTCAAGTCCCACCACCGGCACCAGCGTGTTTTTGCGAAAGCGAAAACACGCTTTTTTATAACTATAATAAAATAAGTAAGAAAAAAACCGCTTGAATTTCTTCAAACGGTTTTCATACTGTGTGGCGTGCCTAGAGGGATTCGAACCCCCGACCTACTGGTTCGTAGCCAGTCACTCTATCCAGCTGAGCTATAGGCACATTGTATCTCACAACGATATTTATTATATCACACTATTTTTGATTTGTCAAGTACTTTTTCAAAAAAAATAAAAAAAATTTTGGGAAGTTTCAAGTCAGACTTAAAACTTCCCGCGCGTAATCTTAGAGATAGTCCTTGATTAATTTGATGCAAGACTTGCAAACCTTCTTATCATTGAAGTCTGTCAGGTCATCCAACTTGTTGCAAAGTGCACATGTGCTCTGAGCCTTCTGGATGATAACCTTAGAACCTTCAGTATAAATCTGCAGGTAATCATTGCAATCAATCTGCAACTGGCGTCTGAGTTCCTTTGGAAGTACAAATCTACCAAGGCTGTCTACACGGCGCATGATACCGGAATCCTTCATTTTTCTATAACCTCCTTTATTCGATAATTACATCTATAATTATACAAAAAAATTATCTTTATGTCAATAACTAATAATAGCCAAGCTATAGCTATTATTAAACGTAATATATGTATAAGCAAAACTTATTGATTTTTTTCAAATTTTTTTGAAAAAGCCCTTGACAAATCAAAAATAGTGTGATATAATAAATAACGTTGTGAGAGTACAACAGAAATCAATAAATGAGATACTAGCTCAGTTGGCAGAGCATACGCCTTTTAAGCGTAGGGTCGAGGGTTCAAATCCCTCGTATCTCACCAAAAAAGCTGATGAAATTTTGTTTCATCAGCTTTTTTGTTTTATTTTAATTTTTTTGTTGAAATATATTTTTTCTTGTGATATAATAAAAAAGTATTTATTATATATAATAAGAGTAATATCGTTATGATTTTGAATCGAAAGGAAAAGTAAAATATGAAAAACCAGCTTGTAATTGTATTGGATTTTGGAGGTCAGTATAATCAGCTGATTGCACGCAGAGTGCGTGAATGCGGAGTATATTGTGAAGTATTAAGATATACCACTCCTATTTCTGAAATTGCTGCACGCAAACCGGTAGGAATTATTTTCACTGGTGGTCCTAACAGTGTGTATGATGAAAATTCTCCACATATCAGCAAAGAAATTTTTGAACTTGGAATTCCTGTTTTGGGAATATGTTATGGCTGTCAGCTTATGGCTTATACATTAGGTGGCAAAGTATCATCTTCTATAGAGACAAGAGAATATGGAAAAACATTAACTACATATAAAACAGAAGATAGCTTATTATTTGAAAATCTTCCTGAAGAAGAAATATCCTGGATGAGTCACACAGATTATATAAGTAAATTGCCTGAGGGATTTAAAATAACAGCTCATTCAGCTGGTTGTCCTGTTGCAGCAATGGAAAATAAAGAATCAGGATTTTATGGTGTGCAGTTCCATCCAGAAGTAAATCATACTGAAAATGGTCTGAAAATGCTTCATAATTTTCTTTATAAAGCTTGTGGATGTATAGGCGACTGGACAATGGAAGATTATGCAAAGACAGCAATTGAGCAAATTCGTGAAAAGGTTGGCGATGGAAAAGTATTGCTTGCATTGTCAGGTGGTGTAGATAGTTCTGTAGCTGCTGCATTGCTTTCAAAGGCTGTTGGAGATAAGCTTACTTGTATTTTTGTTGACCATGGATTTTTACGTAAAAATGAAGGTGACGAAGTAGAAGCAGCATTTGCTGACTGGGATATAAACTTTGTTCGTGTAAACGCAAAATCTGTATTCATGGAAAAGCTTAATGGAGTATCAGACCCTGAAACAAAGCGTAAAATAATAGGTGAAGAATTTATCAGAGCATTTGAGCGTGAAGCAAAGAAAATCGGACAGGTTGATTTTTTTGTACAGGGTACAATATATCCTGATGTAATTGAAAGTGGTACGGGTGATGCTGCTGTAATTAAATCACATCATAATGTAGGAGGATTGCCTGATTATGTTGATTTCAAAGAAATTATTGAACCACTCAGATTATTATTTAAAGATGAAGTTCGTCAGCTTGGTATAGCATTGGGATTATCTGAAACATGAGTATGGAGACAGCCATTCCCAGGACCAGGGCTTGCAATACGTATTATTGGCGAAATTACAGATGAAAAGCTTGAAATTTTGCAGGACGCAGATTATATTTTCCGTGAAGAAATTGCAAAAGCAGGCTTAGACCGTTCAATTCATCAGTATTTTGCAGTACTTACAAATATGCGTTCTGTAGGTGTAATGGGTGATGGAAGAACTTACGATTATACATTAGCATTGCGTGGAGTTACAACTACAGATTTTATGACAGCTGATTTTGCAAGAATTCCATATGAAGTTCTTGAAACTGTTTCTGCACGTATTGTAAATGAGTGTAAAAATATCAATAGAGTAGTGTATGATGTAACTACAAAACCACCAGCTACTATTGAGTGGGAATAATAAAACTTATAAAATTAAATTATCAAAAATAAGAAGCGAATTGATTTTTGTTATAATCAGTTCGCTCTTTTTATATTATTAAAAAATACTAATAGTATATAGTTTAAAATTATTTATTTTTTATCATGATATCATAGCAAAGATAATCGCAATAATTAGTTTTAATTGAATGACATTCTATTGATGAATATCCTTTTTTTAAATATATTGGTTTTGCGGGCAGAGACGAATCTAGTATAATTTTATTATAGTCTTTAAAAATAAAATTTTCAGTAAAATTGAGCAATGCTGTTCCGTAGCCAAATCCTTGATATTTAGGTAATATAAAAAATCTACATATTTCATTATCTTTTATAGTTATTGTACCAACTGCTTTTCCGTCTGGTAGATAGTATAGAAAAACATTGTTGTGTTCTATATCATTTTTTATATTTTTATCATTGTGATGTTCAAGAAAAAATTCAACAGCTCCTTTAGGATAGTAATGAGGATAAATATCATTGATTGTCTGAACAGTGATGTTTTTTACTGTTTCAAAATCTTCTGTTTTTGCAGGTTTTATATTCATTTGATTTCCTCCGTATATAAGTAGTAATAATAAAAATTAATTTTTATATAATCAATTCATATTGATATTCAAGGCGATTTTCATCAGAAGAACGATTTTTTCTTCCTGTATTTATAGCAGTTCTTTTCATTCCAAGCTTCTCCATTACCTTATAAAATGCAATGTTTTCAGAGTCACAATGAGCAATGAAATGTTTAATATTAAGATTATTAGAAACAAAGTTTAATAAAGCTTTTGCTGCTTCAAATGTGAAACCTTGTTTCCAATAATTTTTTTCAATAATCCATCCAAATTCACAGTTTGTTTTGTTCTCATTTAAATAAAGTGATATTGCACCTATATGTTTATTATTGAATAAAATTGCAAATTCATAAAATTCTGGACTTTCTTTATCCCATTCTTCCTTAGATTTTTTCAAAAAGTCGGCTGTTTCTTCTATGCTTTCACTTGGAAGATACATCATATATTTTGTTGTGTCAAAATCAGATGAATATTTAAAGGTACTATTTAAATATTCAATACCTAAGGGTTTTAATATTAGTCTTTCTGTTTTAATTTCCATTTTATATCCTCCTATAATGTAATTAGAATTATTTAATATTTTTAATGACCACGTATATCAAATTCATTAAAGGGAGATATTCCGTTGCCCCATGAATATACGATATAATAATTTTCTGATAAATCTATT
>JAFTWL010000049.1 GCA_017465305.1 Ruminococcus sp. | reverse complement strand
TACAGTAGTAGTGTTATTAAATTAACAAAGTTCTGGTTAGTCAGATGACTAAGAAAAATATTCTTAAGTCTTCTATATTTGTAAGTAATCATCGTTTCAAATCTATGATGTTCGCAAATTATAGTTATTATTTTTATGATAGCTTGTATCAAAAAATAAAACTATTCATAAAAATTTTCAGTGTTTAGAATTTTAAATCAAATAAGTAACAATTTATCATGAACTATAAGGCAGTCATATACTGCTTTTAATTCTGCACTTAATTATGTTGTATATTACATATTTTTAAATATTTGTTTTTAAGATAACTAAAAAAAGGAGGAAATGGATGAAAAATTATATGAAAAAAATTTATGAAACAGATAAAAGAATTACCAGAGAAATTAATTAGAAATAATCTCATTAGGTTATTGTCAGCAGTAGTGCAAACTTTATTTAAGAAATCATCGTACAGATGTATAAACTCAGCAAATAAAAAAAGGAGATAAAAATGGAAGAAATTAAAAACAATAAAGTTATAGTTCCTATTAAATTGACATTGTCCATTGTAGCAGCATGTCTTGTATCATTCTGTGGACTAATTACAGAAACCGCAGTAAATATTGCATTTCCTGCTATTATGAATGATATGAATATAACAACAAGAACCGTTCAGTGGTTAACTACTGGCAATCTTCTTGCTGTAGCCTGTGTTACTCCACTCGCTGCATTTTTGCAAAGAAGATTTAAATTGAAAAATTTGTTCCTGTTCAGTACATTATGTTTTTTAATTGGTTCTTTATGTGCAATTTTCGCACCAAACTTTACAATATTGTTAATAGGCCGTTTGATTCACGGAATAGCCTGTGGAGTTGGAGTTCCATTAGCATTTTGTATTATACTTGGACAAGTTCCATTTCAGAAAACCGGGACTTACATTGGCTTTGGAGCATTGGTTTCTGCAGCTGCACCAGCATTAGGTCCTACATATGGTGGAGTTGCTACTTCTGTGTTTGGCTGGAGATGGATATTTATTTTATTGATTCCGATTCTCATTATTACAATTATTCTTGGTTTATGTACTATTAAACAAGATACAGAAACAAAGAAAATTCCTATTGATATAGTTGGTATAATTGAAATTATGCTTACATTCCTATGTTTGATATTTGGCTTTGCAAACATTGCGGGTATTAAAAATGCACCATTGCTGGTAATCATCCCATTTATTATTGGTATTATTACATTAATCTTATTTATAAAGCACTGTCTCAATGTTGAAAATCCACTGATTGATGTTAGAATTTTTAAAAACAAAGTATTTGACTGCCACCTATGTGGCTTTTTCCTGATTAACTGTGCAATGCTGGGAGCAAGTTTCTTGTTACCAAACTATATGCAAATCGCAATTTCTTTAGCATCGATGACAGCTGGATTTATGATGTTGCCTGGTGCTGCATTAAATGCAGCTTCTGGTCCAATTGCCGGTGCTATTTTAGATAAAATAGGCCCAAAAGTTCCAATTCTTACAGGTACTATTATTATGACAATCTCTGTTTTACTTATGACAATATTAGGCATGAAACTATCTGCTGTTATGATTTTTATATTTTACATCATTTTTGGTATTGGTTGCGGAACTGCTTTTGGTAATACTATGACAGTAGCTATGATGCGACAGAAACCAGAAGAAAAACCTTATGGTAATACTTCGCTAAATACTCTTATGCAGTTTGCAGGTGCAGTTGGAACTTCTGCCTGTGCAGCATGTGTTTCTCTTACTCAGAATAATTCTTCTGATTTGTCTTATGAATCTAAAACTGCTTTAGGTTCAACTTATGGATTTGCTTTTTTACTTGTACTTTGCATTATCTGTGTTATTCTTCAGATAATTGGATTTAAAATTTATGATAACAATAGTCATAAGTTTTTTTAAACCTCTGTTTTAGCTGAAGGAATTTTAAATACAAAAAACAAAAGCAGCAGTAGTTTTCATCATAATAATAAAAATTGAAATTCATTCAATATTGTGTGAAGCTGTATCAATAAATATTATATATTAATAATACAACTAAGCAATAGCATTGCTACAAAAAAGAATAAAGCTCTGCTGAAGCTATAAATCATTGCACTTATATTTCATCGTCGCACCATATTTACTTTCAGATTTCCATAAGTTTCATTCAGTGAAAAATTACCTTCCAATCCTTCAGTTAAGTAAATTTCGCCATTATCTGTCACGAGAACCATTTCAAAGTCATCATTCTGTTTCCAAAATTCCACTGATTTATCAAGTCCCATAACAAACAGCGATGTGGAAAGAGCATCACAAAGTCTACCTTCTTTACCAACAACCGTCACTGAAAGTAAACCGCTATTTGCTGGTCTACCAGTTTTGGGATTAAGAATATGCCAATACGTTTCACCATCATCACCAACAAAATATCGCTCATAACCGCCAGAAGTAATGACAGCACAGTCTGAAACCTCCAATGCTGCAAAATTTCCCTCATCGAACGGACTTCTAAGTCCGAGTTTCCATTTTGTCCCGTCAGATTTTGTACCAATCGTCTGAATGTTGCCGCCTAAATCCAGTAAAGCGGACTTTATACCGCTTTCTTGCAATATATCAACAATCAAGTCCCCTGTATAACCTTTGCCGACTGCTCCCAAATCTATCTGCATATCTTTCGGAACAGTAACATTATTTTCATTCAAATTAATTTTTTCATAACCTGTATTTTCAAGTAATTCACTTATTTTTTCATCAGTTGGAATTTTATAATTACTGGTTGTAAATCCCCATTCAGCCAAAATAGGATACAGAGTACAGTCTAATGCCCCATTTGTCATTTCGGAAACATCCATTGAAAAATCGAGAAGTTCTGCCGTTTCAGGACTTATATGAACATTTTCTCCGTTACTGTGATTGATAGCATAAACTTCACTGTTTTCATCTGTAACAGACCACAGATTTTCCAATTCTGTAGTTTTCTCTTCTACATAATTAAGAATAGTTTCCGCATTTTCACCATAAACAGTAATAGTCATATAGGTATCCATCGCAAAAAATGATTTGCTTTGTGGTTCATAATTTACCATTTTGTTACTGCATGACGTAAACATAATAAAGCACGCCACAAGCCCAAGTATATCTCTTTTTTTCATTTATTTCACCTCATTTTTAATATCTGCTTTCCTATTATAAAATTATAATACATAAGGCGTGAAAATGGAAGTTCAAATTTGTTTTGCAGTATTAACCTCTTAGTTTTATCTCAAAACAAATAAAGACCATCTGCAATATGCAAACAACCTTTCTTGATATGTAAGGTAGGGTCAATGCGATGCTGATAATACAAATCGATACACTCTATTCTAAGTCGTTTCAAAAAACCTTTTACGGATTTTCGTATTGGTTCGGGATATACATCAGCTATCAAAGGATATGGATATGTACCGCACTTCTTATCAAGCAGACGAATTGCCTCGTTTTTTCAGTCGGAGCACCATAGGTATGGAACAAACCCATACATCCCATTTCCAAAGCAAAGATTGTAAAATATTTCCCTAAATTACGTTTTTCTATAACTTTCCTTCCTATACTTTTTATTATAATCAAAACCACCCGTTGAACGGGTGGTTTGCGAAAGCCCTATAAGGGCATGATACTGACACTGCCCCTTAAGAGGGCTGAGAAAGGTCTGCCAACTGCATTTCATTCTCAGCTACCCCTCAAG
>JAFTWL010000048.1 GCA_017465305.1 Ruminococcus sp. | reverse complement strand
ACAGACTTACCCTTAGCATTAGCAAGAGCCTTGATATCATCTTCTTCTGTAGGAACGAATTCGTGGAGAGGTGGGTCCAAGAAACGGATAGTAACTGGGCAACCCTCAAGAGCTTCGTAGAGAGCTTCAAAGTCACTCTGCTGCATTGGTTCAATCTTAGCAAGAGCTGCTTCTCTTTCTTCTACAGTGTCAGAACAAATCATTTCACGGAATGCTGCAATTCTTGATGGTTCAAAGAACATATGTTCTGTACGGCAAAGACCGATACCTTCTGCACCGAGTTCACGAGCCTTCTTAGCATCTGTAGGAGTATCAGCGTTTGTTCTTACTTTCAGAACTCTGTACTTGTCAGCCCAGCCCATAACTCTGCCGAATTCGCCAGCGATAGAAGCATCAACAGTTGGGATGATACCATCATAGATGTTACCTGTAGAACCATCAATAGAGATATAATCTCCTTCGTGGAATTCCTTGCCACCAAGAGTGAACTTCTTGTTAGCTTCATCCATAACGATGTCAGAGCAACCAGATACACAGCAAGTACCCATACCACGAGCAACAACGGCAGCGTGAGAAGTCATACCACCACGAACTGTCAGGATACCCTGAGAAGCCTTCATACCTGTGATGTCTTCTGGAGATGTTTCAAGACGAACGAGGATAACCTTTTCGCCTTTTTCCTTCCAAGCTTCAGCGTCATCAGCTGTAAATACAACCTTACCGCAAGCAGCACCAGGAGAAGCGCCAAGACCCTTGCCCATTGGTGTAGCAGCCTTCAGAGCCTTTGCATCAAACTGTGGGTGGAGAAGTGTGTCAAGGTTTCTTGGGTCAATCATAAGAACAGCTTCTTCTTCTGTTCTCATACCTTCGTCAACGAGGTCACAAGCAATCTTAAGAGCAGCCTGAGCTGTTCTCTTACCATTTCTTGTCTGGAGCATATAGAGCTTACCGTGTTCTACAGTAAATTCCATATCCTGCATATCTCTGTAGTGGTTTTCAAGAATTCCGCAAACTTCCTTGAACTGTGCGAAAGCTTCTGGGAACTTTGTTTCCATTTCAGTGATGTGCATTGGTGTACGAACACCAGCAACAACGTCTTCGCCCTGTGCATTTGTCAGGAATTCACCGAACAGACCCTTTGCACCAGTAGCAGGGTCACGAGTAAATGCAACACCAGTACCGCAGTCGTCACCCATGTTACCGAAAGCCATGCTCTGTACGTTTACAGCAGTACCCCATGAATATGGAATATCGTTGTCACGACGGTAAACGTTAGCTCTTGGGTTGTCCCAGCTACGAAATACAGCCTTAACTGCACCCATCAGCTGTTCCTTAGGGTCACTTGGGAAGTCACTGCCAATCTTGGACTTATATTCAGCCTTGAACTGGTTAGCGAGTTCCTTGAGGTCATCAGCAGTCAGGTCAACGTCCTGTGTAACACCCCTGTCAGCCTTCATCTTATCGATGAGTTCTTCAAAGTACTTCTTACCAACTTCCATAACTACGTCTGAATACATCTGGATAAATCTTCTGTAGCAGTCCCAAGCCCAACGTGGGTTACCAGACTGTACAGCAATAGTTTCAACAACTTCTTCGTTGAGACCAAGGTTAAGAATAGTATCCATCATACCTGGCATTGATGCACGAGCACCGGAACGAACGGAAACCAGAAGAGGATTTTCCTTATCGCCAAATTTCTTACCAGTGATGCCTTCCATCTTTTCGATGTATTCGTTGATTTCAGCCTGGATGTCAGGATTAATCTGACGACCATCTTCATAATACTGTGTGCAAGCTTCTGTGGAAATTGTGAAGCCCTGTGGTACAGGAAGACCAATCTTAGTCATCTCAGCCAGGTTTGCACCCTTACCGCCGAGAAGTTCTCTCATGTCTGCGTTACCTTCAGTGAACAAATAACAATACTTTTTGCTCATTCAGTGATACCTCCAATAAAAAATCGTTTGAAAAATATTAGCCGGATTTGTGGAAAACTGCTTTTTTAAGCAGGGCAGAAAATCGGGAAAAACTTCCTGCAATCCGGTCTCACTTCTATTATAACATACTTTCGGAAAAAATACTATATATTTTTTCAAAAAAATCTTTCACTATTTTTATGGCAAGTTATACAAAAATTACGACAATAAAATTTTTTTCGAAAAAACACTTGAAAAATTTTAAATTTTTTGCAATAATATAAATAAGTGTTTTTTATAGAGCTGGCTAACATAATTTTCTATTTACTTTTTATTATTAATTTTAGCGTTGGTATAATAATGTCATAATTAAAAGAATATAAAAATATTTTCAGTGAAATAAAAAGCACTGAATTAAGATTTCAGATAATCTATAATATGACCATTAAAACGCAGCATGTAAATATTATTTTTTAAACTACTGTAAGGTCAAATATATCAAAACAATTTCAGGAGGAATTTTTTATGAATCAGGTTGTCATTCTTGCCGGCGGTCATGGAAGCCGTATGAAGTCAGCAATTCCTAAACCTATGCTTGAGGTTCTGGATGTTCCGATGCTTGGCTGGGTTATTCGTGCATGTGAAAAAGCAGACCTTAGAAGAATTTGTGTTATAACAGGATATAAATCACAGTATATAGAATTGTATTTAAATGATAAATATTCAACGGCATTACAGTCAGAGCGTCTTGGTACAGGTCATGCAGTAATGCAGGCAGTACCTTTTTTAAAAGAAGAGATATTAGGAAATACTCTTGTGCTTTGTGGTGATGCTCCGTTTATGGATTCTGAAACAATTGAACAGGCACGCCGTCTGCATGAAGCTCAGGACAATGCTGTTACAGTTATTACAGCTAAACTTGAAAATCCATATGGATATGGAAGAATTTTAAGAAATGAAACAGGAATAACTGCTATTGTGGAGGAAAAGGATGCTACAGATGCACAGAGAAAAATTACAGAAGTAAATTCTGGTGCGTATTGGTTTAAAACAAGTGATTTAATAGAGTTACTCGGAGGTCTTTCACAGTCAAATGTACAGGGTGAATATTATCTTACAGATACTGTAGGACTTGCAATATCCAATGGCAAAAAAGCAGGTGCATATTTATCAGAAAATAATGATGTAATTCTTGGAGCAAATACACGTAAAGATTTATTACACTTAAATGAAATAGCTCGACAGAAAGTACTTGACAAACACATGGAGAATGGTGTAAACTTTGTATGTACAGACGGAATTATTATTGGTACAGACGTGGAAATCGGAGCAGAGACAACTATTTTACCTGGAACTATCTTGAAGGGTAATACAAAAATCGGGTCAAGAAGTAAGATAGGTCCAAATTGTATTATTGAAAACTGTATAGTTGGAGAACATGTTAATTTGAATTATGTACAGGCATATGATTCAATGATTGAAGATAATGTTAAAATTGGTCCTTTTGTTCATATACGACCTAATTCACATATCAGAAGTGGTGTAAAAATCGGTGATTTTGTAGAAGTCAAGAATTCTGTTATCGGAGAGCAAACTGCTATTGCACATCTTACTTATGTAGGTGACAGTGATGTCGGAAAAAAAGTTAATTTTGGTTGTGGAACAGTTACAGTTAACTATGACGGTATGAAGAAGAATCGCTGTGAAATAGGTGATAATTGCTTTATTGGATGTAATACAAATCTTATTGCACCTGTTAAGCTTGGTAAAGGCGTATATACAGCCGCAGGAACTACAGTAACAAAGAATGTTCCTGATTATGCACTTGCTGTAGAGCGTGCTGACTTAAAGATGAAAGAAGGCTATAGCCTTAAAAAATTAAAAGGTAAAATTGATAAGGAATAAAAATTTCAGCAGAAAGGAATTAGCGGCATCAGCGGAAGCAGATGCCGCTTCTGTAGGTTAAGAGAAAAATGAGCATTTTTGATTTATTTAAGCAGATTGAGTCTGAAAATGGGAGTTCTGTAAAGATTACATATATAATAGCTGGTTTAGGAAATCCAGGACTTGAGTATGCAGAGACACGTCATAATACAGGATTTATGGCACTTGATAAGATTGTAAAGCAAAATAATATTTCAGTAAAAACAATGAAATTTCGTTCTGACTGTGGCGATGGAATGATAGGCGGAACAAGATGTTTTCTTATGAAGCCTGCTACATATATGAATAATAGCGGTGAAGCGATAGCAGCAGCAGCAGAATTTTATAAAATACCATCTGAAAGAATTATTGTGTTATATGATGATATATCATTACCACCTGGAAAATTACGTATAAGACGCAAAGGAAGTGCAGGCGGACATAATGGAATTAAGAGTATTATACAATTACTTGGAACAGATGAATTTCCACGTATAAAAATCGGTGTAGGAGCTAAACCAAATCCTAAATATGATTTAGCTGACTGGGTTTTAGGAAAGTTTACTGAAGACCAGAAAAATGCTCTTGAACCAGCTTTGGAAAATTCAGTTAAAGCAGTTGAATTACTTGTGCAGGGTAAAATTGAACAGGCAATGAATGAATTCAGCTCATAAATAAAATAACAGGAAGATTATTATGGAGAAAACGAAGTTAGTTAGTATTATTGAAAGTGGAAAGCAAGTTGGATGTAATAAAATTATAGAATCTGATAATAAAAATATGGTATATACTTATGCTATATATATAAAATAAAAAGTTTTTTTGGTCAAGCAATTTTTTCAAAAAATGCTTGCGGAGTTTGAGGCAGAGCCTCAAATGCACCGCAGGTGCATAAAATGGAGGTGCAACATGAAAATTTTTCAATCAACATTTAAATCATTATCTACATTTAATTCGATAAAACAAGCGAGAAAAGAACATATAACACCTGTTTCCTTAACAGGGCTTTCACTTGTACAAAGGGCACAGCTTGCTTATACTCTTTCAGAAGAAGAAAACATTTTAATAATTACAGGTGATGAGGCAGAGGCAAAGCGTTTATGTGATGATATAAATACTATGGCAAATGAAAATATAGCTATGCCATTTCCATCTCATGAACTGGTTTTAGCACAGATAGAGAGTGTTTCATATGAGTATGTATATTCACGTATATCAGCTTTGT
>JAFTWL010000005.1 GCA_017465305.1 Ruminococcus sp. | reverse complement strand
GTGAAACATGTGCTTATTATTTTTATGATGATGAATGGGATTCCTATTTGTGCGAAAGAAATCTTGATGAAGATGAATATGCAAGATTATTGCAGGAGCATTATAAGAGATGTCCATATTATCGTGACGGAGATGAATACAAAATTGCAAGAAAACAATAATTTTAAATATAAAAACAACTGCGAAACATTATCATATGTTTCGCAGTTGTCCTTTTTAAATATTTTAAACAGATTGGGAGTCTGTTATTTAGGAAAAGCAAATTTAATATCTATCTTAATTACTTATTTATTCTTAAATCTTATTATTTACTTTATCTTATCTCTTTATTGTTTACTTACAATTTTATAGTAGCTTATAGATGTAATCTTATAAACTAATACATAGAAAATAGCAAATACAGCAAATGAACCAGCCGTAATACCAATTAAAAGAGGTGTATTACATAATCCGAATAGTCTGAGCAATTTTAATAAAATCGGAAAAGCAAATCCTGTATGGATTCCTGCTGTGATGAGAGGAGCAAAAAATACTGTAAGAACCTGAGAATTTATACTTTTTTTGATTTCCTGTTTTGTCATGCCTACTTTTTGCATAATCTCAAATTTATCAGCATCTTCATATCCTTCGGTAATTTGTTTATAATACATAATTAAAACAGCTGCAAATATGAATACAACACTAAGTAATATTCCAAGGAAGAATATTCCTCCGAACATTGAGTAAAAACTTTCTCTATTTCGAATGACGCTATCAGTTTTAACTGATGGGAAGTTTTCATCTTTTAATTGAAGATTTGAAATTTCATCGCAAATTTCATCAAAGATGGCGGTTTCTTCATTATCTTCACAATTTAAATTAAATCCGTAGTAATTTTTGAAAAGTGAAGCATTATCACCATATTGTTTTAATTGAAAATCATAGATTTTATTGAGTTGTTCCACATCAGAAACAAATATAAATACCACAGGTACTGAAAGTGCAGAAGAATCATTTACTATATCTTTGTTAAATTCATCTACTTGTTCTTTTATTTTTAATGACTGAAATCCATCAATTGTAAATTCGTGATACATATAATCTGATTTATTTGTATACATGATTATTTCATCGTTTTCAAGTGTCTCATTTTTATTCATCAGTCTATTGTATTCATCAATTGTAAATACATATAGTTGAGTAAGTTTACTATAGTCTCCTGTATTTTCAATTTTCATTATGCTTCCACCTAATGTACCAGCTACCGGAAGACAGTTATAGTATAATAGATTATCAATACTAAGATTATGATTTTCAACAATTTTTTCAGATACTCCTTTTATAGCATTAGTATATTGTTCATCAATGGAGTATGTTTCCATAGCTATTTCTCTTGGATAACGATTATGGATAGAATCTTCTTTACCAATATATAAGCATAATGTTGAAGAAATCATTACAAGAACCATAGTTGAAAGTATACATATTGATGCTAAACTTGCTCCATTTCTTTTCATTCTATATGACATAGATGATATTGAAACAAAGTGTTCAGTTTTGTAATAATATCTTTTATTTTTCTGAAGCATTTTGCAAAGTGTAACTGAACCTACAGTAAAAAGTATATATGTCGCAACAATTACCATAATAACTGCAACAAAGAACATAAGAAGAGCTGACATAGGGTCTCTTATTGTGCATGATATGTAATATGCAACGCCAAGTATAATTAATCCTATAAAAGCAAGAAGCCATTTAGCTTTTGGTGGTTTCTCTCCACCTTTATCACTATGAAGAAGCTCTATTGGCTTTGAGGTATGAATCTGTCTTAATGAATTAAGTAGAATGAGCAGGAAAACAGCTCCAAAGAGTAGTATAGAATTTATAATTGCTTGTTTTTCAATCGTAAAGCCTAAAGAAATATTTTCTCCAAGCATTTTTGCTGTACAAAGTTCAGACAACTTTGAAAGTAATATTCCTAATCCTAATCCTGCTATAACAGATGATAAAAAAGTAATCAATGTTTCCCAGATTAGAATAGAAGCAATATTTTTCTTACCCATACCAAGTATATTATAAAGACCGAATTCTTTTTTTCTTCGACGCATTACAAATGAATTGGTATAAAGTAAAAAAATAAATGAAAATACAGCTATAACTCCTGTACCCCATGATAGAATCATTTGCATATCACGGCCGCCAGTCATATTGTAAAGTGATTTACTATAAGTAAGATAGGAAACAATATAATACATCATTACAATTCCAACAGATGTAAGTATATAAGGCAAATATATTTTACCGTTTTTACGCATTCCTTGTACAGCAAGATGTGCATAAAACATACTACTCATTTCTATCACCGCCTGTTGTAAGCAATAATGTAAGAGTATCAGATATTTTTTGATACATTTCATCATTGGAGCTGTTTCCTCTGTAAATCTGATGGAATACTTCTCCGTCTTTTATGAATAAAACCCTTCCTGCATGACTTGCAGCTTTAGTTGAGTGTGTTACCATTATAATAGTTTGACCTTCTTGATTTATATCATTGAAGACTTTTAATAAACTATCTGCGGAGCGTGAATCTAATGCACCTGTTGGTTCATCAGCAAGTATAAGTTTAGGATTTGTTATTAACGCTCTTGCGACAGCAGCTCTTTGTTTCTGTCCACCTGAAACTTCATATGGATATTTGTTTAGAAGTTGTTTAATGCCAAGTTTTTCAGCGATTGGTTGTAAACGTCTTTCCATTGTTTGAATTTTCTTACCAGATAACACAAGGGGAAGAAAGATATTATCTTTTAAAGAAAAAGTATCAAGCAGATTAAAATCCTGAAATACAAATCCAAGGTTGTCACG
>JAFTWL010000047.1 GCA_017465305.1 Ruminococcus sp. | reverse complement strand
ATCTTATGAAATTTGTATATCTGCATTATATAATATAGCAATCGGTCTTTCAAAAAAAGGAATTCATAGCGGAAACAAAAATCGTAAAATAGTTGGGTTATTTATTATTTTATCATGCTTTATATATACAAGATACTCTATATTTATCATTAAAAATCATATAAATTCCAATTATCATATGTATATAGCAATGATAATTGCAACAATAACATTTACAGAAATAACAATAACAGTAATTAATATTATTAAATTTAAAAAATGCTCTGATTATGATTCTTTAACTCTAAAAAGTGCAAATCTTGCAAGTTCAATTATTTCATTTTCACTGACTCAAAGTGCGATACTTTCTTTTACTAATAAAGGAATAGATATGTCTTTTGCAAATGGTCTTGGAGGTATCTTCTTTAGTCTTTTATCATCAATAGTTGGATTAATACTCATTATTACAAACAAAAAATAAATTTAATTTTATTAAATATGATAAAAAGCAGAGGTTTTATATACCTCTGCTTTTTATTTCAAACACTCCAGATAAGTTGATTATCAATAAATGATACTTTAATTTCACCATTGTCTTTTAACTATGAAAGATAAGAACGTATTGCACTTCCAACTAAAACATACTGGTGAACTACCCATTGTCTAAAACCAATGGGATTGCGGTCACCTTATTTCAAACATTTTTATCTCCCTATTTTTTGACGAATATATCTTCAGGAAATATTATATAATTTATTTATAATAATCTTTATTCTGCAAGAAGCTTTTCTGCTGCTGCAAGCTTTGCACTGCAAACAAAGACATCCATTGCCTTTTGTAATTCTTCTTCTGTTGGGAATGTAGGAGAAATACGAATATTTTCATCTTCAGGGTCAATACCATATGGGAATGATGCTCCTGCTCCTGTCAGAACAACGCCTGCTTCTTTACAAAGCTGTACAATTCTCTTTGCACAACCCTTCTGATTAAATGAAACAAAATATCCGCCAACAGGTTCAGACCAGTCAGCAATTTCCAAATCAGAAAGTTCATCTCTTAAAGTATTGATTACAATATTAAATTTAGGTGCAATCAAATCTTTATGCTTTTTCATATGTTCCAGCATATTTTCAAACTTGCCATCAAAGAAACGCAGATGACGAAGTTGATTCAATTTATCATAACCAATAGTTGCAAATGCAAGTGATTTTTTCAAATCATTGATATTTTCTTTGCTTCCTGCCATAATAGCGACACCGCAACCAGGGAATGTAATTTTAGAAGTAGAAGCAAACATATAACAGATATTTTCATTGCCAACCTTTTTAGCTTCTTCAAGAAGATTTACCTGTACAGGAGGATTATCTGTTAAATGATGTACACAATAAGCATTATCCCAGAAAATACGGAAATCACTTGCCTTTGGCTTTAATGCTGCAAAACGTTTTACAACTTCATCACTATATACAACACCGCCAGGATTGGAGTACATAGGGACACACCAGATACCCTTGATGCTGTCATCTTCTGCAACTAACTTTTCAATTAAATCCATATCAGGACCATCTGAATTCATAGGAATATTAATAAGTTCCATTCCAAAGAACTCACTCACTGCAAAATGACGGTCATAACCTGGTACAGGGCATAAAAATTTTACTTTGTCAAGCTTTCTCCATGGTGTACCACCAAGGACACCATTTGTCATAGCTACAGACATTGCCCAGTACATTGCATTAAGACTTGAATTACCAAATACAATGAGTTCATCTGAGGAAACGCCAAGCATTGGCTCAAAGAAATGTTTTACTTCCGGAAGTCCATCAAGTACACCATAATTTCTACAGTCTAATCCATTTTCAGCACGAAAATCTTCAGCCTTTAAACAATCCATCATACCCATTGATAAATCCAGCTGTTTTGGTGCTGGCTTACCTCTTGACATATCAAGGCTTAACTTTTCATCTAAAAAGGCCTTATAAGCTGTTTCACACTCTGTCTTAAACTGTTGCAATTTCTCTCTGTTCATTTCTGATAACTTCATAACAATTACATCGGATTCCACTGACAATGGAACCCACTCCTTTCAAAAGATTGGATTGCCTGTATTTTATATAAGCAGGCAAAACCTGAAAGCAATATACCGGCTCACGCCGTTTTTTACAAATCATATTATAACATATCTTTGTGTCACTTGCAAGTGTTCGTGTAGAAAAAACAAAAAATTTAAAAAATAAGCTGTTTCTTAATAAAATAGTTTTTATTTTAAGACTTATCACAAAAAATATTGTATTTATAAAAGATTAAACTTCCATTTATATTATATATCAATATCCATTAAAATGATTCTCTTTTATTATTGCTTCATATGGCAAATACGCATAATCTCTGTCAACAGGTCCGCTTATACCAGCAACAGAACCTGTGCTTGAATACTGCCATAGTCCATAGTTTCTATAGAATGATGGAGATGAAACACCATAATGAGCTACCCATATATCATATTTTTCAAATATTTCATCACTTACTTTACTATTTAAGAAACTTGCATAACTATAGAGAGTGACATAATAACCATAACTCTCCATTCTAGAACAGAACGCATCAATAATCGCAGAAACCTGAGCTTTACTCAAATTAGACTGGTCGCCTGTCTCCATATCAAAAGAAACAGGATATTCCATCTTATAATCTTTGATTACTGTATAAAAAGCATCTGCTTCCTGAATAGCTTCCTGAGGTGTGAGTGCATAGCTAAACCAATATGCTCCACATGGAACTCCTGCAGCCTTTGCATTTTTCATATTTGTCTTAAAATATCTATCCTCCTGACTTGCGTATTTACCATATCCTGCTCTCATGATGCCAAATTCCAAACCATCAGCTTTTGCTTTGTTCCAATCAATTAATCCTTGATATGTTGATACATCTATGCCATTGTAAACAGATTTTGTAGATATTGTAGTTCCAGTAGAAATCGTTGTTGATATAGTAGTTGTTACTGTTGTTGTCTTAGGTTTTGTTGTTGACGTAGTTGTGATTGTAGTATCTGAAGTTGTTTCAACTACAGATGATGTTGTATTGCCTGATACAATAGTTGTCTTAGCTGTAGATGTTGTTGTCTTAGGTTTTGTTGTTAAAGCAGTTGTGATTGTAGTATCTGAAGTTGTTTCAACTACAGATGATGTTGTATTGCCTGATATAGTAGTTGTCTTAGCTGTAGATGTTGTTGTCT
>JAFTWL010000046.1 GCA_017465305.1 Ruminococcus sp. | reverse complement strand
TAAATCATCTTCGTCAACTTTATAGTAATATGTGTTTCCGTTAATGTCCTTTGTAGGAAGAGTTTTAACAGTCACTCCATCTACTGTTTTTTCACCAAAAACATAAGTCCATTCATCACTTGTGCTCTTGTCTGTGTCTGATGGTTCTGTCATATCATAATCTCCAAGGTATGGTGTCCATGTCCAGTCATAATAATTTCCATCAGCTTCTTGTGTTGTATATGAATAACCACCAGTAGCTTCATCATTTCGTATGGTATCTTTTACATTCAAATATTCATCTTCCGTAAGTCCTACTAATTCTCTTCTTGTGCCTTGCATCAATATCAAATTGATACCATTTCTTGCTTCGTTTCCAGTTATGTCGCCTACCCATGCCTTTTCTAATTCAATTGATGTCTTTGGAACAGCTTCTTTTGTATTTTTTACTATGATTGGTGTGTTGCTTCCGGCTTTTTGTTCATTGTTTTCATAACTTACTGTCCAGCCTTCTGGAACATATACTTCTTCAATGCTATATTCACCACTGTCAGGAACATCAATTGATGCTGTCCAGTTGTTTTCCCTGTTGAGAATAACATTAGGAATTGGAGTACCATTAATGTTTTTAGCCTGTTCATATTCAAGAACTTTACAAACATCTACAAATTCAATATTATTTTTAGAAACATATTCTTTAATTTTTTCATTATATTCGTCAATAAGACTATTGGCTTGTTTTTCAGTTGTACCAGATGGCCACCAATCAGCAACGCTTAATCTATTTCCAGAAGCATCGGTAAATGCAAAATGTGGTATACTGCCCACAATTATTTTAGCATTCTTTGCATGTGCTTTAATTTCTTCAATACAAGCTTGTAATCTTCTCATACATTCTGTAGGATTCTTTTGAGCATTACCACCTTGATGTATATCATTTGTACCACCAAGTAAAAGAACTATATCTGCATCACTCGGGATGTCTGTGGTTATTCTTTTTCTAAAACCATCAGTAGAATTATTTCCTACTTGTTCTCCACTAACACCTTTATTAACTACAGCATCACCATCAAGAGTATAACCTGCTTTTTTTAACATATTAGTTAATTGTGATGGATAACAGTTTTCTCCCTTAGACATTTCTTGATAACCATCAGTAATAGAATCACCAAAAGCTATAATCTTTAAAGCCTCAGTTGGTTTTTCAGAACCATAAATATTGTTAATTGCATCATAATAAACATTTGCAATTGCTGTATAACCATCTACACTTGGATGACAACCATCTCTAAGCTTTGGATATGTTTTTTTCAAAATTCTCAACTGAACTGATGGCAACTGGCTTGTATTATCGATAAGAACTTCACCCGTAGTTGGGTCAATTATATTTTGTATAAGATTGCCATTTTCATCGTACCACTCTTTCTGTGCTACAATAGAATTTCTTGTGTTCTTAATATTGAATACAGTTTTTGTAGCAGATGAACTTCTATCTTTAGTATAAGATGCTGTATATTTATCTTCATTTGCTATACCAGCTGTATTTTCTAATACATAGTAATAGTATTGTCCTATTTCATTTTCGTCATCCTCATACAGAGGCAAACCAGTCCATGTATATGTCCAATCATTTTCTGCATTAAGTTTAACTGTGTATTGCTGTGTTTCTGTATCTGCCATTTTTTCTATAGAAGGATTATTATTAAGTTGCTTACTAAGCTGGTCTTGAGTCAGCTTTTCTACATCTATTTGTAATTTTGAACGATAAAGTGAAACTTCAATTGATTCATTTTCATGAACTGTATCGCCATCACTCCATGCCTTGTTTGCAGTTACAGAAGCAGATGTTGCTCCAATTTTCTTATTTGTGATTGTGATTTCACCTGTAGAATTATTCAGATTGAATACACAGCTTACTACATAGTCATCAACTTTAAAGTTAGGGTCAGTGCTGGTTTCTTCTGCTCGGAAGCTCTTATACTGGCTAAGGTCAATATCATCAATAAGTAAATTAGTTATATCAAGCTCCCATTTACCTGCTGCGTTTGGAGTTATTACAACATCATCAAAAATAAGTTCTTCAGCTGATGTAATGTCATTCTTTGTACCATAGATGTCTACTGTAATACTTGTTGCTGTTATCTTGCTTTCCTTCAATGGATTGTTGGAAGAATCTTTCCAGAGTTTTATCAACTTCAATTCAGTTGAGTTATTAACTTTAATAGTTGTACTACTATTTGCAGCGTTTCCAATATATGTAGGATAATATTTTCCTATAGTTCCAGTTTCAGATACATACTTGCCGTTGTTAGGATTTTCTTCATCTTCAACAAGTGTATATGTTACACCATTAATTTTATAAGCTGTTTCCTTAATATAATAGTATATAGGGCTATCATCTTTACCGTTAGGTAAATCAGTCCACAATGGCTGTGGTGGATTTGTATTTAATTCAGATACTTTCTTTGTCTGTATTGCATTAAATTCAGAATCCATAATACCAAGGTCTTTAGCTGTAGCACGCTTTGCAGTTTCAGGCATTCCAATAGTTGATTTCTTATAATCCCAGTATAATTCTACTGTAATTTCCGCATCATCTTTATCGCCATCATTCCATTCCTTACTTACACCAATGTTAATTAACTCATTATCTGGAATTTCAATGTCAGCACCTTTATTAACCTGTATTACCTTATCAATATCATTATCATAAGCCTCAGGAGGATAGTCATCTAATGTACTATTATAAATAAAGTAATGAATAGGAACATATTTTTCTAAGAAAACTTTATAATCAATTCCGTTAAGAACTGTAATTCCGTCATTCAGATAATTAACTATCAAGGCTTTGAACTGTTCACCTGTCAATCCTAAATTTGAACCTTCATATCCATCAGGAACTTTTATTTCAATTAACTTATAAAGTGAACTATTATCAACTGCGATTGAATATTCATATTCTGTGTTAACATCAATTTCAATTGCAGCTTCATCTATAGTTTTATCTGTAACTTTTTCTCCCCATGTTGTTATTTCATTATTGCCATTAGCATTTTTGATTATTTCAGTTGCATATTCCCAGCTCAGCTGTGTTTTACTATATCTTGCAATCAAGAACTTTGCATCAAGGTCGCTAAAATCAGGATTGCCTATATTAACTTTCTTAATCTTAGGAAGTCTATCTAAAGTATTATAAGCACTGGCGTTTGCCATTTTATATTTTGTTTCTTTTACAGTAGAATCATCAGAAGCACTTTCTGTAGATAATTTCGCTGTGTTCGTAAATTTAATAATGTCACCGCCTGGAATATCAGAACCTTTTACAACCTTAGTTGGTCTACCAACTCTTGACATACACTCATTCTTTACTGTAGGAGTATTATTATTTGTAATCAGTTTATATGTATAATAGATTTTAATATGCTTTTCGTCAGGAAGAGTGAGTTTAATAAGTGCTGCACCATTTTTGCCTGTACTATCAGATACACCGGATTCTTTACTCTGGAATTTCTTGGTATATTCGCTTCTTGGAAGTAGAGTTTCAACACCATTTGCATCAACTTCATAAATAGTGATTTCATGCATCAAAACGTCAACAAGATTTTCACCAGTTGCTTCTCGTGGATACTTTTTGGTACCAGTTTTGTTATAGGTATCAGGGTCTGTAGCGTAATATGATGTTTTAAAGATATCTTCAACGTCAATAGTATCTCCTGTAGAGAGGTTTTTGCCTTCTGGGTTTATATCAAGTGAAAACTTAACGTAGCCAGGAGCAAGCTTTTTTGTATCTGGATATTTCGGATTGCCATCTTTGTCTAAAGCATCTTTGGCACGATATTCTTTTGAGATAAGATTAGATGGAGCTGTGTTTTTAATAAATACACTCGCTTCAGCAGTTTGGTCAGTTTCAGTGCCATCATCTTCAAGTTTAACAACGTGGTTCTTAATTAAATTGAGATCCTCTTCTTCAATCATCTGTTCTAAATCACTGCATTTAATTTTAGTAGAATAACAAACCTGAAAAACTATGCCAGGATCAACACTTGGTTTTGAAAAATAAATTCTATTTGCTGTTTTATCATAATAGTAGTTATCTCCAGTTTGACCAATGATGTTTAAACCCGATGCTTCGTTTACATTGTTTATTCCTTTATTTGCACTTGGATTAGTTGCATATAAATATATATTTGAATAAATAATAAAAGGTCGATAGAAATAACCATCTTTACAATAATTTGGTGTTATTGGGTCAAATAATGTGGTATAATCTATAATATTTTGTCCTCCTGCACTCCAATCTACTCTCTTAGTTGTATCTGCAATAAGAGTAAAACCTTTAGGAAGTTGGTCATATGTAGAATTACTCTTACCTGCCTTATCAAAAGAAATAACCCAGTTAAAAACATAATATTCTTCACCATTAATTGTTTTTCTATATGGAGAATTTTCAGCAATTAAATCTTCTTTTTCTACAGTCATTAATTCAGATTTATTATTTAAATCTTCATTTACTACAGTCTTATCAACACCTATATCTTCAGTATACGTATTGGTGATTGTAAAAGCTCCTGTATAATTCATGTCATTTCCTAATGTTACTGTATACTTTCCGTCCTTTTTGAAATAGTCACCACTGGTATCAATTACTCTTTCTATACCATTGTCATTAGTAACTACTTCAACAAATCGATAATAATAAGGGTTTTCTTCATATTTATAACTACCATCAGCCTGAAGAGTCATTTTAACCTCTTTTTGTGGAAGATTCTTTATTGTTTCACCCTTCCAGGTAACAATATCAATGTTTTGCTGTTGGTCATTATTCCATTCAGTTCCAGTAACATCAGTATCTGGATTTGACTGTAATGTAATTTCAGTTTTTGGATTTCCAGAAGCATCAGGAACATCTTCCCAAGTGCCACCATTTACTCTTCTTTGCAATCTAAATTTAACACTATCTAATTTGTTACCAACCCACTTTTTCTGTGGTGTGATTTCCATCTCTAAAGTGTTAAATGTATTTGTGATTGTAATTTCACCAGATGTAGTTAACTCATTACCACCATAAGTTGTTCTGTATGCACCTTCATAATAGCCTTCTTCTTCTTTTGTCGCAAACTTTGGAGATTCCCATGCACTTTCAGGAAGTCTATAAGTTGTTCCCTCATAAACATAACCAACTTCTACGATTCTATATCTGTAATTTACTGGTTTGCCATCAACAACTTCCTGTGAAACAAGTCCGTCACTCCATGAGAAAGTCTGTTCATTGTCAGTAACATCTACAAATTGTTCTTCTCCAAATGGTTCCCAAGGTCCATTATTAGCTGAACGCTGTAACTTAAAGATAACTTGACTTGGTCGGTTACCTGTATGGTCTGTATCAGACCACACTTTCTTACCGCTAACTGTCAGGCTCTCTGTCTTATGGAATGTATTTGTAACTGTAAGTGTAAATGTTGAATTGTAGTCATTAGTTTCTGAACCATTAATGCCACATTCATAATAACCACTGCCTTCAATTACAATGATTTTATTATTATCATTAATAGCTGTATCACCAAACTGAGTTTCTACTATTCTATATTTACGAGTTATTAAACCGCCATTACCATCAAAAATTCTTGTTGGGAACTTCTTATTTGTCTCTGTGCTTTCAAATTTATAAGTCCAGTTATTACCGCTATTTAATTCCTGTTCTCCTATGCCATCAACAGGAAGCCACTGTCCTCCATTATCCTGATACTCCAAGCGAACTTTAATAGGCTTTCTGTTGCTTTCACTTTCGCCATTACCAGTCCAATTCTTAGAAGCACTGATTTCTGTATCACTATAGTATGTGTTTGTAATTGAAAGAGTACCATTGTCACTTATCTCTGAACTATTACCTGTCTGATATATACCATTTGCTGTATCAATGTAGTTAATTGGATTTCCAGCTGAATCAACTTCTATTAACTTATAGAAATAGTAAACAGTAGGAAGAGGCTGCCCTGTTGTTGCATCTGCTTTTGTTTCTGATTTAGGAAGGTTACTTAATGAACTAATCCAAGAACCATCAGTAGAACCACCTGTCAATTTAATAATGCTACCATATTGTGTCCATTCAGCATTATCGTAACTGCCCCACTGATTTCCAGTCTTTGTGTTATACAATACTTTAACATAAACTTCACTTGGTCTATCATTTGCACTATTGTTATTATCAGTCCAATTTTTGCTGATACCTAAATTTAATGATTCTTTCTTTTCTGGATTTGTTTTTGTGATACCATATCCAATCTCACCAGTATCACCACCAAAGCCTGAACCTTTATTATTAAAGGTATATGTTTTGTCATATGCTGCACTTGCTGGGATTGTTGCTTCTGTAGCATAAGTAATATTTACATAGTTGTAACTTGAATCAAAATCATCATGAAATTTAATTGTAAAGCCAGTGCTTGTTTTTACAAAGTCATATCTATCTGATGGAATTGTAATATAGCCATCATATTCTTTCTTCTTTGCTTTTACTACAACACTGTCTGCTTTTAATTCATGTGTTAAGCCCTGAGGATTATCTTTAACTGACAACGTATCTGTATATGTTTTGCCTGCGAATGTATCATCATAAGTAATATCTACATTCCATTTTATTTCATGTTTAATTTCCTTGTTGTTTGCTATAGTTGTTTCTGTAGAACCTTGTACACTCTTGTTCATTGTTTCTCTTTTTTGATTTACATAAATTGTAGCTGTTGTTGTATGGCTGTGATTATCTTCAATTGGGTTATAAACTGGTTGTGTTCCTGTTCCTATTGGTACATCATCTGGTAAAGTAGTTTTATAAGTAATAACAACGTTCTGTTTGATGTTACAATCATCTTTAAATTTCAATTGGCCATTACTTAATTCGCTTGTGTCTATTTGGTCTACAAGTTTACCACCATCAACCCACTCAGGACTGAAAGTAAAATTATTAATATCAGTTGGGAATTGCTTATCTGTCAATGTGTATCCATTTAAGCTATATCCACCCTGAGGTGTAATGTTGATTGTCCAAGTAATTTCATGAGTATCTTTATCATATGATGAACCATTTTTAGTAAAGCTAATCATATCAGATGCTTTCTTATATGTAACTGTTTTTGTATCCCTACCAGCTTCGCCACCACTTGGATAGTTAACTATTACTGTATTAGGCTTAGTTCTATCTGCGTCACTTCCATTAGGGTCAACTGTGGTTTGATACTTAATAATTACTTCTGATGCTGTAACACCTTCAGGAACACTAAGTTTACCATCTAAACCTAATGTAACACCTTCAGGAGTAATCTTCAATGAACCTGCAACAGCCTGAGAAAGCATATTATCACTAACTATATAATTATCAAGTGACGTACCATATACGCTCTTAACTTTGATTTCCCAGTTGATTTTTCCATCAGGATCTTGACCGCTTTCATAGTCTGTTTTACTATTTTGCTTGTTAACTGTTATAGGATTTGAAATAGGAACTGTTGATTGTTTCTCATCAGCTTTGTCACCACCTGGTTTTTTCAGTGTTGCTGTGTTTGTTCTTGTTCCATTTGCATTATTAGTATCTTTTAATTGTTCTTCTGTTATATCTGTCTTATATGTAATTGTTATGCTTTTAGCTGTTGTGCTATTAAATGTAATTGTATCTCCACTATGTGTTCCATCATCTTTTTTTGTAGGATTTGCAGCATCATTAGGATTTATAACTACATCTTTAGCTCCATCTAACATTGAGTCTGTAAGAGTATAACCATTTAAATCTAAACCATCTGTATTGTAAACTGTGACAGTCCATGTAATTGTACCATCATAATTAATTAACGGACTTCCTTTTTCAAGTGAAGCCTTTTTGTCAGGGAAATCAACTGTAACTGATTGATTACCCCAACCAAGTATCTGATCACCACTTTCAGTATTAGAACGCTTCAATTCACCATTAAGACTGAAGCCACCTGTACTAGTAGGTGAATTTTTGATTTCATTTATATAAGTATCTATGAATTTTATTGCAATATAATTTTCATGAACAAAAAAGTAACCTATTTGCCTACCATTATCATAAACGCCATTGTCAAGGTCTTTACTTGATATTTTTCCATTAATTTCACTAACTAAATCTGAAGGCAGATTACAGCTTAAATATAAATTTACATAATCTTCTGTATTAATGTCATTAGGTGATGTAATGCTTGCTACTTGTTTTTGTAATTTTGTAAGACTATCGCCTGTAAATGTATAATCACAACCTAAAACTATATCTAATGAATCTTTATTATCAGTACCTACAATACCTGATAACTCATTGCCCCAATTATCTGTAATATAAGAGTCAAAGGTACTTGCTCCTGTTACATCTATTGCATTATTTTTAATGTTATCTGGCACTTCCGACAAAAGCATTATATCCTCTGACATTGCATCACTGTTCTGTAAATATTCTCTTGTCATACTTATCGCAGGCATAATGAGACTGCTGACAACAGACACCACTATTACAAGTGATAAAATAACTGTAAACAGCCGCCACTTCTTCTGGGATTTATGCTTTACAATAAAATTTTGTATTTTCTGATTAGTATTCACGGTAAATAACCTCCTCATTACTTTTATATAATTACCGAACTTTTAATTTTTTATAAGTAATAACTTTATTTTAATATGATAAACAACGCACTCAAAAGTAGATTTACGTTCCTATTTTCAGTAATATCTATTATATCACTATTTTTATAATACGTCAAGCAATTGTGTAATATTTGTGTACAAACACAAATGATAATACAGCATTTTGTGAGATGTGCACAAAATAATATGTTTGATATGGAGTATATTGTACGAAATAGCAACATATTTATCTATATTAAGATAAATATATGGAAAAAGAAAAGCGACAGCATTCACGCTGTCGCAAAAATCAAGGAGGATTAAATAACAAAATCAGCTTACTTCAAGCTGTCTTCTTAGTTTTCTTATTATCTTTTTTTCTAATCGAGAAATATATGATTGCGATATTCCTATTGCCTCAGCCACCTCCTTTTGTGTTTTCTCTTTTCCGTCAGCAAGCCCAAATCGCATTTCCATTATCTCTCGTTCTCTTACTCCCAGACTTGCAACGGCTTCTCTTAAAGCATCACGCTCAGCCTCATATTCTATTTCTCGGCTTACTACATCAGCTTCTGTGCCTAAAACATCTGAAAGTAAAAGTTCATTGCCGTCCCAGTCAACATTTAATGGTTCATCAATTGAAATTTCACCACGATATTGTGTCGCCTTCCTGAGAAACATTAAAATTTCATTCTCAATACAGCGTGAAGCATATGTTGCAAGTTTAATTTTCTTGGTAGGACAAAAAGTATTGACCGCCTTAATCAGACCAATTGTTCCGATGGAAATCAAATCTTCAAGCCCTACTCCGGTAGACTCAAATTTTTTTGCAATATATACTACTAATCGCAGATTGTGGACAATCAGCAAATCTCTTGCCGCTGAATCACCATTAGCAAGTGCAGAAAAAACTTCTTCTTCTTCCTTTACTGATAATGGCGGCGGCAATGTGTCAGCACCATTTATGTAGTCCAGCCTTGCAGGACGGAATAATTTTTTTAGCCGTTTTTGCCAGCTTACCAGCAGCTTAAATATCTGCATTTTAAAAAATACTCCTTTCTGCGGAGAGCCTCCGCTGGCAATTCCCCCAATGTAGCGAAATTTAAATATTTACAATACTATTATAGCCCCCAGGGGCAATTTTGGGTGAACTGTATTTGACCCACTCAAAAAAGTAATAGAACAAAAATAGTTAAAATACAAGTTTCACCACCCCCGGAGGGGGAATGCATAATGTAAAATAAATAATAGTATTGTAACGGCTGGGGGGGTAATGCGGTGGAGCTGGCTCAGCTCCACTGATTCAGCTTGATAAGATATGCGGATTGAAAATTGCAAAATCCTGTTCTGGACCTACTCCTATAAGCGTATCTATCCTACGCCTGTCTCCTGTAGTCTCATTTTGTATAATAACTTCGTCTGCTCTAAACACAGACAATAAACCACCTCCTGAAACTGTACTGTATGGCAATAAATGATACCCTCGCATTTTTTTTACTTCCTGCTCTGGCGATTCTCCCAGCAATTCGACCAAAGCATTGCTTCCAAAAATAATTACTGGTCTTCCACTGAATCCATCTGTTAAATTGTTTCCTGTATCAGCTAAACCATCTTGTACGACAGTATGTACTCCTACACGAATAAAAATACGAAACCGCATATCACTATGATGAAACTTCATTTTTATAAAACTAAATATTTTTATAAAAATATATGATACCAATGTGCATAAAACAAGACTCAAAAGGGAAATCTGTAAATAAAGCCCATTGTTACTATAGAATATCAAACCCGATTTCGTATTTGTCTGCACTGCAAGCATAAATCCAGCAAATAACATGCTTATGCAAAAAAAGCAACATACGGAACTCAGAAAACACCTAAATGATTTAAATGGAAATGCGATAAATACCATTACCACAGCACTTATACAACGTATTGCCAATGTTAGTATCGGCATAAGCGGAGGCAATAATATCAGCAAAGAAAAAAGACTTCCAGCTAACGCAGATAATATACCTCGCCTGACCGAAAGCGGTAGATGTGTTATTTTTGATGTTCCCAGAATAAGAAAGTAATTAACATAAAAATTAACAGCAAGGAGAACATCAATATAAATTGTATTCACCCAAAAATCACCGCCCTTTTATATTATAGCTTCTTGTTAATGCAAATTTTGTCAATATATGTAGAGAGAAAAAAATTTTTTCTTTCTTTAATCTGCAAATAATAAATTATCTTAAAAATTTATTTTTAATTGAATTTTCTTTTTTAATAATTATTTTTCGCACTTTTTCTTTTTAAATCATCAAAAAACAGCACTTTTGTTTTGATAAAAAAAGATTGACAAAAATATAACGATGTGCTATAATGAAATTAGAGAAGACTAACCCGTTTTCCCTATAAATATAAATTCATATTTTTTTAATCAATTATTATAAGATAGGAGTAATGCACATGGCGGAAATCACAGAAAAGAATGGAAACATTCTCGTAGACAGTGTTCCAGCACTGGAGCAAAAACTGGAACAGGTTCGTAAAGCTCAGGAAATTTTTTCAACCTATACACAGGAACAAGTCGATTTTATTTTTAAATCTGCTGCTATTGCTGCCAACAAAGCGAGAATTTCTCTTGCTAAAATGGCAGTTGAAGAAACCGGCATGGGCGTTGTAGAAGATAAAGTTATTAAAAATAACTATGCTTCTGAATATATCTATAATGCTTATAAAAATACTAAAACCTGTGGTATAATTGAAGAAGATAAAATATATGGCACTATGCGTGTTGCAGAACCAATAGGCGTAATAGCTGCTGTTATACCTACAACAAATCCTACTTCAACAGCCATATTTAAAGCACTTATTTGCTTGAAAACAAGAAATGCAATCATAATTTCTCCTCATCCAAGAGCAAAAAATTCTACCATTGCCGCAGCAAAAATTATATTAGATGCTGCTGTAAAGGCTGGAGCTCCTGAAAATATTATAAGTTGGATTGATGTTCCTTCTCTTGAAATGACAAATACTCTCATGCGTGAAGCTGATTTGATTCTTGCTACTGGTGGCCCTGGCATGGTTCGTGCTGCTTATTCAAGTGGTAAACCTGCTCTTGGTGTCGGTGCAGGCAACACACCAGCTGTAATTGACTCTTCTGCTGATATTAAAATAGCTGTAAATTCTATTGTACACTCAAAAACTTTTGACAATGGCATGATTTGTGCTTCTGAACAATCTGTAATTGTAGATAAATCTATTTATAAAGAAGTCAAAAAAGAATTTATATATCGTGGATGCTATATCCTCACATCAGAGGAAACAGAAAAAGTTCGCAAAACTATTTTAATCAATGGTGCATTAAACAGTAAAATTGTAGGCCAATCCGCTGCAAAAATTGCTGAAATGACAGGCGTAACAGTTGACCCTAAAACAAGAGTTCTTATTGGAGAAGTCAATTCAGTTGATTTAGAAGAAGAATTTGCACATGAAAAATTATCACCTATTTTAGCCATGTACTGTGCTGAAAATTTTGATGATGCTATTGATAAAGCTGACCATCTTATTCGTGATGGTGGTTATGGGCATACTGCTTCCCTATATGTAAATGAAATCTGTCAAAGAGAACGCTTAAAGCAATTTGCTCACAAAATGAAAGCTTGCCGTATAGTTGTTAACACGCCTTCCTCTCATGGTGGTATTGGTGACTTATATAACTTTAATCTTACGCCATCCTTAACTCTCGGTTGTGGTTCATGGGGCGGAAACTCTGTTTCTGAAAATGTAGGTGTAAAGCATTTGCTTAATTTTAAAACTGTTGCTGAGAGGAGAGAAAATATGCTTTGGTTCCGTACACCACAAAAAGTATACTTTAAAAAAGGTTGCCTACCTGTAGCCTTGCAGGAATTAAAAGATGTTCTTAAAAAGAAACGTGCTTTCGTTGTAACTGACCAATATTTATTCCAAAGTGGTACTGTTCGTTGTATTACAGACAACTTGCACAAAATGGATATTGACTATCAGGTATATTCTGATGTAGAACCAGACCCAACACTTGCTTGTGCAAAGGCTGGTGCTGAACAGATGAAATCATTTAAACCTGATGTTGTTATTGCACTTGGTGGCGGTTCAGCAATGGATGCAGCAAAAATTATGTGGGTTCTATATGAACATCCTGACGTTGATTTCATGGATATGGCTATGCGTTTTATTGATATTCGTAAACGTGTTTATACATTCCCTGAAATGGGTCAAAAATCATATTTCATTGCTGTTCCTACTTCATCAGGTACAGGCTCCGAAGTAACGCCTTTTGCTGTTATTACTGATGAAGGAACAGGAACAAAATATCCGCTTGCAGATTATCAGTTACTTCCAAACATGGCTATTATCGATACTGATTTGATGATGACACAGCCTAAAGGACTTACTGCTGCCTCTGGTATTGATGCAATGACTCATGCTCTTGAAGCTTATGCCTCTGTAATGGCCACCGATTATACTGATGGTCTTGCTTTACAGGCATTAAAAAATATTTTCAAGTATCTTCCTGCTTGCTATGAAAATGGTGCAAATGAACCAGTTGCTCGTGAAAAAATGGCTAATGCCTCTACTATGGCAGGTATGGCTTTCGCTAATGCATTCTTAGGAGTATGTCACTCTATGGCTCATAAGCTCGGAGCTTTCCATCATCTGCCTCATGGCGTTGCTAATGCTCTTTTAATAACTAAAATAATGCGTTATAATATTTCACCAGCTCCACAAAAGATGGGAACATTCTCACAGTATCCTTATCCAAATGCTCTGGAGCGTTATTGTGAATGTGCAAGATTTATCGGTGTAAATGGCTCAAATAATGAAGAGGTATTCGAAAACTTTATATCTAAAATTGAAGAATTAAAAGCAAGCGTTGGAATTAAAAATACAATCCGTGATTATGGTATTGATGAACAGAAATTCTTAGATACACTTGATGATATGGTAGAGCAGGCATTTGATGACCAATGCACAGGTGCAAATCCACGTTATCCGCTTATGTCAGAGATGAAAGAAATATATCTGCACACTTACTATGGAGAATAAGGGAGGTTTTGAACATGGAAATTTTATCAGAAAAACTTGAGAAAAAAAGCTATCGTGATGGAGATGTCAGAATTAAAATTTTTGGTTCTTCTTATAAAAAATCTGATATTTTAAATGAAGCTTTAAATCAGGCACGTGTTGAAGAAACAGGACTGGCAATCCCTCATTTACTTGAAGTTAAGATGATTGAAGGTCAATGGGCTATAGTTACCGAATTTATTGAAGGTGAAACTCTTGATAAGCTTATGGAAAAAAGTCCTGAAAAAATCTCTGTATATATGGAGCAATTCGTAAAACTACAAAACGAAGTTCTTAGCAAACGTGCACCTCTTCTTAATAGACTCAAAGACAAAATGAACAGAAAAATAAATGAATCTGGTTTAAATGCTACTATAAGATATGATTTGCATACTCGCTTAAATAGTATGCGTGAACATTCTAAGGTATGCCATGGTGATTTTAATCCAAGCAATATAATTGTAACTCCTGAAGATAAAATGTATATTGTTGACTGGTCTCATGCAACACAGGGAAATGCAAGTGCTGACGCTGCAAGAACTTATCTTTTATTCAAATTGAAAAAACAGGATGATTTAGCTGAGCTTTATCTGAATGAATTTTGTAAATCAAACGATATTGCAAAGCAATATGTTCGTGAATGGATGCCGATTGTAGCTGCTTCTCAGCTTGTAAAAGGTAATGAATCTGAAAAAGAATTTTTGCTCAGATGGGTTGATGTCGTAGACTACGATTAAAATAAGTTGTTCATTGATTTTAATATAAAAAAATTCTGTAGGTGTTTTTTAGCCTACAGAATTTTTACTTACATACAATTATAATTTGCATATATACTACATTTATATTTATAAATTGATTATTTTAAACTATACTACTTAAAGCTTTATTTAAACATAATAATAAATCTGTATCTTTTTGCAATCTAATTGCATTGTTTATCAAGAAATCAGCATGTTCTTTTGCTAATCTACACATATACTGCTGTTTGCCTTTACCAAATCTATTAAAAGCACTTTCTTTAACATAATGGTCTTTCAACCAGTCTCTATAATTTTTTACATTAAGTGGAGTATCAAATTCAAAATACTTTGTATCAACACGATAACCTTCAGATTGCCAATTTACTGTTGTATTTGCTTGTAATAATTCCTTAGGCTGAATAGCGTTATAACAATCGGTTTGTGCTATACTAATTGCTACAATATTTCCCTTTTTATTATGTAAAATAAAATCATCTTTTTTAATATTTGTCATCATTGTATATCCTATATTTTTATGACCTGATGAATTTCTTTGAGGTGCCCAAACATATCCTCCAGAATATTCTTCAATATAAGTTTCTCCTTGAAATACATAAAATATTGCCATAAAACTTTCTCCTTTTAATAAAAAATATCAAAGCACATCTAAACAATAGGTAGACATTTTAAACATAAAGCAAATATTTTTCATTAACCAAACTTATAAAAGAAAATCTCCATCTAATAATATACTCTCTTTAATTTTATTATACTCAATTTAAGCAAAAATGTCAAGCTTTTTAGTGTATTAAATTTTTAATTAATAATAAAATATATTACAATATAAAATTCAAGTAAAATAAAAAATTCTGTAGGTGTTTTAGCCTACAGAATTTTTATTTATAATTTAAAAAACAGAATCAATGCAACTTACTTCCGCATTTTCCGCAGAAAGTCGCATTCTTTGTAAGCTGTGCACTGCATTGCGGACAGATTTTAACGTCTGCTTGTTCAAATGTTTGTCTTGTTTGTAAATTTAATTTACTTCCACATTGTCCACAGAATGTTGCATTCTTTGAAAGCTGTGTACCACATTGCGGACAGGTTTTAACATCTTCATACTCATTTGTTGACCCTTCTTGCATCGGAATAAACTTACTTTTTTTATTACTACGATATATCAGACCTATTGCTAATAATCCAGAAGAAGCTGCTAATATAACAACACAACCAATAAGAATAAATGCAAAGTTGTCAGAAATAAAATCATTTTTATGGTCATCATTATTATCATCTTTTATTATAATTTCTGCATTTTCTGTTGTTGTAATATATGTAGTAGTCGGCTCAGTAGTTTCTTCTTCAGTCATTTCTTCAATAGTAGTAATAACCATAGTTGCCATTGTAGTGATTTTTTTAGTAGTAATCTTCTTAGTTGTTGCTATTGTAGCAGGTGGTTCTGTTGGAGGTTCAGTTGGAGGTTCTGTAGGTGGGTCAGTCGGCGGGTCAGTTTCAGGTTCTGGCTCAGGCTCATCATAAACTGAACCAACAGGAGAAAGATACGCCATATCTACCAGACCATAAAATATACAACCTGGTTCATGTTCATCCCAATTACTACACGATGCCCATGTAATACCCATAGAAGAATATCCAGTACCTGCGTATACAATATCTCCTTTATTAAGAGAATATTCAATTTTCTTTTCCCCACCACGCATAACATAATCATATGTATAACCAAATACACCATCGCTATTGACCTGATAATATTCTCGTATACGCCATGCTCCAGGGTCTAATGCGTCCGCATCTGCCGGCAGCTGCAAACTACAAAGACACAATGCAGCTGCGGATACCGCATATCCAAAACGTTTTAAAATTTTCATATAACATCGCTCCATTTCATTTATAATTTATAATATCCAATTGCAAATCATACCACCAAAATAAGAAGTAGCATTTAATACAAGAGAAAATAAAAAAGGGTTCTTCCGTCCGGTCAGACATCTTTTATAAATCATAGCCTCCGATAACCAGACTGCAAATTCCAGAATCGCAATCCAAAGCACAACAGATGGCATACGAAACCTAAATAAATAATCTAGATAAACTACCACAGGATTTGTAATTACATTCACCAAAAACACTAACAGAAAATCTTGTCTGTTACGATTAGAAAAACATAATGATACTGCAAGCTCCAGTATTTCTGTAATAAACAATGACCATGCCATTCCTTTTATCAGAGCTAATGCAAGCCATCCGTCTGTCATACAAACTTTCTCCGTTTTTCCAATAAAAGCGGTATATACAATAATAATAATGATGCTACTGACAATAATACATAAATCCATGGTTTAGAAAATTGATTTATACTACAGAAATATGATGGAATCAATCCGATAAAAATAGCAAACGTCAATAAACCAAACATCATTCCCTTTGCATACGGAAATTGCATTGCCAACAAAGAAAGTGTAATTGGCATTGTCATATTAAATAAAAATACTGCCATAAGTCCCATCAATGGAATTGAATTTGCTCCTAAAAAAAGTAATGCACTTAAAGTTAAGGAGAAAAAAACAGTTTTAGAAATGCCAAAACGGTCTGCTAAAATACCACCCACTGCTTTTCCAAGTACAATTGCAACTGTAAGCAATAATGCCATTAAACCAGATGACCAAGGAAATGTAAAAACAGTACCTGCAAATGAACGCAACACAACTACAAAAATACAGCAGACTGCTAATAATAATGCCCAGCTGTTTCCAGATAAAGAAATAGAAAATACTGTCATTTCTTTTCTGACTGACTTATAACTTTGACAAAGAATAATATGCAAAATAAAAGCAATCAAAAGCATTACAACGATTTCTGGTATCCATGTCTTTTCTCGTCCGGCAAGCCATCTGCCACCAAATACACCAAATGCACCTGTTGCAACAAAAATCCCAACAGTTCCACAAGTGTTTTCCCGATGTTGCAATGCTGTTCTTCCCCCACCAATATGAAAACAAGCATTTCCGATTCCAATCAGCAAAACAGGTATGAATACTGGAAGTTTAACCCATAACGCACTGATGTAAGTAACAAACAATAAAAATAAACTGACTGTTATCAGTACATTATCCTTCTGCAAGTAATCCCCAAATATACCAACCGGCAGTTGCCCAGCAAAGGCAATAAAATTATATAGTATGCCATAAAAAAGCCATTGTTCTATTCTATTTTCTACGCAGAACGGAAATACAATCTGCACCATATAATAAATACAGCAAAAATCAACTATGCAATGCAATATCGTATTATAACAAATGGATATTGTATTTAATTTTTTAAATTGTTCCACCAAACTTCCCTCTCTTCTAATAGCCTATTTTTTATTATAAACTATTTCTTTTCTTTTTTCAATAGTTTTTAAAAAGATTCGACTATTGTTAATTAACAACAAAATACATCACAATATAAAATCCAAGTAAAATAAAATTTGATATAGTAAAATAAATAAAATATCTTTTCTTCAGTTCTGGGCTTTCTTTACATATATATTTAAATGAAATAAGACTTGCCATTGATGCAATAAGTGTTCCAAGACCTCCAATATCAGTTCCTATGATTAAATCTTTATAATTATCTGTAAATCCGGAAAGTAAAATTGCACATGGCACATTGCTGACTGCCTGACTTGCAATTATTGATGTAATAAACTCATTACCATCTGTAACACTTCTCAAAAGATTGTTGATGGTATCAATTCTGCCCATATTTCCGATAAAAATAAAAAAGCATACAAATGTAAGAAGCAATGAATAGTCTACAGTTTTTAAAATTTTTCTATCAAAAATAAGAATTACTACAAGTACTATAGCCGTTACTATAATATAATTTGAAATGCCTGAAACAGATAAAATACATATTAAAAATAATATAAAATACATCAATACAGATTTTATATCTAATTTCTCTTTATTTTCAGGAATATATATATCAGATGACAAAGAAATTTTTCTGCATTTCAAAATACTCCAGATTGTTATAATTACAAACGCAATTAACGAAAATGGAAGTAGCAACAAAATAAAATCATTTAATTTCATTCCTGATATTCCATATAAATAAAGATTTTGAGGATTTCCAGTCGGCAATAGCATACTTCCGAGATTTGCTGATATAGTTTGAATAGTTACCATAGAAACAAGTAATTTATTTTTAATTGATTTATCTGTCATATTTAAAATAGTTATAGAAAGTGGTACAAAAGTAATAAGTGCCACATCATTTGTTATAAACATACTAAAGAAAAAACAAAGATAAACAAGTATCAGCATAATCGATGTCATATTTTTTGCCTTGTTAATCAATGCTCTCGAAATTTTGCTGAAAACTCCTGTTTTTTTAAATCCTTCCATAACTGTCATAAGAGAAAAAAGTGTGAATATAGTCTTTAAATCAATATAATCTGAATACAATTTATCAGGCTTTATAATAAACATTGAAACAATTGTAAGTATCATTGAAATGAACAACACTGTTTCATTTTTTATAAATCTAACCAAAATACTCTCCTCGCTTACTGTTAATTATACAGTTTATATAATTTTTTATAAAAAATATAGCTTTTTAATTTAAATACAATAAAAACTCCTCGAAAGTTTTAGCTTTTGAGGAGTTTTTATATAATAAATTATTATATCTTTGTTTATTTCATTCTACGTACTCTCGCACGAAAAAATATCTGAAAACAAGTAAAAATATAACTGAAAACTTATCTCTTTGAGAACTGTGGTGCACGACGAGCAGCCTTGAGACCATACTTCTTTCTTTCCTTCATTCTTGGGTCACGAGTCAAGAAACCTGCCTTCTTCAGTGCTGGACGGAGTTCAGGATTGAATTCGAGTAATGCTCTTGAAACGCCATGACGAATTGCACCAGCCTGACCAGTAACGCCACCGCCAGTAACTGTGCATACAATATCCATAGAATCAAGATTTTCTGTCAGTGCTAATGGCTGACGAACAATCAATTTAAGAGTATCAAGACCAAAATAATCATCAATATCTCTCTTGTTAATAGTAATCTTACCAGTACCTGGATACAATCTTACTCTTGCTACAGAATGCTTTCTTCTGCCTGTACCATAATAATATTTTACTTTAGATTCGTACATTTGTATACTCCCCTTTCATTAGAATTCGCAAACTTCTGGCTTCTGTGCAGCCTGCTTGTGTTCTGCACCCTTGTATGTGCGCAGACGAGTCAGCTGGTTTGCGCCCTGTGTATTGTGTGGGAGCATACCCTTGATAGCAATTTTCATTGCTTCATCAGACTTCTGTTCCATCATATCTTTATACTGTGTCTTCTTCAGACCGCCAATCCAGCCTGTGTGCCAGTAATAATACTTCTGTTCGAGTTTCTTACCAGTAAGGATAGCTTTATCACAGTTAATAACGATTACAAAATCACCACAATCTACATGTGGAGCAAATGTTGGCTTGTGCTTACCACGCAGAATGTGTGCAGCTTTTGCAGCAACACGGCCGAGTGGCTTGCCTGCTGCATCAATAATATACCACTTGCGGCTCACTTCGCCAGCTTTTGGCATTGTTGTTGGCATAGTAGATTCCTCCTACAAAATATAATAAAATCTATCTGTTTACAATTTCAAAATTCGGAAATAGAAACAGTCGGCAGAGGGCAGTTGGGTTAGGCTGCACTGCCGGTATCCGCAAGATTTTAACCGGTCTCTCTGACAGTACAAGTTTAATTATAACCTTTTTTGTTTAATATGTCAAGGGGTAAATTATCAAAAATAGAAATTTTTTTTGTGTCAATACAATATATATTATACAAACAAGAGATATTTAAAACAAATTTACTGCAAAAAGCTCATAAAATATAATTGAATTTATATTACATCTTGGGCATAGGAGCAGTATAATAGCCTAACTTATGGAAATTATACCAATCCATTATTTTTTCATTATCTGCTACTTTTAAAGCAACTAATATTTCTTTTGCAAATTCTAATGGTGCTGTTCCATTTGCTGTAATAATATTTTTATCACTAACAGCCTGTTTAGCAATATATCTTTTTTCACCTGTATATGCTGAACCTGCCCACTGTTTTAAATCATTCAAATCATTACTTGTATGGTTTACATCGTTCAAAATGCCTATTGTCCCTAAAAAAGCTGATGCATCACAAATACCACCTAATACTTTTCCTTTCTTATAACAGTCAATTGCAAGCTCTTTTAACTGCTGTGCATTTTCATTTCTCCATGTCATTCCACCAATTAAAATTAAAGCTTCATATTCATCTGGAACAGATTTAATATCATAGTCAGGCATTATTCTAAATCCACCTATAGACTGAACATAATCTTTTGTTAATGCCACTGTCTTTATAGAATAATCCCCTTGCCCTAACATTGTTATGGATGATGATATATAAGCAGCTTCCCAATCTGCATATTGGTCTAGAATTACAAATAAAACAGTACTTTTCATAATTATCATATTCCTTTATTGTCTTTAATAATATTAAGTTTAATTATAATTTGTTTTATTTAATATGTCAAGAATTATATTGTCAAAAAATAAACTTTTTAATCATGTATGATTCTTAAAATAAAAAAAACTGCTGTATTTCAAATTTACAACAGTTCTTAATAAAATGTATATAGTATCCTATAAATAAAAATGTTCAAGCTTTAACCTCAATAAAACATGCTTCTACTGCATATCCTTTATTTAAGCTTTTTTTAGCATCTAAATAACGCTGATTAGTGCTTCCCCTAAAAAGGCATTCATAACTTTTCAATGATTCTTCAAAGCGCCCATCTATTAAAATATCTGTTTCTTCTAATAGTGCCTTCCACTCTGGATGTGATTCTTTGCCATTATAAAGTTGTTCAAATGTATATCCTGTATATGTAACAATATTTAAGCCTAAAGAATGAATTTGTTTCCCAAGAACTGCAAGCACTTCCGCCTGACAGAACGGCTCGCCTCCACTGAATGTTACCCCGTCAAGCAAAATATTTTCCTTTATCTTTTTCAGCAATTCATCTGTATCTACTATTGTTCCACCAGAAAAATCATGCGTTTGAGGATTATGACATCCTGGACAATGATGAGGACAACCTTGTGTAAATATAGTAAATCTGATTCCCTCACCATCAACAATAGAATCATTTACAGTTCCTGCTATACGTAAATTCATTACAAAATCATTCCTTTATATTTATTGCTAATTATTTAATAATAATTAAGTGAACCACCTCATCTCTTTAGATGAAGTGGTTCAAGCTTTGACAACATTTTCTGAAAAAATTGTTGTATCAAAAAACTTTTCAAAAATTATAAATTGTGTTTTACTCTATCATGTTCTTCTGAACGCTTGGCATTATTAAATCTGTCCAAAGTTCCTACTAAATAACCTGTAATTCTGCGGATTCTCTCAAAATCAGAATCCTTCTCAGTTCTTCCGCACATAGGACAGCTATCTCCTATAATTCCTGTAAATCCACAACATGGGTCTCTGTCAACAGGATGATTTATAGAACCATATCCTATTCCACTCTCTTTCATGTAACGAACAACTTTTTCAAATGCTGATAAGTTCTGTAATGGGTCACCATCCATTTCAATATAGCTTATATGCCCGCCATTTGTAAGTGCATGATAAGGTGCTTCAATTTTTATCTTCTCTACTGCTCCTATAGGATAGTATACAGGTACATGGAATGAGTTAGTATAATATTCTCTGTCTGTTACGCCCTCTATTACTCCGTATTTTTCTCTGTCCATTCTTACAAATCTTCCTGAAAGTCCTTCAGCAGGCGTTGCTAACAGGGAGAAATTCAATCCTGTGCGTTGTGCTTCTAAATCCATACGTTCACGCATAGCTGTTATAATTTCCATACCAAGTTCTCTTGCTTCTTCGCTTTCTCCATGATGAACGCCAATCAATGCTTTTAAAGCTTCTGCAAGTCCTATAAATCCAACTGATAATGTTCCATGCTTGAGTACTTCTCCGACTGTATCATCAGGACCAAGTGCTTCAGAATCAAGCCATACACCCTGACCCATAAGAAATGGATAATTACGAACTTTCTTTTGGCACTGTATTTGGAAACGATGCATAAGCTGGTCTATTGTCAAATCCATCATTTCTTCCAGCATATCAAAGAACAATCCTACATTTTTATCTGCTTTAATTGCAAGGCGTGGAAGATTTATAGATGTAAAACTTAAATTACCTCTTCCTGTTACAATTTCTCTTGATGGGTCATATATGTTTCCTATTACACGTGTACGGCATCCCATATATGCAACTTCTGTTCTATAATCGCCAGGCTTATAATACTGCAAATTAAATGGTGCATCTAAAAATGCAAAATTAGGGAAAAGTCTCTTTGCAGAAACTCGACAAGCAAGTTTGAACATGTCATAGTTTATATCAGTTTCGTTATAGTTGATTCCATCTTTTATTTTGAATATGTGTATCGGGAAAATTGGTGTTTCGCCGTTTCCAAGTCCTGCTTCCTCTGCAAGAAGTATATTTCTGATTACCATACGACCTTCAGGGGATGTATCTGTGCCATAGTTAATGGAGCTGAATGGTGTTTGTGCTCCTGCTCTACTGTTCATTGTATTCAAGTTATGAATAAGGGCTTCCATAGCCTGATATGTAGCTCTTTCAGTCTCTTTATATGAATTTTCAGCTGCAAATTTTTGTATTTTTTCTACAATTTCTGGTGTTGTTTTTTCTAAAAGAAAGTCTTTTTCTTTTTCTTGATATCCATTATCATTTGCAAGGCAAGGAATAAGACCTGTATTTGATTTTATAGTTTCAGAATACTTCTCAACAAAATCTACTGTATCATCCATATCAAGCATAAGTGACAATGCTCTTGCTACATTCTGCTTATAGCGTTTAGCATATGTCTTTTTTACGCCACCAGACATTGCATAATCAAAGTTAGGAACACTCTGACCACCATGCTGGTCATTCTGATTTGATTGAATTGCTATACAAGCAAGTGCTGAATAACTTGCTATATCATTTGGCTCTCTAAGAAATCCATGACCAGTACAGAAACCATTTTCAAATAATTTAATTAAATCAATCTGGCAGCATGTTGTTGTCAATGTTAAGAAATCCAGGTCATGTATATGAATATCTCCATCATGATGTGCTTTTGCATGAGTAGGGTTTAACACTTTCATTTCATAAAACTCTTTAGCTGCAGAAGAACCGTATTTAAGCATAGTTCCCATAGCTGTATCGCCATCAATATTAGCATTTTCTCGTTTAATATCACTATCTTTTGCAGAGTCAAATGTAAGTTCACCCATGATTTTCATAAGATTAGATTTCATTTCACGGTCTCTTGTACGTTCGTAGCGATACAAAATATATGCCTTTGCTGTCTGTGCATGACCACATTCTATAAGCACCTTTTCCACTAAATCCTGTATCTCTTCTACAGTCGGTTCTTTTTTACCATAAAGTTTCTCATAAAGCTGGCATGTTTTAACTGCAATATCCATCGCTGTTTCCATATTAGCACCATTTACTGCCTGTGCAGCACGAAAAACAGCATTTGCAATCTTTTCAATATTAAACGGAACTCTTCTTCCGTCACGTTTTATAATATGGATAATCATAATCTTCTTCCCTTTCTAAGCCACAAAATATAGTATACACTCGTTCAAAAATTCCATGTATATTGTGCATGGATGCAAGATATAGTATAGCGTATTTAAATGAACTTGTCAATAGAAAAGGCAAGAAACGATAAAAAAAAAGGTTTTGAATATAATTATATAAAGTTTCCTGATATATTAGCCGTTATCATATAATAAATTAACCCAACAATTATACAAATCAAAAAAATTAAAAATACTGTACTAATTTTAAAAGGTACTTTTGGTTTAGGTCTGCGGTTATTATTATTTACAACTTGCCTTTTTTTTCTTTTCTTAGAACTCATTTTGTTTTAACTCCTGTCTTCTTAAATATCAATAATTTTCTTTTTTTATTATAGCCTATTATGCGGAAATTTTCAAGACCTAAGTTTAATCTTATTATCAATATTTTTTATAACATTAAAATAATAATACTTAAAAATGTTAAAGCAAACGAGATACTTATTACTAAAATTGAAATCAAAAAAATAAAAGTCATCATAAAATATCTTCCTTCGATTTTATTAACGGTAAACCGTTAATAAAATTATAGACCGTTGCAAAGTAAAAGTCAACGGTTTACCGTCAAATAATTTGTACAAAAAATGCTATTATTATTTATATAAAATCAATAAAATTAAAGGATGGTGTTTTATGAACATTTCTCAAGCTGTTGCTTTTAGAATTTTGGAACTTTGTAAAGAACGAGGAATTACTGTTAATAAATTATCTACAATTTCAGCAGTAACTCAATCAACAGTAAATGACATAGTAAATAATAAATCAAAAAACATTGGTATATCAACAATAAAAAAACTCTGTGATGGTCTTGAAATTTCAATTACAGATTTTTTTAATACATCATATTTTAAAAATCTTGAACAAGAAATTTGTTGATATAAAAACCAAAGCCCGTATATTACTCATATACGGGCTTTAAACAGCATAAATAATAAATATTATAATTTTTATCTTAAAAGCAATCTTTCATTACAATATTCGCATTCAAGCATTGTTTCTCCAATAGTAATAAAACTCTTAGGAAGATAACTCTCTGAGCATGTAATGCAATTAGGATTCTTACATGATGCACCTTTTACAACTTTTCCACGCAAAAGGGTTGTCTTTGAATCTAAATCAAGCATAGTTATAATAAGTGCCATACGTACATACATACCGTATTTTGCCTGATTAAAATACATTGCTCTTGGGTCTTCGTCTACTGCTATTTCAATTTCATCAACTCTTGGCAGCGGATGAAGTATAATCAAATCAGGCTTTGCAAGCTTTAATTTCTTAGTTGTCAGAATATATGTATCTTTCTGTGCAAGATATTCTTCTCTGCTTGCAAATCTCTCCTGCTGAATTCTTGTCATATAAAGCACGTCCAGTTCCGGCAATACTTCTTCTAAAGTACTTACTTCTTTAAATGGACAGCCACTTGCTGTGAGAATATCCTTTACATAAGACGGCAATTTTAATTCTGGTGTAGAAATCAAAATAAACTTATTTCCAGAATAACAGCTCATTGCTTTTAACAGAGAATGCACTGTTCTACCATTGATAAGGTCACCACAAAGACCAATTGTAAGATTATCCAAACGACCTTTTTCACATTTCAGAGTTAATAAATCTGTCAATGTCTGTGTTGGATGCAAATGTCCGCTGTCTCCTGCATTGATAACAGGACAATCTGCTGAAAGTGCTGCTGCTTTTGCTGCACCTGCTACAGGATGACGCATAACAAGAATATCTGCATAATTACTTACAATTTTTGTAGTATCTTTCAGTGTTTCTCCCTTTGATACAGATGAATTTGCAGGATTATCAAAACCTATAAGTCTTCCGCCTAAACGAAGCATTGCTGTCTGGAAAGACATTTGTGTACGTGTTGATGGTTCATAGAAAAGTGTTGCCATAATCTTATTATGACAAGCTCCAGAATAAATTTCTGGATTATTTTTAATTTTTTCGCCAAGTTCAACAACATCGTTCCACCAGGAAACAGGATAGTCATTCAAGTCAATTAAATGCGGATAAGATGAAATCATAATGAAAGCCTCCAATAAAATTATATTTCCCTATGGGAAATTATAAAAGCATAATGCTTCAGAGAGATTTATAAAAAATCTCTCCTATAGCACAATATTGCCATTGATATAAATTTTAAACTGCATATGAAAGAATTGAGCTGCTCGTTTACATAAAAGCATTCGCTCCATGAAAATTTCAAAGTATTCAAGTACTGATGATATTGTTGTATCAATCTTTAATGTCAGAACAAATGCTTTTTTGTCTCTGGAAAATTGCAGGCTCGATTCTTCTACAGCATAATTTACACGGTCATGTATATCAAAAGTAAGAAAATCTGTGTTACGTACACGACTTCTTCTGACATCTGTTTTATCAGCAATAATCAATGATGCTGATATAGCATTGATTGGCTGAGCTGTTGCCTCGTCATGATTGCCAATAGCAGAGATAATTGAACATATCTCTCCTACAGGCATTTCAAGACGGTCTAAAAGACGAAATGCCATAACTGCTCCACTTTGTGCATGGTCAGCACGATTGATAACATTCCCGATATCATGAAGAAAACCTGCTATCTTTGCAAGTTCTATCTGACGTTCAGGATAACCTAATTCAGTAAGAATCATTGCAGCTGTACTTGCAGTTTTCTCCACATGGGCAAAAGAATGCTCTGTATATCCTAAAGCTGCAAGTTCTTCATCAGCACGTTGTATATACTCTCTGATGTCAGGATTTTTCTTAATATAGGCATAAGTGATTTTACTTGCCATACAGAAACCTCATTTTTTTGTCAAAATTTCTTTTCTTCTTCTGCAAAATAAACATGATACCATACAAGAAAAATATATAATGTCCAAATCTTTCGACTATTATCAGCCTTTCCGGCACGATGGTCATCAAGTAACTGTACTAATTTTTCTGTATGGAAAAAGTGTTTTGCAGCAGGACTCTCAAAAGCTGTTTTAACTGTATTATAATATTTATCTTCTTTAAGCCATACTCGAATTGGTACAGGAAAACCAAGCTTTTTCTTTGCTGCTGTTTTAGATGTCTGTGGCGGTGTGTCTTTCTTAGCAGCAAGACGCATTGCATACTTTGTTATATATGGTGTTCCACCTTCGGAAGAAGATTTATGAGTTACACGATAACGTGTTGGTATTTTAGATGCAAGCGACATAACTTCTTTATCCAAAAATGGCACTCTTAATTCAAGAGAATTTGCCATACTCATTTTATCGGCTTTAAGCAAAATATCTCCAGCCATCCACATATGCAAGTCAAGGTACTGCATTTTAGTTACATCGTCTTTATCCTTCACCTTATCATAATAAGGCTTTGTAATTGCCATCGGGTCAGGCGCATCTGTTTTTATCTTCAAAAGTGCTTTACGGTCTTTAGGACTGAACATATATGCATTTCCTATAAAACGTTCTTCTACATCTTTTCCCTTACGCACAAAGAAATTTACGCCACGATGTGCCGGAAATGCTTCAGCAATATGTCTTATTCCTCTTTTTAAGCCTCTTGGAAGCTTATCATAAGCTGTTGAATCAGGGTCACTATAGACATTGTATCCACCAAAGATTTCGTCTGCTCCTTCTCCTGACAGAACTACTTTAAGTGATTTTGAGGCAAGATTACATACAAAATATAAAGCAATTGCAGCAGGGTCAGCAAGAGGTTCATCCATATGATATTGAATCATAGGAAGACTCTCCCAATATTCTTCTGGTTCAATTACTTTACTATAGTTCTTCTTTCCTATTGCTTCAGAAAATGGCTTTGCCCAGCCTATTTCATTATAACGTTCTTCTTTTCCAAATCCTACAGTAAATGTCTTATCTACATCAGCTATTGCTGCTACATAACTTGAATCAACACCACTTGAGAGGAAAGAGCCTACTTCTACATCAGCTATTTTATGAGCCTTTACAGAGTCATGGAATGTATCAGATATTTTATTTACCCATTCATCTAAAGTTGGCTTTTCATCAGCTTCAAATTTTATTTCCCAATAACGTTTTATATCAAGTTTTCCGTTCTTATATATAAAATAATGTGCTGGTGGAAGCTTATATACATTCTTAAAAAATGTCTCCTCACATGGTGAATATTGAAATGTAAGATAATTTTCAAGTGCTGTTTCATTAAGTTCTTTTTTAAAGTGCGGATGTGCCAAGAAACTTTTTATTTCTGAACCAAACATAAAAGTTTTGCCCATTTTAGCGTAATACATAGGCTTAATGCCAAAAAAATCTCTTGCTCCGAATATAGTTTTATTTTTCTTATCCCATATTATAAATGAGAACATTCCACGTAATTTATTTAATAAATCTGCACCATATTCTTTATATCCATAAATTAAAACTTCTGAATCTGTCTGTGTTGCAAATTTATATCCTGCTTTAATTAAATCTTTTCTTATTGTCTGGTAGTTATAAATCTCACCATTAAAAACTAATACAAGTGAACCATCCTCGCTATACAATGGCTGATTACCCGATTCAGATACATCTATAATACTTAATCTTCGATGTCCCAGAGCTATATCATCATCAATATATGAGCCTTCAGCATCTGGTCCTCTATGTTTTATTTTATCAAGCATTTCTTTTAAAACAACATTGGAATTATCAATATAATTTGTAAAGCCTGTAAATCCGCACATAAAAAATCTCCTCCTTATGTATCTGTATGATTATTTCTTTTTTATTATACTATACTTTTTCAGAAATTGCAACCAACTCACATAATTTTTTATCAAACTAAAATTATAATAAAAAGGACAAGCCTGTTAAAAGCCTGTCCTCTATTTATCATTATAAAAAGATTAGTCACTTACATATGGTAACAATGCAACGTGTCTTGCTCTCTTAATTGCTGATGTAAGTGCACGCTGGTGATATGCACAAGTACCTGTTACTCTTCTTGGCAGAATCTTTGCTCTTTCTGTCATGCACTTTCTCAGCTTTGCAATATCTTTATAGTCGATAACATCAACTCTATCTACACAAAACATACAAACCTTTTTGCGAGGTCTCTTATTGTTTCTTGGTGCTCTTTCCATGGTCATTGACCCTCCAATCTGCAATTGCAATTTTTATCTGGAATCTTTAATTCACTACACAAATTATTCTCTTAGAATGGAACTTCTCCATCACTAAGAATTTCTTCAAAATCGCCCAAATCTCCAAGCTGTATTGATGCCGGAGGCGGTGCTGCTTTTGAAGGTGGTAATGGTTCTGCCTGTGCTGGCTGTGAATATGACGGTTGCTGATAAGAAGCCTGATAATTTCCCTGTGGTGCATAACCACCATTCTGAGGCATATAATTTCCATTACTCTGAGCCGCACTTTTTGACTCACCAAAACTGATGTTATCAGCTGATACAACCATAGAATAATGTTTTACGCCGTTCTGGTCAGTATAATCATTATTCTGAAGGCTTCCTTCTACAATAATCATACTTCCCTTGTGGAAATATCTGCTTACAAATTCCGCTGTCTGTCGCCAGCAGGTTACATTGATAAAATCTGCCTGACGTTCACCTGTTGATTTTGACACATATCCACGGTCTACAGCTACACGTATTCTGCACATAGCAACACCACTTGGAGTTTGTCTGTACTCAGGGTCAGCACACAAACGACCCATCAAAATAACCTTATTAAGCATATTGATTCCTTTCCTTATTTATACACGGATTACTTTGCTGTCTGTGCAACAGTTACGAGGAAACGGAGTACGCCGTCTGTGATATTCAGAACACGTTCCACTTCAGCTGGGAATGCTGGTTCGGATTCAAATGTGTACAGAACATAGAAAGCTTCTGTTTCGTCTTCGATTGCATAAGCCAGCTTACGCTTACCCCACTCGTTTACTTCTTCGAGTGTTGCAGATTTTTCAATCATTGCCTTGAACTTTTCAACAAGTTCCTTAGCAGCTTCTTCGCCGTTCTTCAGGCTGTAAACTGCCATCAGCTCATACTTTTCACGAATTTTTGCCATGTGAAAACACCTCCTTTTGGATTTCATCCGCTAAAATTAGCGAACAAGGATAACATATCTATTATAATATATATTTTTAAAAAAGTCAAGCTTTTTTTTCATGATTTTCAGTAATTTTTTTCTCTGATAATAATTTTGAATCTTCTTCATCAGACAGATATTTTTCTATGATATATTTTGGACGTTCTTTTGCTTCCATATATACTTTTCCTATATACTCACCTACAATACCTATTGCTAAAAGCTGCAATCCACCTATAGCCCAGATAGAAACAATCAGAGAAGTCCAGCCTACTATTGTGTATCCAAGAAGATGGCGTACCAAGGAATATACAAGCATTGCTATACTTACAATGAAAAGAAATGCACCTATTGCAGTAATAAATCTTATTGGTCTTATTGAGAGAGATGTAATACCCTCCCATGCAAAAGCAAGCATTTTTTTCAATGGATATTTTGACTCTCCTGCCATTCGTTCTTTTCTTGCATAATATACTTTATCGCTTTTATAGCCAATCATAGGAACTACTCCACGTAAAAACATATTTACTTCTTTAAAGGATTTAAGCCCATCAAGTGCTTTTCTGCTCATCAAACGATAATCAGCATGATTAAATACAATGTCTGCTCCCATATGCTTCATTACTTTATAATAGCCTTCAGCAGTAAATTTCTTGAAAAATGTATCAGCATCTCTTGCATTGCGTACACCATATACAACATCACAACCCTCATAATACTTTTCTACCATTTCATCAATTGCATCTATATCATCCTGCAAGTCAGCATCAAGTGAAATTGTCATATCACAATAGTCTTTTACTGTCATAAGACCTGCAAGCAGAGCATTCTGATGTCCTTTATTACGAGAAAGTTTAATCCCCTGAAAAATCGAATTTTTTTCATGCAGTGCGGAAATTAATTCCCATGTTCTGTCTTTAGAACCGTCATTTACAAATACAATTCGACTTTTATCAGAAATTTTTTTATTCTCTATTAAATTCATTATCTTATTAAGAAGTTGCTTTGATGTTTCTGGCAATACTTCTTCTTCGTTGTAACATGGTATTACAAGATATAGTGTATCCATATTATTCATTTTCTCCTTGTTATAAAATAAAATTAAATTTATTTATCTAAGTATTTGATTTTTTCACAAGCATAGTAACAATATTTTTATATTTATAAATAATTTTAAATTTCTGCTGAACTGGCTCAAGCTTCTTTTTTAAAAATTCACAAACACATAAAATTCCACATGGTGCAAAACCCATCATACATATAAAATATGGCATACTATATTGTGATTTTGCCTCTGACATAAGATGATACAAAAATCCACCTAAAATAATCAAAAGAAATATTGACTGTTCTAAATTTTTTCTTCGAAAGCATATAAATGCACCTATAAAAACTGCTACATAAATAAACTGAGCATAATAGTCCATAAACTGTTTTACTTTCTGCTCACCATTGTTTAAAACCCAGGATGCTATTTTCTTTCTCTCTGAATAAGAACCCATCGATTTATTCAAACAAATACTCTCATAAGATGTCTCATTCCATTGCGATACAGCTTTTTTATAGAAAAAGTCTTGCTTATACTGAGCGTCTTCTGAAAAATATTTTAATCGTTCCTTAATTGTACGCATAGCATTTTCACTTGCTATTTCTGCATCATAGCCTGCATTCTCAAAAGCTGCTACAGTGAAGCCATAATTATACCAGCCAGGTGCATTCCATGACTCATTCATCCCCATAGAAATCCAACATACATATGGAATAGAATCACCTAAATCAATGCCACTTCTATGTTCATACATATTTTTAACAACAGGGCTTACTGAAAATGCAAATACAACAGTAACTATAATATAAAGCACATCCCAAATAAATTGTTTGCGTCGAAAAAGCTTTGCCAAAACAAACAACATCATCGCAATCATAACAATATTATAATTTGATTTTATCATTATTGCAATTGTAATAAAAACAGCAGATAGCAATCCATATTGTAATTTGCTGTCCTGCAAATAAATAATCTCAAAGTAAACAGCATATAATGCAAATGCAAGTCCTGGAATAATTCCATATAAAAATGAACTGAAAATAATTGGTTGTATTCCAAACGCCAAAATTAAAACAGTAAGATGCTGAATCTGCGAATTATTAAAAATTCGTTGGTTCATTAAAATAATTGCAATATAAGAGGCTGTGAGAAATAAAACATTTCCCACTTCTAAAAATAAAAAATTTGTTACTTCTCCAAATAAAGAAGCAATTCGTATTATTATTTCATAGAAAAAAACATAACCTAATTGAAAAGAATAATCCTTAAAATAACGTTCCTCTAAAAAAGAAAAATCATTTTCAGCTGCTTTAAGAGCAGCATTATTAACGCTTCCTGAATCCCATGCAACAGATGCCTGAGAAGAATACACCCAAAGTAATCCTAATATAATTGTCCATAAACTAATAAAAATAATTTCAGCCCAAAGCGGAACCTTTTTTAAAACAGGTAAAATAATAAAACAAATAGCAATAAAAATTCCTGTAACAATTAAATTCAAAATAAAATTATCATTATAATAAGTAATAGTCTCATCATCTGCTACATTTGTTGTATGCAAAATGCTAACCATAGTAAGAAACCCCATCACCAAAATCATACATATGCAAATTATAATTCGCAATATCGCTTCTGTTTTTATTTCACCTTCTGCTTGTCCTCTCAATAAAAATCCTTTTTTCAATATTATCACCCTTTAATAAAAATATCAAGTTAATATTACAATCACATATTATTGGTCTAAATCTTTTACTTTGTTAATTACACACTGCAATTTATCAGTAATTCCAAATTTTTTATCAATCGGGTTAAATCCCTTCTGTAAGAATTCGCAAATACAAAACATTCCATACGGTGCAAATGCTGACATAAATACGAAATACGGAAGTATATACTGAGATTTGCCCTCTGACATAAAGTGGAATAAAAATCCTCCTAAAATTATAAGTGGAAAAATCATTTTATATATATTTCGCTTTCCTAAACATGATATTATACCCGCAAGAACTGCTACAAAAATCAACTGTGTATGGATATCCATAAATCGTTTTACTTTATCTTCTTTTACATAAAGTACTTTATTTGCAATTTCTCCTCGCTCCTGATAAGAACCTTGCACTTTGTTAATCCAAGTGCTTTCGTAAGATGTTTCATTCCACTGTGATGTAACTTTTTTAAAGAAAAAGTCTTTTCTAATATCAGGATTTTCTGAAAAATATTCCGAGCGTTCTTTAATTATGTCTTTTGCAGTTTCAGTTGCAACATCTGCATCATGCCCAGCGTATTGAAAATTGCCAACAGTACAACTTGAATTATACCAGCCTGGTGCCATAGAAGATTCACTTAAACCCATTGCAAACCAACAAATTTTAGGAATACCATCCCCCAAATCTACACCACTTCTATGTTCATACATACCTTTAACAGCTGGACTAATAGAAAATGCAAGCACACAAGCCACAACTATATAAACTGCATCCAAAATAAACTTTTTACGACTAATCAGTTTAGCTAATGCAACTAAAAGCATTGCAACTAAAACAATCATATAATTATTTTTTACCATAACTGCAAGTGCAATAAAAACAGCAGACAATAATCCATATTGAATTTTATTTTTTTCTAAATACATAATTTCAAAATAAATTGCATAAAGTGCAAATGCAAGTCCTGGAATAATACCATATAAAAATCCAGTAAAAATAATTGGCTGTAAGCTAAACATCAAAAATAATACTGTAAAATGCTGTACCATTTCATTTTTGAAAATTTTTCTGTTTATCAGCATAATAGCAATATAAGAAGCTGCTAAGAGAAAAACATTTATTACCTCTAAAAATAAGAATTTTTCTATTTCCCCAAAAACTAAAAAAATTCGCATAAAAATTTCATTAAAAAACACATAACCTAACTGAAATGGATAATATTTAAAATAATCCTGTTCAAAAGCTGAATAATCGCCTTTTGAAAATTGAAGTGCAGTATTTGTGACCCAACCTGAATCATCTGCAACAGCTGTCTGAGAAGAAAATACCCATATCAATCCAAAAAATATTGTCCAAAGGCTGATAAAAGTTACTTCTCCCTTAAATGAAAATTTCTTCAAATAAGGTCTGATAACAAAGAAAAAAACAACACCTATCACCAATAAAAACAAATTCAAAATAATTTTGTCATCATAAAAGACCGCCTTCTCTCGTTCCCCATCTACATACTCTATATTTGTAGTATGTAACAAACTCACTATTGTGAGAAACACCATTACTGATAACATAAATACACCAGTTACTATTCTCAATATACTTTCTGTTATCGTTTCCTTTCCTGCCTTATTTGACAATGACGCCAAACCTTTCATAGAAAACCACCTTTTCTTAAAAATTTAAATTTGAACATATACTGACAGAATATTTATACAAAATTCACCCCTAAAAACGTATAAAATTTCTATCTGTACAAGCTTTTATAATTTAACGCTATTCGATGAAATTAAATTAACTTAATAAAGTAAAAATACATCGAATAAGCGTCAAATATACAAGTAATTTAATTATTTATATGTGCCATCTATAACAAAATACTTCCTATAATAACGACAGCAAGCATAGAAACAAATAAGGTTAACACATATTCTATAATAATAGCTAAAGCAGCAAAACCTATACTCGTTCCTCCAGATGCTCTAAGTTTATTTTGAGTCATTGGTAATGGCAATTTCTGATTCTTTATTTTTCTTACATTTTTTAAAACAAATCGATAATATATAAAATTTGAAAAAACACATAATAAAATTCTTACAAAAATTCCTATACACGAACAAACAGAACTTATATTAAATAATATATTATCATAATTAGCAAGACTGGCTTGAATTTTTGTTATTTGTCCGGCAATTTTTTCAATAATGACACTATAATATGAGCCATAATCTTGAGCAACTGATGAGGCATCAATAAAAAAAGTATCTCCTGTTGCAAAATTGTAAAGCGTTGTAGGAATATCAAGTAAAAACATAAATAAAATTATAAAAATTGTTACTCCCCACATTTTTCTATGTGCAAAATATAATGTAGGAAAAAATCCGCTTATTAAGTTTATTGATATTTTAGACCCCGTTTCCCTGAATTTCTTAAATATAGGAATATAATATATTGTATTTTTTTCTACAAATTCTGCAACGTCTCCCAAACGCTCACCTTCATATTTTTCTTCTGGGTCAAGACCACAACATTTATCATTAAATGCTGATTGCTGGAATTGGTTTTCCCACTCTTGTTTTAACCGTTCTGTTTCCTTCTGAGAATTGTTATCTTGCTGTGTTTCATCTTTAAATATAATCTTTCCACAACTTATACAACTAATATTTCCTTTGTTATTTTTAGTTCCACATGATGGGCAAGTAATTACTTCTTCTGTTTTTTCTGTATGCAGATTTACTTTCCGCCAGCTCTGCCCTGATTCATGAAGGCTTGTATTTATACAATGACCTTCTTTTTTCCAGCAAGCTCTATGATATGGTGTTCCGCAGTCAGGGCAAACAACTATGTCTTCATCTTTTTTAAACTTCTGATTACATACTATACAAATCTCGTCAGTATAATCCATTTGCATTTTCCTTTCCAAAGTGTTTGTTTTTTAATTTTTGCCAATTACAAAATTTTAAATACTCAAAATACTTATATAGTATAACACATATAAGATATTTTTTCAACATCTAATAAATAAAAATATTTTATAAAACTTATTCTGATATATAAATTAGTAGATTATTTCTTATATTTATATTTAATAAAAAATAAACTATAATATTATCCCTTTGTATTAAATTATAAATTTTTTCTGAAAACACATAAAAACATTTGCACTTATATAATTTATATAGTATAATAAAAGATAGACTACTGCTATATCAAATAAATTTATATACTTTTTTGATATTTGCTGAATTGTATTTTTTATATAAAGAGAGGTTTATTGTATGGTTTTACTTGATGAATTACGTGTTACTATGTCAGATTATCAAAATGACATGAAAGAATTATACGAAGTACTTGGCATTGAAAAAGCTAAAAAACGTCACGCTGATTTGCAAAATGAAATTGCTGCTGATGGGTTCTGGGATGACCTTGAAAATTCTCAAAAGGTACTTCAGGAATCAAAATCACTTGAAAATAAAATAGCTTCTTACGATAAAATGGCTCAAAGTCTTGATGATATTATCACTTTTATTGAATTATCAATTGAAGAAGGAGAAACAGAGAGCAATGAAGAAATAAATTCAGATGCCGATGCATTTATTAAAAAACTTGAAGAAATGCAACTTTCTGCATTACTTACAGGAGAATATGATACCTCAAATGCAATTTTAACATTCCATGCAGGTGCTGGCGGTACTGAAGCTCAGGACTGGACTGAAATGCTTTACAGAATGTACCATCGCTGGGCTGAACGTCATAATTTTAAAGTTACAACACTCGATTATCTTGATGGCGATGAAGCTGGAATGAAAAGTGCTTCTATCTTAATAGAAGGAGAAAATGCATATGGATTCTTAAAGTCTGAATCTGGTGTTCATCGTCTTGTACGTGTTTCTCCTTTCGACGCATCTGGAAGAAGACATACTTCTTTTGCTGCACTTGAAGTTATGCCTGAAATTGATGATAGTATAGAAGTTGATATACGACCTGAAGACATTAAAATGGATGTATTCCGTTCAAGTGGTGCAGGTGGTCAGCATATCAACAAAACAAGTTCTGCTGTTCGTCTTACTCACCTTCCTACTGGTATTGTTGTTGCATGTCAAACTCAAAGAAGTCAATTCCAGAATAAAGACTACGCAATGAAAATGCTTCGTGCTAAACTTGTTGAAATTAAAGAACGTGAACATCTTGATAAAATTGCTGACATTAAAGGCGTTCAAAAAGAAATTGCCTGGGGAGCTCAAATTCGTTCATATGTATTTATGCCTTATACTCTTGCAAAAGACCACCGTACAGGTTTTGAAAACGGAAATATTCAAGCTGTTATGGATGGGGATTTGGATGGATTTATAAACGCTTACCTAAAAGCACTCTCAAATGATTCTCTTCAAAAATAATATAAAATTACTTATAACCTGTATCATGTACATTGATACAGGTTTCTTTATTAGATTTTTTATATAAACAAAAAAGTGACACAGATAAAACTGTGCCACTTTTTATTTTAATTAAAGTTTATAAATTATTTTACAGGAAGTTCAACTACACGAATCAAATATTTCAAAAGTGCTAAAGTATCATCTAAATCAATATCATCATTTGTCTGGTCACAAGCAGCATTTATCTGACCTTGTGGAGATGGAATATAAGAACCAGCAATATATTTATTTAAGTAAATAACATCACTAAGATTAACCTTACTATCTACATTTACATCACCATAAAGAATTTCATGAGGTTCTGTTGTTGTAGTTGTTGTTGTCGTAGTGGTTACAGCAGCTTTTACAGTTACCTTAACTTCACCTGTCTGTCCCTGTGGAGTCTTAACTTTAATTGTTGTTGTACCTTCACTAACACCTGTTACAACACCATTTTCATCTACTGTTGCAATAGTAGGGTCACTTGATTCAAATTCGCAATTTTCAATATTTGGCTTAATAGTATCTGTCTCACCAATTTCAATAGAAATATTTGCTCCTGTAATCAAAGAAGGTTCAAACATATCTTTCTTTGCTGAATTGTTTCTATTATCAGCATCATAATATACAGTAGCTTCTTTAAGTGTTACATTCTTAACCTCTGTACCATCTTTACCTGCATAATAAGCACCCAGTGAGAAATGGGATGGATATTCTCCATCTTTTTCTGTGCTTACATAGTTTGTAGCAACCTTTGTAGACTGAGATAATGTTGTTGAAATTGCACCTGGCATTACCCACATAAATGTATATTCTTTCTTAGATTCATCTGCATTTAATAATACAATATTGTTTCCTTCTGCTGGTACAGCATCTGCCTGGAACCAAGTTTTTTCACCATAACCTGGTGTGCTTTCAACTACAGATGTACCTGCACCAAGTACTAATTCGCTTATAGGAGAATCTGTATCAATTGTAAAGAGGATTGCATAAACATCAGATGTAATCTCATAATCCATATCAAAGTCAGAATAATTGAAATCTGTTGCCGTATTAGAGAGCTTCTGATTGTATGTCTTTGTTGCAGAGTTTACATATGGGAATGTGATTTCCTGTGTATATGTAAGAGATGCACTTGTCATTTTAAGTTCTGTTAATGGTGTATATTCTTCTGCCTCAACTTCACCATACCAGAGCTGGAATGAAATCTGATTTGAATCACCTGTTGATACATATGGCTTTACTGATTCAGGAACATCCCATGTTACCTTTGCATAGTTGCCAAAAGTATCTCCGCCTTCTTCACATTTGATGTCTTTACCGCCACCAACTGTATTTATATCAAAACCATTAAGTTGTTCTGCTATTTCAGGGTCTGCCATTGCTTCTTCAATCTTTGCCTTTGCATCTGTGTATGCTTCAGGTCCCATATCATTGTACCAATAACCGGCATTAGGGTCATCCTTAATACCTACAATTCTCTTTGCAGCTTCTGTATCTGCAGGAGAACCAGCCTCTACATTAAGACCGCCACCGTACATTAGACGTGTAACATTTTCACCTTCAGCACCTTCTAAAGTTACTGTAAGAGATTCAATCTTAATATTTTTTGCTTCAGAATTACCAGCATAGATTCCAAAATCTGAATATCTGAATTTATGGCTGTTAAGCTTATGTCCAGCCTTACGAATATCAGCTTCTGACATCTGATTTCCGTTCTCATTTTTATATGCTTCTTCGCTGTAATCCTCACCTTCTGGGCTTGGTGTTAATATAACGTCACCGCCATATTCTTCTTTATAAAATTCGCTTAAATCATCAATCTTCTTTGTTATAGTTGCTGTGATTGTAGCTGTACCATCGCCATTATCTTTAAAGCTATAGTTACCACTCTGTTCATTCTGGCTACTGTAGCCCTTATCACCTGTATTCTCAACACCGCTTTCAAGTGGTTCTGTTGGGTCAGTAGGGTCTGTAGGTTCTTCGATTGGGTCACCATTACTTGTATCATTTGTGCCATTTGCAACTACTGATTTCAAAGTAATCGGAATTTCTTTGCCCTTGTTACCTGTATAGCAGTTCTGAATCTGGAATGCTTTCTCACCATATGTATCATCATATCCAATATTAACCTTGCTTACATCTATAACAACTGAGAATGACTTTGCATTTGGAGTACATTGTACAGCTTCACCATCAGGTGTAATTGAGTTTGTATCCCACCACCAAGGAGCTGCATCCATACCAATACCAAAATAATATGAGAAGTTTGTAACAACCTCTTCAGCTTCAAAATCAAACTGGATTGTTTTTAAACCACTTGTTGCAAGTTTTTTTGTGTCTGTCTTAAATGTAACAGCATCAATATTTGTAACGTTTCCCTTTGAATCCTTAACTGGAATCGCTAACTGCTGATTTGGGCTTAATGTTGAAGCAGCATATACAATACTTGTAAGTGCTGTTGTTGTAACTGATACAGAAGACATCATCATTGCTGCACCGACCATTAAAGCTCCGAGCTGTTTACCAAATCTCTTTTTCATTTTCATTGTAAACTTCATCCTTTCATAAATAAAAATTATTTTTGATTGTGAAATATGATATGCCATTAAATTAAAAAATAATACTCTATAATTTATGAATTTATCAGGAATCATTCAAGAACTAATCAACAAACACTGTAATAATTTATAGTAAATTAAATTATATATTCTTAAATAATGAAATATTCATTTTCACTTATTGATATTATTATATCATACATTTTCATATCTGTATATAGATATTTTGTTAACAATTTCATTTTTTAAGGATTTAACTGTAGAAATATAATACTATAATTTTATGCAATATGCACAAAATTATTTTGTTTATGATCATTAAATAATATTAAGTGTTTATTTTTTTAAATAAAATATATAAATAAACAGCAGTGAATTTTAATATATCACTGCTGTTTATGACTATTTAAAAAATTAAATAAAGATTTATTTTTATACTTTTAGGTTAAAATTAATTCATGTTTATACCAAAAATCTAACCTTAAAAACGCCTTAAAGTAAACTTAATTTACATCCTAGTCTTCATTTTCTAATCCTTCTGAACCTGTATTATCAGAAATAACTGGCTGAGAATCCGCAGTAATTCTTGTCCCTCTTATGTAAACCTTATTACTGTAATCACCTACTGCCCACACACGATTAAACTTCTGACATGATATAACAGGCGTAAAGCTTCCGCTTAAAAAATCTTCCTGCTGATTGCTTAATAAATCTACATTGACAATTAAATCAGATGCTGAAATTTGATTTATTTGACTTGCAGGTCCTACAACAGTAACTGGAAGCTGTTCCGTAACTACTTCCATATTATATGTTGATGGTCCGTTAATTACAGAAATTTCTGATACTATAAATGTTTTTTCAACTAAGCCTTCAGAATCAAGAGATAAATTCATTGATGTTATTCCAGACTGATTTTCATAATTTTCAGGAATATCAAATAAATAATCTTTTGAGAAATCAAGCCCTATTTCATTTAATGATATAGAACCAATAGTAAATTCGTCCTGTTGCTCAAGTGATGTATCAGGTGCAGCAAGAGTGATTTTATCTACAGATTGATTCAATATTCCCCTGAGGAATTTTTCATCAAATCCTGCTGGTACATTTCTAAGCTGATATGTCACATCTAATTGCTTTGAATATAAAACAGGTATCTGTACAAGATATGTTGATTTTTCATATTCCAAATGCTCATCTTCAATTATTCCGCCGTTTGCATCACGAAATTCAAGTGTATTAGTTGGTCTTGTTATACCATTTGTCAAAATACGTTCCTCTGCAATCACAGCTACTGCATGGTCGATTTTATTCATAACCTGTTCTGGTCCTGTAACTTCAATTTTATTATTTGTAACAGTGACCTGTTCTGTATTTATAAGGCAACTTTCTGCACTTTTGATATTAGGATATTCGGCTTGTATATCAAATGTTTTTGTTATTATCTTATCAAAGTTCACATTGATTGTATGTGGTGAAATTGATTTTACTGTAAACTCAACACCATTTTTACTGCTTATTGTTATATCAAGTGTTTTTACTCCTGAAGACGTTATATTTCCTATTACTGCATTTGCTAATAAATCATCTGCTTCAAGGTTTCCTATCTGTGACCTGTCACCCTCAATCTGAACACTTACCTCTTCAAGCGGATAATCAATAACACTATATCCATTCAGTTCCGCAGCTGTTCCTGCGATATCCACAACTAATGGTATATGATTTATTGTACGTGGTGTTGTAGGATATATGCCTATTGAAATTGAAAACCAGACTATTATTGCTGTAACTACAGAAAATATAATCATACCCATTCGTGTACTGAATATCTTTTTTATCGGGTGAAAATCTCTTATATTCAATTTCTTTGATTCATTTTTCATTTCTTTTTCCGCCCCTTTCCTGTTTTTACAAATGGAATCTTTCCAACTGCTTTTTGCAGGACAGAATCTGTTGTTGTTTGTATAAGTCTGTCTTCAAGTAATTTTTTCAAATTTTCTCTTGTAAATCCACTTTTCAATACTCCGTTTTCTGCTACAGAAATAGAACCTGTTTCCTCTGAAACTACCACTACTATTGCATCTGAATTTTCACTCATTCCTATTGCAGCACGATGACGTGAACCAAGTTTTTTATTTATAAGCTCTTCCTTCTGAGGTTTAGGAAGAAAACAAGCTGCTGCTAATATTATTCCTTCACGCATTATAACAGCACCGTCATGTAAAGGCGTTTTGGGATAAAATATGTTTCCGAAAAGTTCCTTGCTTGGAGTTGCATTTAATATTGTACCATTGTCTATCTGCTCTCCTAAACGTGTCTGACGCTCTATTACAATAAGTGCTCCTGTACAAGTTGCTGAGAGTTCAACACATGAGTCACATATTGACTCTATCGCTGCTCCCCATGTTGCGGCGTCTCCTGTAGGATTAATAATACCAAATGAAAGTCCCCATTTTGTATGACCTGCTTTTTCAAACGCCCTTCTGATTTCTGGCTGAAACATAATTAAAAGTGCAAGCACACCTACATCAAATGCCTGTTCTGCCAAATATGTCACAGCCTTCATTTCGAGCAATTTAGCTACAAGATATGCACCAAAGAGTAAAAGTACACCTTTCATAAGCTGTCCGGCTCTTGTCTCTCGTACAAGCTTAATCAACCAGTAAACTAAATATGATAATACAATTATATCTAAAATATCTACCCATTCTGTTGTTTTTAAAATACTAAATATACTATATATTAAATCCTGACACTTTGATACAAGCTCCGACCATGACATAGTTGTTCCACTTCCTTTATGTATGATAATATAATTCTAAAATTTGAATTATTGTAGGATTAACACACTTAGAATATTTATTTTATTATTAAAATCCGTATAAAAACCTATAAATTTTCTCTCAGAGGGATAAATTACAATAGCCCTCTGAGACAAAGAGTTTTAATCCTATATTTCTATTTTATCATACTATTTTTCTTTTTCAATACCTTTCACTAACTTTTTAATTTTCTGACACACTTTTTTATACTGTTAGATAATTGAAATACTTCTCTGGAATTATTAAAAACAGATGGTGCAAATCTAACTGTTCCACTAAGAGTTCCTAATGTCTGATGTGCAAGTGGTGCACAGTGTAGACCTGCTCTAAGGCAAAAACCATCCTTATTAAGTTCCTCTGCTACTGTTTCAGGTTCAATACCAGCAATATTAAATGAAACTATTGGTACATACTCACATATATCATTTCGATAAATAATTACTTCATTTTCTTCACTAAGCGATTTTATAAATTGATTACATAGTCTGGTTTCTTCAATATAAATTCTATCAAGCGTCTTTTCTTCAATAAATTCAATTCCAGCTTTAATGGTTGATATTCCGATTATACCTTGTGTTCCACTTTCAAGACTATCAGGAAGAAAATCTGGTTGACTTGGCTGAGCTGATACGCTTCCTGTTCCGCCTTGCATAAGTGGACGTATAGGATATTTTCCATCTGTTATAAGAATTCCTGTTCCTGTAATTCCATAAAGTCCTTTGTGTCCGGCAGTGCATAGTATATTTATCCCATCAGATAATTTTACTGGCAGTACACCACAAGCTTGTGCACCATCAGCAATCATACAAATATTGTTTTCTTTGCATAATGATGCTATCTCTTTATATGGCATTACCTGCCCTGTCACATTACTTGCAATAGTGCATATTATAGCTTTTGTTTCAGGACGTATACATTTCTTAAATTCTGATAATGTTTGTTCTTTATCAGGATAAACCTGTGCAATACTATATTTTATTTTTCCAGATTCCGCAAGAGCTACTACTGGTCTGAATACAGAATTATGCTCTACACTGCTTATAACAACATGGTCACCTTTATTAACAATACCTTGTATTGCTGTATTAAGTGCATGAGTGCAATTTAGGCAAAATATTGTGTTTTCAGTTTTGGCATCAAAAAAAGAGGCTACCTTTTCACGTACATTATATACCATTTCAGATGTGCGATTAGCCAGAACATGACCACCTCTGCCTGCATTCCCACCATAAAGATTAATGGCATTGACAAGCGTCCTTCGCACTGAAAATGGCTTTGGAAATGTCGTGGCTGCGTTATCAAAGTTTACACTCATGAAGTATCACGCACATTTTTTAATGTTTTATATGGTATATCTCCATACACTAATATATCAGAAACACTTGTGCAATCCGCATTTACAATAATCTGATAACTGCACCCCTCTGGAGTTGTCTGTGTGTTTCGGCGTATTTCACATTTGTATCCATAACCTGTAAGCAGATTCTGTGCTTTTTTGGCATGGGTGTATGAAAGCAATCCTGCTTTGCATCCTAACATAGTTTCCTCCCTCCTTACTTTGTCAGGATACTACATTATATGAAATACTATTTAAAATAGTTCCGAGCTGAACCAGCTCGACCGTATCCCCCCCCCCAGCCTTTATAATACTGTTATTTATTAAAAAACTTTCCCCCTCCGGGGGTGGTCTTTCTTTCATTTTAATTGGAGGATAATTCCTGCTGACAAATCTCCTCTGAGATTTACCCTACATTTATCTGTTTTCTAAAAATTGTCCCATTCAATTGGGTTATAACTTGTATTTTAAATATTTTTGCGGATACAGTTCACCCAATATTGCCCCTGGGGGCTATGAGAGTATTGTAAATAGTTAATATTTTATATATTAGGGGTTATACCAGCGGAAGTTTTCCGCACAAGGGCAACACTATGCACTGCTATTCCCTCACCTGAACCTGTAAATCCGAGCTTTTCTTCTGTTGTGGCTTTAACACTTATATTACTAATATCAGTTTCACAAGCTATTGCTATATTATTACGCATATTCTCTATGTACGGTGCAAGTTTCGGTTTCTGGCATAAAATGGTCGCATCTATATTGCCAATTTTATATCCTTTATCTTTAATCAGCATTACAACATGACTTAAAAGTTTTAAACTATCTGCTCCGGCATAAGCAGGGTCAGTATCAGGAAAATGCTTCCCAATGTCACCTAATGCTAATGCTCCTAATAATGCATCTGATATTGCATGAAGTAAAACATCAGCATCTGAATGACCTAAAAGACCCTTTTCATATGGTATTTCTACCCCTCCTAATATTAACTTCCTGTTCTCTGTAAGTCTGTGAACGTCATAACCATGACCTATTCTTATATCATTCATTTTTATTTCTCCTTATTCATTTTTTCTAATAACATACGTGCTATAAAAATATCTTCTGGTGTTGTTATTTTTATGTTTGTATAATCACCAGTTGTCATACATACTTTACAGCCTATAGCTTCTGCAAGCTGACAATCATCTGTAAAATCCAATTCATGTTCAAGTGCAAAATCCAATGCCTCAAAATATATACTTTTTTTAAATACCTGTGGTGTCTGGGTAATATATAAATGTGGTCTATATGGTGTATCCACAATCAATCCATCATTGACTACTTTTATTGTATCCTTTACAGGTACACCAAGCGTTGCACCACCAAACACTGAAGCATCCTTTATTACAGAAGATATATGTTCAGGCTTTACAAGCGGTCTTGCTCCATCGTGTATAGCAACTAATTTTGTTTCTGAAGAAACTGCTCTTAAACCATTTGTTACACTCTCCTGACGTGTATTTCCTCCGCTTACAATAGTTTTACACTTATTTAATTTCAAATCCTCAATAGTCTGCTTTATAGCTTCATGGTCAACAGGCCTCGCAACTATTATTATTTCAACAATTCTGTCGCAAGCTTCTAATGCCTGCATTGATTTTCCGATTACTGTTGTATTGCCCAAAGGCATAAGTATCTTATTCTGCCCCTGCATTCTTGTAGCATTTCCTGCACATACAAGTATAGCAGACGTATCTTGTATATTATTTTTATCCATATAACTTAATTCCTTTCGTATCAATTTTTATTATGCATCTAAAGTTATAATTTTAGTTTATCATTGTGAACTACCCATTGTCTAAAGCCAATGGGCTTCCTGTTTCAACGTCCTCGCAACCTACTAACTCCACAGGTGTAAATTCGGACAGTTCCTGCCCTATATAATATTACTTTAGGCTAACAGTCTTAATCCCTCTGAAAGTATATTTTTAGCAGCATTAACATCTCTGTCATGACTTTTTCCACAATTCGGACATATCCAACTTCTTACGGATAAATCTTTTGTTTCGGAGTTTTTATATCCGCAGTATGAACATAACTGACTGCTCGCATAGAATGTACCAACTTTTATATATTGTCTTTCATTCCATAAAGCCTTATATTCCAATTGCCTTGTAAATTCATACCATGATACATCTGCTATACTTTTTGCAAGATTATAATTTTTTATCATATTGCCTATCTGCAAATTTTCAGAAACTATCACTTGGTTTTCGCTGATAATTTCATGAGAAATTTTGTGCAGATAATCTTTCCTGATGTTTGTTATTTTTTCATGAAGTCTTGCAACTCTTATTCTTTGTTTTTCTCTGTTTCTGCTTAATTTCTGCTTATGTGCAAGTTTACGCTGTTCTTTTGCAAGCTTTTCCTCATACTTATGCAAAGTTTTGGGATTTTCATATTTTTTGCCGTCAGAAGTGATACATAAATCTTTCACACCTAAATCCATACCAATTTTCTTATCAGTATGCGTAATTACATGATGTTCTGTTTCCACAAGAATAGATACAAAATACTTTCTGCTTGGTGTTTGCAAAACTGTTGCAGACTTTATTTTTCCCGTAAACTTTCTGTGTATTTTTGCCTTTATATTTTTCAGTTTCGGAAGTTTGATACTGTTCCCGAATACTTCTATGTTATTATTTGTAAAGTTTGTTGTATAGGATTTTCTTTTATTGTGTCTGCTTTTAAATTTCGGATAACCAGCGTGTTCTTTAAAGAATTTCTGATAAGCTGTATCCATATTGTAAATTGCATTTGTTAGGGCAAATTTATCCGCATCTTTCAGCCATTCATGCTGTATTTTTAATACCTGATTACAGTAATTGTTACATGCAGTTTTATTCATACTTTTCTTTTCTGTTTCATACAGTTTCTTTCGGTAATCAAGAACCTGATTGTATACGAATCTACAGCAGCCAAATATTCTTGCTATCTGTATCTGCTGTTCTTTATCTGGATATATCCTGTATTTATATGCTTTTAACATTGGCTGTCACCACCTTTATTTATCCTTGATTTTCTATGTTTACAATATATCATTTTTTACATGGTTTGTCAACCTTAACCCTCCGTCTAAAGTCAGTGGGATTGCGGTTGACATTATTTCAATCTGTTATAAAAATCAAAAATTTGTGCAGAATGTCTATTTGACAACTTCTCATAAGTATGCTATAATAAAAATATAATATTTTAAAAAAGATGTGTAGCCGTATGCGTAAATCCAATCGCTGACTACACATCTTTATTTTTTTGCGTAATGGAGGCTTTTTAATGAAACACAAAAAATTAGCTAACAAAATGGCAGAAAGGCCAGTGAAAAGCTTAATGCTTTCAATGGGCATTCCAATGATTTTATCTATGGTTCTTCAGGCTGTTTACAACATTGTAGATAGTGCTTTTGTTTCTAATATGCCGGAGAATGGCGAAGCTGCACTAAATGCACTAACACTGGCATTTCCTATGCAGATGTTCATGGTGGCAATCGGAATAGGAACAGGCGTCGGAGCAAATGCACTCCTTTCAAAATCTCTTGGACAAGGTAATCAGGAAAAGGCTACTCGAACAGCCGGAAACGCTCAGACGTTAGCTGCAATTATTTACATAGTATTCCTGCTATTCGGAATTTTTGCTTCGGATGCTTATATTGGTTTTCAGACAAATAATGAGCTAATCAATAATATGGCTGTAGATTACTTGAAAATTTGTTGTATATTTTCATTTGGAACTGCGTTTTTTGCAGTTTTTGAAAAACTTCTTCAGGCAACGGGTAATTCAATATATTCTACAATTGCACAAATTGCAGGTGCTATTACAAATATAATTCTTGACCCTATTATGATTTATGGGCTATTAGGATGCCCTGAAATGGGTATAAAAGGGGCAGCTTATGCAACAATAATCGGACAAATTATTTCGTTTATAGTAGCTTTCATATTTCATTTGCATGTCAATAAAAATATCTGCGGCGGCTTTGCGGCAATGAAACCATCAGGAAAGATTATTAAAGAAATCTATGCAATTGGGCTTCCTGCAATTATTGCACAAGCTCTTATGTCGGTTATGACTTATGGTCTGAATATCATTCTTGTAGGTATAAGTGAGTCAATGGTTACAGCATATGGGCTTTACTACAAAATTCAACAATTTATTTTATTTGCAGCGTTTGGTCTGCGTGATGCAATCACTCCTATTGTCTCATATAGCCATGGCATGAAAGATAAATCGAGAATAAAAGATGGTATCAAATACGGATTAATATTTACATTTATTATAATGATAGCTGGATTGCTCCTGATTGAATTATTGGCAGTTCCTTTTTCACATATCTTTGAACTTTCAGGCGAAACTGAAAATTTGTGTATAAGTGCAATGCGTATTATTTCATTAAGCTTTATTTTTGCAGGTGCAAATATTGCATTTCAAGGAATTTTTCAAGCTCTTGATGGCGGAATTGAATCCCTTGTGGTTTCACTTTGCAGACAATTAATCTTTATTTTCCCAGTTGCAATCTTCTTAGCAAGTATAGCAAAAGATTCACCTAATCTGACGTGGATTGTATGGTTGACTTTCCCGATTGCTGAAGTACTTTCTTCAATTATAGCAGTTATCTTATTCAAAAAAATATATAATAATAAAGTTGCAAAATTATAAAAATAATCTTTCATAAAAAATCGTCCCTGAAGCAAAATTTTATTCGTTTCAGGGACGATTTTTATATTGTTTTATTCATCTTTATGCAATTTATATGATAATGTCATAAGGCTATCGCCTAAATGCACATTTTCAACCTGTATTACAGAACGGTCTACATCTAAATCACAATGACTGAAATTCCAAAAGCCACAAATTCCTAAATCTACAAGCTGTTCTGCAACTGCCTGTGCTGATTCTTTAGGAATACATAACACGGCTGTCTTTGGTTTTATCGTATTACAAAATTCAGGTAAACCTGACATTGATTGTACTGTCAGACCTCCAAGAACAGTTCCACAAATTTCAGGTGATATATCAAAAATTCCTACAAGATAAAATCCATAAGAGGAAAACGATATACCCTCTGCTATTGCTCCACCAAGATGTCCTGCTCCTACAATTATCAATGGATTGCATTTATCAAGCCCTAATATCTTAGCAAGCTGTTTTTTTAATCCTGCAACATTATATCCATAGCCCTGATGTCCAAATCCTCCGAAACAATTCAAGTCCTGACGTATTTGCGATGCTGTAAGTCCAAGTTTCTCAGATAAAACGGCTGATGAAGTACGCTCTATCCCCCTGTATTCCAGCTCAGATAAATAACGATAATATCGTGGCAGCCGACGTATCACAGAATCAGAAATCACTTCTTTTTCCATGCTATTTAGCTCCTATAAATTATTTCATCAATTTAGCAAGTCTTTCGTTAATAGCTTCTAAAAATTCCTTTGAATTTACTTTTGTCTTGTTTTCTAACTTAGAAATCAGATACAAGTCACCTGTCATAATTCCATCTTCAATTGTCTGAATTGTTGCCTTTTCAAGATTATTTGCAAAGTTAATCAATTCTGGCAATTCGTCAAGCTCACCTCTCTTACGCATTGCTCCGCTCCATGCAAAAATAGTTGCTACAGAGTTTGTAGAGGTTTCTTCACCCTTCAGATACTTGTAATAATGACGCTGTACTGTACCATGTGCAGCTTCATATTCATAAATTCCATCAGGAGAAACAAGTACAGATGTCATCATTGCAAGGCTTCCGTATGCTGTAGAAACCATGTCAGACATAACATCACCATCATAGTTTTTACAAGCCCAGATATAACCACCATTAGAACGGATAACACGTGCTACAGCATCATCAATCAATGTGTAGAAATATTCAATACCTGCTGCTTCAAACTTTTCCTTGTATTCAGCATCATAAATTTCCTGGAATATGTCCTTAAATGTATGGTCATACTTCTTTGAAATTGTATCCTTTGTTGCAAACCATACATCCTGCTTGAGGTCAAGTCCATAATTAAAGCATGCTCTTGCAAAACCTGCTATAGAATTATTTTTGTTATGAAGACCCTGAATTATACCATCTGTATCTTTAAAGTCAAAAATTAACTCTCTTGTCTCTTCGCCATTGGCATTTGTTACAACAAGTTCTGCCTTTGTTCCCTTTTCTACTTTCATTTCTGTATTCTTATAGACATCACCATAAGCATGACGTGCAATAGTAATAGGCTTTGTCCATGTTGGGATATAAGCTTCAATACCCTTTACAAGAATAGGCGTTCTGAATACTGTACCATCAAGCATCGCACGAATTGTACCGTTTGGACTCTTCCACATCTGTGTGAGGTTGTATTCTGGCATTCTTGCTGCGTTTGGTGTGATTGTTGCACACTTAACAGCAACACCATATTTCTTTGTTGCATTTGCACTATCAATTGTTACCTGGTCTTTTGTTTTTTCACGACAGTCAAGTCCAAGGTCATAGTATTCTGTCTTGAGGTCTACGTATGGTGTCAGCAGGATGTCTTTTATCCACTGCCACAATACTCTTGTCATCTCGTCGCCATCCATTTCTACTAATGGTGTTTTCATCTGAATCTTTGCCATTGTTTTTTCCTCCTGATTCTTTTTTATTCAACGTTGTCGCCTGAAAGGTAAATATACTTTTCCTCTCCGATACGACTACGAAGAAATTCACAAACTTTGTCCGTTGACTGCATTGTAAATGTACTTTTTTCCAACGGCACACATCTATTGTTTAATTTCAATAAAAGAAATTCTTCTGTTTCATAAAGTAAATCAATTGTCGCATAAGATATATATCCCTCAGGATAATCTGATTCCCATGTTGTTTCTATTAAAAAACATTCTCTATAAAACGTTACACAAACACTATCTTTATCAAACTGACATTTGCCTGGCATTGGATGCTTTCTTGCATAAGCAATAAGACGGTGATTTTTCTCTTCTGGTGTCTTAAAGAAAAATATAACTGGTCTATGGTCTATTATATTTAAATATAAATATCTTTTTGCTTTCATTGGTTTTATAAAATAACCAAATCTCCAGAGGAAAAACTGGCACACCAACTTATCCCATAAAATAAATAATACAATCAACAATGGAATACCCCAAAGAGCATCTGACAGTTTATTTATTTGAGAGGCTAACCAAATAAAGCCTAACCCAATTATTACATCTAAAATTACTCTGAATATAACAAATAATACTTTGAAAAATTTTTCCCTTTTTGTTTGATAAACTGCTCTGCGTACTTCTGTATGCTGTAATGATATCTTATCAAAAAAACTCTCTGCCTGCAAAATTACTTCTTCTGTCATGACTGTTCGATTCTGAAATAAAATATTGCTGTCCGCCATATTGTTTTTAAGCTCCTTACTTAAACTGTATTAAGAAAATTTTGTAACTTTAAGTATAATAATATAGCCTATTCCTACAATCAGACCGCCAAATATTAAACAATAATTCAACAGACGAGTATTTTTCTTATCACACTTTTTTATGCCTAAACATTTTCTGAGAAAGAAGTATACACCAAATGAGAAAGTACAAAATACAACTATAAAACATGTTGTATATAGTGGGGATTCTATAAACATACGAAAAAATGCAACTAATTTTTCTGTCTTATCCTTTAAATAATATAGAAGCAATACTAATGCAATGGGAAACACTAAAAGCACAACTCCGATTGCAATTGCTTTTTCTTTTCTTTCCTGCTTTGCCTGTTTTCTATGAGTTTCTTTAAGTTGATTAGAAAGTATTTCATCTTTCATAGCATCTTCCATAGAATAATAATGATGCCCTTTTGCCATAGCTTTTCCTCGAAATTAAAACTTGTACTGATAGAAATTTAAATATATTTACAATAGAAAAATTCTATCAGTACAAAGTCTTATTTTTAATACTTTAACTATTATAATGTTTCTGCTGGAGCAATTCTATGACCTATGCTTTCAGCAAGTTGAGAAATTTTTTCAAGCTCTGCGGTTGTAACTAAAATCATTTCAATATCATCACTGTCAATATCAATACCGCATAAAACCATGCCCTGACTTTTAAGATATTCATTACATATTTCATACCATGTATATACATCATCATCAGGAATGAATGGCAACTTTGAAAAATCAATATCTTTTTCTTTTACACGATTTAATTGACTAACCGCCCAAAGAAAATCTTCTATCTCAAAACAACTATCTACTCCAACAACATCACCAGAAGCAATAAGTTCATCTACCATACCAATCCAGCAAAGTGTATCTTCATTACAAGTATTTGAATTAATGCCTCTTTCGCCATATCGTTCTTTATATTGTTTTCTATATGCTGCCTGCTCATCTAAACAATAAATCATTGAATTATGTACATCTGGATTGTTTCCACTGATACAATCTGCAATTTTAAGAATAATGTCTGATTTAAATGATTCCATTTAATTTTTTCCCTTTCAATTATTAAGCAAATACTACCCATCTCAAAAATCCCAACACTAATAAATGTGCTGGATAGAAAACATAGAAAAACCATTTATGTATAGACTTCTTGCTTCCTGACTGACCATTATAGCCAAACTGAATAATCAATGGAACCATGAAGATACCTAAATTATATATCCACCAAGAACTTGAATTTAAGTAAGTTATAAAATGGGATAATGTAATTATGATAAACGCTGTCCATTTTGCACGTGGGTTTTGCCTATAAACGAATAAAAACAGACAATAAAGAACATCAAAAATAGCCCAGTCTCCTAATACAGAAATCAAGCATAATCCTATAATTCCAAGTATTTTTACAGGTTTTGAACACTTACCCTTGTCCCATAACCAAATAGCAAGTAAGCCCAAAAGTAGTGTGTAAATTACGCCAAAAAGCGGATAAAACGATACCTGATTATCCTTAATTACAAGAGGTAAACTTCCATACAAAAAATATACAAATGGTATCCATGAGAGCAGGGCAAAAATTCCTAAACGCAAAGCATATTTCTTTACATTTCGAGTATAACAATAACCTTCAGCAAGCATATATGCCATTGTTGGCCCTGTTAAACGTCCTATAAAATGCATGACCTGCCCTAAAATAGAATTCATTGGAACAAATGCCCATGCAATGTGGTCAATCAACATTGCTACGATTACCAGATATTTAAGTTGATTTCGATTTAAAGAGAATCTGTCTGTCATAATTTTTTGCTTCACACCTTCCGTCAAATCCAGAAAATCCAGATAATTGCATCAACAATATCAAACACAACATCCAATATTCTCAATACACCTTTATGCTTTTTCCTGTGTTTTTTATTATAAGTTGATTTTTTCATTATTTTGATAATGCATCACGTGTATAATCAAGCAAGCCACCAGCTAAAATAATATCCTTTGTTCTTCCTGTCAATTCGCAAAGTACTGGAATCTCTGCACCTGTTGTCTTATTTACTAATGTAAGTGTTGTTTCACCTGCTTCTACCTTTTCACGAACGTCAGCAAGTTCCAGAACATCACCCTGAGAAATCTTTTCATAATCTGCTTCATTTACAAATGTAAGCGGAAGAATACCTGCATTGATGAGGTTTGCTCTGTGGATTCTTGCAAAACTCTTTACAAGAACAGCCTTTACACCTAAATACAATGGAGCAAGTGCTGCATGTTCTCTTGAAGAACCCTGTCCATAGTTAGAACCACCAACAATAATACTCTTACCCATTTCTTTTGCTCTTGCTGGGAATGCTTCATCACATACAGTAAAGCAATGCTGTGAAATTGCAGGAATATTTGAGCGCAATGGAAGAATCTTCGCTCCTGCTGGCATGATGTGGTCTGTTGTAATATTATCGCCAACTTTAAGAGAACATCCTGCTTCAATTGTTACATCTAAAGGAGATGTTTCTGGGAAAGGCTTGATGTTTGGACCACGGAGAATTTCTACACTGTCCATTTCTTCTTCTGAAGCTGGAAGCACAATCATGTTATCGTTTACAGTAAACTTTTCAGGAAGTACAAATTCAGGCATTTCTCCTAATTCTCTTGGGTCACTCAGATAACCTGTCAATGCAGAATATGCAGCAAGTTCAGGGGATACAAGATAAATCTGACCGTCCTTTGTTCCAGAACGTCCGAGGAAGTTACGGTTAAACGTACGAAGTGAAATACCGCCTGAATTTGGAGACTGTCCCATACCGATACATGGACCACAAGCACTTTCAAGAATTCTTGCACCTGCGTCAATCAATGTTCCCAGTAAGCCCATATCTGCCATCATATTCAAAACCTGCTTAGAACCTGGAGCAATTGAAAGTGATACATCAGGATGTACAGTCTTGCCCTTGAGAATATGTGCAACTTTCATCATATCAAGTAATGAGGAGTTAGTACATGAACCAATACAAACCTGGTCAATTTTCAGCTTGCCAATTTCTGCGACAGATTTTACATTGTCAGGAGAGTGTGGACATGCTGCCAATGGAACAAGTTCACTAAGATTGATTTCTACTACTTCATCATAAACAGCATCAGCGTCAGCAGATTGTTCTGTCCATACTTCGCCTCTTCCCTGTGCTTCAAGGAATGCCTTTGTTACTTCATCAGATGGGAAAATAGAAGTTGTTGCACCAAGTTCTGCACCCATGTTTGTAATTGTTGCACGTTCAGGCACTGAAAGAGATTTTACACCTTCTCCGCAGTATTCTATTACCTTGCCAACGCCACCCTTTACAGATAAACGCTTTAATACTTCAAGAATTACATCCTTTGCTGCTACCCATGGTGAGAGCTTGCCTGTGAGTTCTACCTTTACAACCTTTGGACAAGTAATATAATATGTACCGCCACCCATAGCAACAGCAACATCAAGACCACCTGCACCCATAGCAATCATACCAATACCTCCACCAGTTGGAGTATGGCTGTCAGAACCAATTAAAGTTTTACCTGGTACGCCAAAACGTTCAAGGTGTACCTGATGGCAGATACCATTACCTGGACGAGAAAAATAAATACCATGTTTCTTTGCTACACTGCCGATAAAACGGTGGTCATCTGCATTTTCAAAACCACTCTGGAGAGTGTTATGGTCAATATATGCTACGCTTCTCTCTGTGCGTACTCTTGGAACACCCATTGCCTCAAATTCAAGATATGCCATTGTACCTGTTGCGTCCTGTGTTAATGTCTGGTCAATGCGAATGCCGATTTCCTCACCTTTTATCATTTCACCTTCTACAAGATGTGCTTTAAGGATTTTTTCTGTTAAAGTTAAACCCATTTAAATCATTCCTTTCTAATTAAGACGTAATATGACAGTTCATATTTTCATATTCTCTGATATAAAACAATGAAAAGTCACTATTTTAATGTTGAATACGATGGATTATATAAAATAATTTTTATACCACCGCTTTTATTCTTTTCTATTGTAACAAATTTGCATATGCCTTGTCAAGAAATTCAATAGGATTCTTTGTTTTTTTCAAAAAATACAGTTGCTTTGTTGTTTTTATTTAAAATTAAATGACTTAAACCTATATACATTTGATGCTCCGCCTCAAACTCCAGCAGCATTTTTGCGAGAAGCCCCGCTGGCAAATCCCCCCTGAGATTTATACTACATTTATTTATTTCAAATTATGCTGACCCCCCAAGGGGGCAATTTAACTTTTATTTTAACTGTTTATGCAAATAAAATTATCCGCCGAAATATTCCTGCATCAGGCTATCAAATAACATCTGTGATTTATCAAGAGATTTTTGAATAACAGCTTTTGATTTGTTAATCTGTGTAGTGAACGAAGCGAATGCTTCTTGTGCTTCAATTGGCGGCATAGGGAACGGATACGCTTTAAGTTTATCCATTTGAATTCCGTCTTGCCCTGCGGTTCTCTGCGATAATCCTTCAAGGTAATGCAACAGACAATCCTGCTTCAAGAAATACCGAATAAACTCCTTATTTCCCATTTTAGGTGTTGCTTTCATAAGAGCTACGTTAAACGAGCCTTCTATGCCTTGAAGTATCTGAAAAATAGGAGGACCGTATCTGCCAATCATTATATCATCAGCGGTACAGAACCGCTTTGCCATTGCTTTCGGAATATAAGTGATATACCTATCGGTTTTATAGTCCCTGATCTGAATCAACCGAATATTGTCATCTGTTGGCTCATATTCAAAGTATTTTTTGTCAGGCTGGCTGCCACCTTGAAAATCAACAACTTCGTCCATTCTATATACCGGAAAACCTTTCTGATTGAGAATCGGATCCCCAAACATCTCCACAAATCGGGCTTTGACGAGTTCGTCAAGCTTTGTGAGTTGGATTTGGCGGTGGGTGATAATTGATTGGAGTTTATCAAGTATAGATACAATTTTGAGTTGAATATCTATATTTGGTTCAATATGTACAATAAAATCCCCAAATTGAGTTTTATTAATAATAGGAACTACAGGAGCATTTGCAATATCTATAAGTTTTGGCTTAGAAAAAAGAAGATTATATGCAAGATATTTGGGAATGATTTTATCATTTGTTTTAATAGCATTTATTTGCTGATTAAAAGCATATTCACCATCAGAAGTTATTCCTATTTTACCTATTGTCCCTATACAGGTAACAAAAATTGAATTTGCTTCTACGATTCTCGCTTTTGCTCTAGCATTTTCTGATATATACTCATTTGACTTGGATATTATTGAAATACCTTTATCAGAAATTATATCAGGTTTTACAAAGTAAATGTCATCTGAATTGTAGTATTCTGAAATTTTTTTACTTGGCGTATTTCCAGTTGATATTTCACCTAATTCTTTAAGTGCTACATTCATTAAAATTCTCTACAAACCCAAATCTATGAATTTGTTTTTCCTTTCATTTTTATTTACGAAAACATTTTATATCCTTCTTATTTTGTTTCTATACTTATAGGATTACTTATCATTTTATACATCTCTGGTCGTCTGTCCCTGAATACACCCCACTCCAGACGCATTTCATTTATTTCATCCAAATCAAATGAATCTAAAATAACACCTGCATAACTACGGCTTGCCTGCTGTAAAATTTCACCTGTATGGTCAGTTATAAAAGATGTTCCATAAAAAGTTAGTGATGATGACTGTTTTTGATTCTCTGCACATGGTACTACATATTCTGTGCCTATACGGTTAGCTGCAATAACAGGTATAATATTAGCTGCTGCATGTCCCTGCATACAACGCTGCCAATGCGGTGCACTGTCTACTTCCAAAATTGGCTCTGAACCTATCGCTGTCGGATATAATAATAATTCTGCTCCCTGCAATGCCATACAACGGGCTGCCTCAGGAAACCACTTGTACCAGCATATTACTACGCCAATTTTTCAATACATTGTATCACATACTTTAAATACTGTATCTCCAGTTGTAAAATAAAATTTATCCTGATAAAAATGGTCATC
>JAFTWL010000045.1 GCA_017465305.1 Ruminococcus sp. | reverse complement strand
CAGGCCGTGTGGATGGCGGTGATTTGCAATGGAAGTTTAACAACGAAGTTGATGATGCAAGTTATGCAGTAAATGAAGAGCTTAAAGCAGCACTTGTTAATTATAAATCAAGTATTGTTGCAATAGGCAGTGGATTTACATCTGGTACACAGCAACCTGTAACGACTACAACAACTACAAAGCCAGCTGCAACAACTACTACATCTAAGACAACAACAGTTTCCAAAACAACTACTACTGTTAAGCCAATAGAAGGTGCTTTGTATTGTTCACCTGGTGCTAAGGGTTCAGGTACAATGAATGACCCTATGGATGTTTATGAAGCTGTTAAAAAAGTAGCTCCTGGACAGACAATTTACTTACTTGAAGGTACATATGAACTCAGCGAAATGATTTTAATTGATAATAGCAATAATGGTGCAGCAGGTGCTTATAAGACAATGAGTGCTTATCCTGGTGCTAAAGTTGTATTTGACTTTAGTGGACAGGGTGTAGCTGATGGTTCTAAACGTGGTATTGCATTGGACGGTAGCTACTGGAAGTTCTACGGTTTTGAAATCACAAAGGCTGCTGATAATGGTATGCTTCTTTCAGGTAATAATAATATCATAGAAATGATGGTATTTAATGATAACCAGGATACAGGTTTACAGATTTCACGTTATAGAACTTCTGCAGCAACAATTGCAGAATGGCCAACAAATAACCTTATTTTGAATTGTACATCAAAGAATAACTGTGATAATGCAACTATGGAAAATGCTGATGGATTTGCAGCAAAACTTACTTGTGGCGAAGGAAATGTATTTGATGGTTGTATGGCGTATAATAACAGTGATGACGGATGGGATTTGTTTGCAAAACCTGAAACTGGACCAACTGGTATAGTTACAATTCAGAATAGTATCGCATTCCGTAACGGATTTACTGAATTTGGTGAAGGTTATGGAGATTGCGATGGTAATGGATTTAAACTTGGTGGAAGTGGTGTAGGCTCTGCACATGTAATAAAGAATAGTTTAGCTTTTGAAAACTTAAATTGTGGATTTACTGACAATAACAATCCTAAACTTGGAGCAATTATTGATTGTACAGCAATGAATAATGGCGGTGGCGGAAGTGGCAAGCCAAACTTCTCATGTTATCGTTGTACTGACCCAGGTTGTGACTTTGATAATTTGATGTCATATTATAATACTTCTGTTTATCTTTCTGATAGTAAATTGTCATTAAAGATTGCTAATGATAAATATGTTGGCACATATGCAAATGGTGTTTACTATAACAGTGGTTATTATAAAGTAGATGCAGATACAAAGGTTACTAATGGCGGAAAAATTGGTACAAAATATGATGGTCCTGCAGCTTCTGATTTTATTTCTATGGCAAAAGCTCCAGCACAGGGAACAGATTTCCATACTTCTTGGAGAAATGCAGATGGTTCTCTGAATCCAGGCGGCTTATATGAAACAAAGACAGATGGTACATATGCAACAATGGGTTATCATATGTATAATGGAACAAATCCAGGTCCTGTAGTTACTACAACAACTACTACAAATAAAGTAGAAACAACAACTACTACAATTAAGACAACAACTTCTGCTACACCTACACCATCTGGTGCAAAGATTCATAACTTTACAGAGAACGGAACAAGCAATACATTCTATACCATTACAGGAAATCTTGCTAAAAACAAGGGAACAGTAAACTATAATGGTTTAACATTGACACAATGTTTGAAGATGGAGTCAGCAACATCTATTGGATTTACAAACACCGCAAAAGGTAATCTGACATTAGTATTTGTTGAACCTGCTGCTACTATAAAGGTTGATGGTAAAAAGTATACTGCAAATGGCGATGGTATAATAACAGTTTCACTTGATGCTGGTACTCACTCAGTCACAAAGGCTGATACAGCTAACTTGTTCTATATGGTTTATGCTGATGGAAGCAGTTCTTCCACAACAACATCAGTTACTACAACAACTTCACCAGTAATTATAACTCCTGATGCATTGTATGGTGATGTAAATGTTGATGGTAAAATTAATCTTACTGATGTTATTTATTTGAATAAATATATTGCTGGTTCTTATACACCATCTCCACAAGGTCAGTTAAATGCAGCTTGTGACCAGACAAATGAAGATATTGATTTGGATGATACATTGGCTCTTTTAAAATATCTGATTAAGGTAGTTGAACTTCCTGTTAAATAATAATTTTAATAGGAATATATTGATAATTTGGTTAAAATCATTGTTTTAGGCACTGTTATGTAGTTTTAACTCTACATGGCAATGCCTTTATTTTTTGTTTAGAAATATTTTTTTAATGATAAGATATAATTGTCTTGACAGAAGTCGTAAATTGTGTTAATATGTAAATAAAGATATTATTTTTCTATAGTAGTCCCTATAATTTTTGTATATAAATTTGTTTAGGAATACTTGCATATTAATTGATTAAATTATATTTGTAAAGCCCGTTTAGAGCAGAAGGTTTTTTATAATAAATATATCTTTATATGGAAGGGTGATATCATTTGAAACCAATAGATATTTTAAAAAAGCTTTACAATGATTCAGATTCATATGTTTTTATATTAAATTTAGAGTGTGAAATTTTATGGCAAAATAGTGATGAGGAAATTGCATTAAATATTTTAAAAGAAATATTAAATGAAAAAAAATCTTCATGTCAAGACATGGATAATGGATTACCTTCTTCTAATGGGATGATTATGTTTGATAATATTTCTTATTCATATCAAGTAATTTCTAATGTTGAATTTTCTTTGACTGTTGTCGCAATAAATAAAAAATCAATATTGTTTGATATGTTTTATTCTGAAAATACGAGAAATAAAATCAATAATTAATCTCTTGGAATTCGTAGTAGTATATATTCAATTTTTGATGAAGTGGATTGTATTTATAGTATGGAGGAAGAAAAGGAGAAAACAGAAATTAAAAATAATCCGATTTTTCGTTCATTAGACCAAATTTCTCAAATAAGTTGTTCTATTTTAAAGGATGTAATATACAACTTAGAAACTACATCTTATTTTTCAGAATTTTCAATATCCTCAACAGTTGTAAATGTAAAAAATTTTATGGAATCTTTTCTTGATGAGATGAAAAATGTAATAGGAAAAACAATATCATTAAACTTAGACATATCTCCATCATTGTATATATATGTAAATGAAAGCAGATTTTCAGTATTTATGATTTGTGCATTTCTTGCAGTGCAAAGATATGATAAAGCGAGAAATGATGTAAAAATCATTGCTAAAAGGAATGGGAACATTGCAGATATTTCTATTGTAGCAAAGAAAAATGATGAAAATAAAAAGAATTTAAGAGATATTAAAAATAATGATTTTTCAGAACATGAGAAAGTATTTTTTATTATAGAAAAGTTTTGTGAAACTTATAATGCTTCATATTATTTTGTAAGTCATGAATTTGAGAATGATGTAATTCATATAAATATTCCTATTAATAATAAAATTAAATTTGACAGAGTCTTTAAATCTCCAAAAGTTGTTCGAGAAGAGGTTTTTAATAAATATAGAGTTTTATTGAATGGGATTCAACAAAATTGCTTTTATTATGTTCCTGATTTGCATTAAAAAGTGGTGGAAGTTCTTTTTATAAAGAATTTCCACCACAATTTTATAATTGCATTATATTTGTGAATTTATAAATATTTATAAAATTCATTTAGAATATCAATTATTTCTAAACCTGCATCTTCAATTTTTATCTGTTGTTCTTCATCCATAAATTTGTTTCCTGCAACAAGATGTTGAATTAGTTCAATAATTATAAGAACAAATTTTTTTGGCAGATTTTTATTTTTGTTATATTTATCAACAAGTTTTTTAAGTAAGTATTTTATACGATTGTATGATTCAATATCAAAATAATTTTCTTCACGGAGTTTTACAAGGAAACCGTTGTCATCCATAACTAATTTCCATAATTCATCTATCATAATTGATATTTTTTATTTTATCTGAAAAATCCACGTTTTTTCTTTTTTTCTTGTGCACGGGAGGCTACAATATCAGCCATTTCACCGACATTTTTCATGCTTGATACTTCACGCATTTGGAACTGCATATTAAATTCTTTTTCTACAGCCTCGATTAAGTTGATATGTTCAATACTATCCCAGTCTTCAATATCGTTTGCTGTTGTAGTATCATAAATATTGATACTCTCATCATCGAATACATCACGGAATACCTCTGTTAAACGCTGCATTACTTCATTATGTGTCATGATTTTATTTGCTCCTTTTCATCATTTACTTTGATAACATGATTTTTATTTTTATAAGATGCAACCTCAAGTCTCCATACACTGTCACCATTTTCAAAGGCTTTTTCAAGTGTAAAACCAAAAGTTTCATATAGTGACTTTACCATTGCATTTTTAGCTGTTTTATAATAATATCCCATTATGGTTTTAATTTTAGAATTTTTAGCTTGTCTAACAAGTTCATCAAGCATTGCAAATTCCATGTCACGCTTTAACACACGACAGCTCATAAGCCATAAATCAATATTTAATACATCTTCTATTTTTTCACCAATTACAATTGAAACTATTCCATTATCTCCAAATTTATCTTGCAGACTGCCACAAAGTCGAATATATTTATTTCCTGCTTCAACAACAGATTCCATTTCACTTTGTGTATATCTTTTTGTAGTTAAGTTAAATTGATTGCTCTTGTTTGTAAGCTGTACAATTCGCTGTAAGTATATTGGCTCAAAATCAATAATAGAAGCTTTCATTTCAAGACTTTCAAGATATTCAGTATAATTTGAGAAAGTCTGTTGTAACTGTATACGCTGTGCATTTGCTTTATACATATCATTACGTTTTGCATCATCTTTAGAAAGTGCAGTAACTTCAAAATATCCTGCACGGTCTAAGCTGAAAAGGCATTCTTCAACACAATCAAATTCAGGAATAGCAATTCCTGAATTTTGTCCTTCAACTATTGCACGTTCTGCTGGATTATCATCTACAAATACAAAACTTTCAGGCAAAAGATTTAATTCCTGTGCTGTCTGTAAAATATTTTGGTCTTTGCTATTCCAGTTGGCTTTTATAACAACGAAATCATCAGGCTTTAAAATACAACTTGGATGGTTAAGTCCGGCTATTGCATTTTCTTCTTCGTTTTTAGAACATACAGTAAGAAGAATACCTAAATCTTTATGAGATTTCAAATAACCTTGTAACTCTTCGTATGCCTGTCCCATATTTGTTTCATGACATATTTCTATTCCCTCAACGCCGTCGTCCCCGATAACACCTCCCCAAAGTGTATTATCTAAATCAAGTGCTAAAACTTTTTTGTTTTTACCATATATAGATTGCATAATACGTGTCAGCTGATAAGCAAAATCAGGAATTGCTGGTACGCAGAGAGCATATTTATATAAATACCAGTAAGATGGTTCAAGCCATCGGTCTAATCCGTAGCAGGCTGATAAATATTGAATATCATGAATATAAAATGCTGTATGACTGTTAGCATAGTCATAAAATTTTTGATTTAAGCGTGTTATAAAATTTATTTTTCCATGAATATTAGATGCTTCACTGTTGCCAAGAAGTCTGTAAGCAGGGAATTCAAAATTATTTTGAATGATAGGACATTTATAAACACTTGATAAACGTTCCCACATTTGTGCAAAGTGTTGATATTGGCGTTCTAAAGCTAAATTAACTTCTTTTTCAGAGCAGGTTAAATCTGAAGGGAATTCAGTAATATTTCTTGTTGTAGTATGTATAAAAATTAAATCAGGTGAAAACTCTTCTAATTCCGGATTTTCAAACATGGCATCTTGCCAGTATCTTGCGTATTCTGATTCATAAAAAGTAGGTTGTATTCCCATATCAAGCAGGAACAGTTCCATAATAGATATAATATCTCTTGTTGTAGAACCACCAAGAACAGCTATTTTTTTATTCATTCTTACTGTTCCGTCCTGTAGAAAAGCTTTTTTTATTTTACGGCGATTTTTTAAAATCCATGCACCGTCAAACGGATACTGCAACTCTTTCATTTAAAAGTTTCCTTTCAATTATAAAAATTGTAGTAGTAATTATTTATTATTGTACAAGTATTTGTTCAATACATGATTCATTTCCACCTGTAGCACTGTATGTATTCATAGCAAATAAAAGGTCAGTACATCCGACATTTTTGCAGAAATCAACTGCATTCAAATAAAAGTATCTTATATCACATACATAAATATTTTCAAAAGAATTTGTAAGGCAAGGTACCAGTGCATTGCCGTAGCTGTCTTTAAATATAACTAAGTTACGACCATTATGACAATCAGTTTCAACATGAGTAATTTTATCATCACCGCACATAAATACAAGATAATAACTTACAGGGACAAGATTTTCGATAGGTATCAGCAAGTCATCATTGTATGGATTCTGAAAATATTCATCATAATATGTTGTCTTGTAATTATTTTTAGGAATGTAATAAATAAATTCTTCTGGATTATCCTGCAATACTGCACTTTGAGTATAAGTATACATTGAGCCTACGTAGTCATCCCTTGAATTAGTATCATAATAGGAAAGTGGTTTAAAAGGTACATTCGCAACTTTTGCAAACTCTTCAGCTGCGTAGAATGCACCAAGAGGGAGCCAGTGATGGTCAGTGCGGGCATATATTGCTTCTGATGTATGTTGTTTTAAGACGTTATAAGCATCTATAGGCTTTACATCTTTGAGATATTCATTTATATGCTGAATATTTTCTTCTTCGCTTGCTGTATAGTCTGCATACTCTTCAGGTAGATAATAAGAAACTGAAGTAGGTGCAACAAGAGAATATACATTTACATCCTGTCCAAGTGATTCTTTAAATGAATTAAGAGTATTTGCATAAGCCTCACCTGTAGAGAAACCGCCACCATAAACGCAAATAGCACGTTTTTTAGAAAGAATTATTCCTTCACCTATTTCAGCAGCTGGTTCATTGTCAGCTGCATCTGTAGTTGTAATTGATGTAGTTGTTAATGAAGTTTCCGAAGATATTTTATTTTGATTAGAAGTATCAGAAATAGTTGTTATAGCTGTAGTTGTTTGTGCTTCAGCAGATTTATCTTTTTTTGTATCAACTTGTTGTACATTTCCGAAGAATACAGTATCTTCTTCCTTTTGCTTTCCTTTGAGTTGCATCATACTTGAAATTATATGTTTGAAAGTACTTCTTTTAGGAACTGTATCATTATAATAATTTGATATACCTGCGGTATAAGAGCCATCAAGCAGGGATTCAATTGAAAATTCAGGAAATTCAGCTAATTTTCTGTTTTCCTCATATGACATAGTAGAACGTGAACCGAATAGTAAAAATCCTGCAATTCCACACATAACAGCTCCAATTCCAATTATTCTGACAGCAACTCCTGTTCGCTCAGATTTTTGTATATCTTCATGATTTACATTTAATTTTGGCTTGTTAGATTGCTTTTTTGGAATATTTACATTTTCAGTTTTAATTTTTTTACTTTGATTATTTTGTATTGTTTGTTTTGGTTGGTTTACTTGTTTAATTGGCTCAGGTTCTTTGGAAGTATAAATTTCTTTTGGATTTTCATATTCAATATTTTCTTCATTTTCTTCTTTTTCAGGTTCATATATATCATCTGTATCATCAGCGAAGTCTGAAAAAAGCCTTTCATAGAACGCTGCTGAAGGAAGTTTTTTAGGTGTTTCTTTATGCTTTACTTCTCTTGGAGGAACTATACTTACATATTGCTCATTTGGTGATACTGTATCTATATCTTCAGCTGT
>JAFTWL010000044.1 GCA_017465305.1 Ruminococcus sp. | reverse complement strand
GCTTGGAACATCAACTTTAATTACTCGAATTACAAGTGATGTAAATCAAGTGCAGACAGGTGTTAATATAACTCTTCGTTTGTTATTACGTTCACCATTTATCGTATTCGGTGCAATGATTATGGCATTTACAATTGATGTAAAGAGTGCCTTAATTTTTGTTGCTGTTATAGTTGCACTTTTAATTGTTGTATTTGGAATTATGCTTATAAGTATTCCTTTATATCGCCATGTGCAGAGCAAGCTTGATGATGTTACACTTACAACAAGAGAAAATTTAACTGGCATTCGTGTTTTACGAGCATTCTGTATGGAACAATCTGAGACAGAAAAATTTAATCATCAGAATGAAATGCTTTCAAAAATGCAGAAACATGTCGGAATATTTTCTGCACTTATGAATCCAGTAACATATGTTATTCTTAATTCTGCGATTTTATGGTTAATATGGACTGGTGCAATTCAAGTAAGTACTGGGATTTTAACGCAGGGTGCAGTAGTTGCCCTTTATAATTATATGTCACAAATACTGATAGAGCTTATTAAACTGGCAAATTTAATTATTACAATGACAAAATCTGTTGCGTGTGGTAAACGTGTACAAAGCGTATTGGAATACGGAGCTAAAGATTTTGACCATGATAATAATAAGAAAATTATTGAAACATTAAAAAAGGGAACTATTACTTTTGAAAATGTTACATTTTCATATAATAATTCTTCTGAACCATCATTGCATGATATTTCATTTTCAGCGAAATCAGGAGAAACAGTTGGAATTATAGGTGGTACAGGCTCAGGAAAAACAACACTTGTAAATTTAATTTCAAGATTATATCCTGCAACATCAGGAACAATTAAAATAGATGATTTTGATATTGATGAATTTTCTCAGAAAGATTTGAGAAAACGATTTGGAATAGTTCCTCAGAAAGCTGTTTTGTTTAAAGGAAGTATAAAGCAAAATTTGCTTTGGGGAAAAGAAGATGCTACAGAAGAAGAAATGTATAAAGCTCTTGAAGTTGCACAGGCAAAAGAAATAGTAGAGAATAAAGAGAATGGACTGGATTCTGTAATTAGTGAAGGTGGTCAAAATTTATCAGGCGGACAACGTCAACGTCTTACTATTGCAAGAGCGATTGTTCGCAATCCTGAATTTTTAATTTTAGATGATAGTGCTTCAGCTTTAGACTATGCAACAGATGCAGCATTGCGTCATTCTTTACAGCAGTTAACGCCAAAGCCTACTGTATTTATTGTATCGCAAAGAGCTTCTTCAGTGCGTTATGCTGATAAAATAATTGTGCTTGATGATGGCTATATAGTTGGAAGTGGTACACATGAACAACTTTTGAAAAATTGTACTGTTTATCAAGAAATATATTACTCACAATTTCCAAAGGAGGTTGCTTCTAATGGAAAGTAAAGAAAAAAGCAGAACCCAGAAGGAAACATTTATTAAAGTAATTCATTATATTGGAAGATATAAATTTTTTATGCTTCTGTCAATTTTATTGGCGGGTGTAGTTGTAGTATTAACTCTGTATGTTCCGATTTTAATAGGTGATGCAATAGATTGTATTATAGATAAAGGAAATGTTGATTTTTCAGCAATATCAAAATATATATATAAAATAGCTATTTTAATTGGAATAACAGCATTAGCACAGTGGATTATGAATACTGTTAATAATAAAATAACTTATGGTGTAGTAAAGGATTTGAGAAAAGAAGCTTTTGACAAAATACAAAATCTTCCTCTTGCATATTTAGATAAACATCCAGTTGGTGAAACTGTAAATCGTATTATTGCAGATGCAGACCAATTTGCAGATGGTTTGCTTATGGGATTCTCACAACTGTTTACAGGTGTGATTACGATATTTGGAACATTGATTTTTATGATTATGATAAATATTCCTATTACTATCGCTGTAGTTATTATTACACCGGCATCTCTTTTTGCAGCGAATTTTATAGCTAAAAAAACTTATAAAATGTTTCGTTTGCAGACAGAGACAAGGGCAGAACAGACAGCAATGGTAAATGAGGCTATAAGTAATCAGAAGGTTATACAAGCCTTTGGTCATGAACAGAAATCACTTGAACAATTTGATGAAATAAATGAGCGTTTAGAAAAATATTCTTTGCGTTCTATATTTCTTTCATCATTGACTAATCCTACTACAAGATTTATAAATGGTATTGTGTATGCAATGGTAACTTTAATGGGTGCATTTTCTGTTATTTCAAGTAATATAACAACAGGTGGACTTTCATGCCTTTTGAATTATTCAAATCAATATACAAAGCCATTGAATGAAATTTCAGGTGTAGTTGCTGAACTACAAAATGCTCTTGCCTGTGCAGGACGAATTTTTGATTTACTTGAAGAACCATCTCAATCACCTGATAGAAAGGAAGCTATACTTCCTGAATCAGTAGATGGAAAAGTATCACTTGAAAATGTTTCATTTTCTTATGTTCCATCTCAGAAATTAATAACAGATTTTAATCTTAATGTAAAATCAGGTCAGCATATTGCTATAGTAGGACCTACAGGATGTGGAAAGACTACATTGATAAATTTGCTTATGCGTTTTTATGATATAAATAGGGGTTCTATTTATGTTGATGATGTTGATATTCAAAAAATTCCTCGAAATGATTTGCGTAAAACTTATGGTATGGTATTGCAAGAAACATGGCTTAAAAGTGGTACAATCAGGGAAAATATTATTATGGGAAAGCCAGATGCTACAGATGAAGAGGTAATTGCTGCTGCAAAGGCTTCACATGCACATAGTTTTATTAAGAGATTACCAAATGGTTATGATACTAAGATAAACGAGCATGGAGGAAGTCTGTCACAAGGACAAAAACAATTATTATGTATTACTCGTGTTATGCTTTGTTTGCCACCTATGTTAATTTTAGATGAAGCAACATCTTCAATTGATACAAGAACAGAAATTAAAATACAATCTGCTTTTGCAAAGATGATGGAAGGTCGTACAAGCTTTATTGTTGCACATCGACTTTCAACGATACAGGAAGCTGATTGTATATTAGTTATGAAAGACGGAAGTATAATTGAACAGGGAAATCATGAAGAATTACTTGCGAAAAATGGATTTTATGCAAAGTTGTATCAAAGTCAGTTTGAACAATAATAAATAAATCATATAAGAAACTTCCATGACTGTAACATACAGCCATGGAAGTTTTTTAATCAGATAAAATATTTACAATTTGTTTTATATTTTTCTTTCCAAAGAGCGGAATACTATCATTTATAATCATACAAGGAACGCTCATTACATCATATTTTTGTTTCATTTCAGGAAAATGATTTAAGTCAAATACTTCAGCCTTAATAAAATCATTCTCAGAAGCTATTTTCTGTGCAGCTGTTACAAGTTCAGGGCATACTCCACATGATAGTGAAACCATAATTTTTATATCTGTAGGATTTTTTATTTCAGTGATTTTTCTTTTTAGTTCATCATCAATTTTTTGTCCTTCACATGAAACATTGTAAATGCCTAATATAAAAGCAGTAAATTCATGTCCACCAGGGACTCCATGAAATGCTAATCCTGTTTCTTTTCCATCAGAAAAACAGATTTTTACACAAGGCATATTTTCTATATTATCCTTTTGTATTTCAACTTTTAATTTATCTGTAATAGAAGCAAGTGATTCCATATAATTTTTTAATTCTTGAGATACTGGTCTTTTATCAAGATAAAGTTTTAAAATAAGATTTTTCTCCATTTTTGAAAAAACTGTTTCAAGTTGTGCATACATTTCAGATGTAAATAATGTATCCTGATTTTTTTCAGTAATATTTTCAGATGTTTGAGCTTGTATATTTATTTTAAATTCTGGT
>JAFTWL010000043.1 GCA_017465305.1 Ruminococcus sp. | reverse complement strand
TTTGGTTCCCATCCACATTTATCACAACGATAATGAGATATATCAGAAGGTTTAGACTTTCCACACTCTGTACAGAATTTTCCTTTATTTACTGAACCGCAAGTACAAGTCCAGCTATTATTTTCAACTGGTTTAGGTTTTCCGCATTCTGTACAAAACTTACCTGTATTTACTGAGCCACAAGTGCAAGTCCAACTATTATTATGAATTGGTTTTGATTTTCCACATTCTATGCAAAATTTACCTGTATTTTTTGTTCCACAGCTACAAATCCAGTTATCATTTACTTGTTCCTGTCCCTGTGAATTTTGAGCTTGTTGAAATTGATTAGCTCTCTGTTTTGCTCCCATTTGATATAATGATTGAGCATTCATTCCTCCTGCTTGTGTAGCCATATTCATATTCATAAAGCCCATCATTGACCCATTTCCCTGATTAGATGCCGCTGAACGCATAGAGTCAGCCTGAGAACTAACAATACTTGCAGCAGCCATTGTTGGGTCACGAAGAACAGCTGTACGCTGCAATTGTTTAATCATATCTTCATCTTCTTTTGATGCTGTAATAGAATTGATAGCTACTGAAACTATAGAAAGTCCTCTCAATTCCGCCCATTTTTTAGATAATACTTCATTCATAGCATCTGATAATTCCATAGTATGTCCAGGCAAAGAACTATAACGTATTCCCATATCAGAAATTCTTGCAAACGCTGGTTGTAATGCATTCAAAAATTCACTTTTCAGTTGCTTATCTATATTTTCTCTTGTATATATTCCCTCAAAGTTTCCGCATACATTAGTGTAAAAAAGTATAGGGTCAGAAATTTTATAAGAAAAAATGCCATTACATCTTACACTAATATCAATATCAAGTCCGATATTTCTATCAACTACACGAAAAGGAACAGGATTTGGCGTACCAAATTTATTATCTGTCAATTCTTTTTTATTGAAATAATAAATTCTTTGGTCTTTTCCTGTATCTCCTCCATAAGTAAAACGTTTTCCTATTGTCTTAAATGTTTCTTTAATGCTACTTTCAAGGCTTCCTGAGAAAAGACTCGGTTCACTTGACATGTCATATGTATATTCACCAGCAACTGCACAAAAATCAACTACTAATCCCTGGTCAACAATAATAGCACATTGCCCATCGGCTACAACAATACCACTTCCATTTGTAATAATATTATCACTGCCTTTTGTATTAGAAGAACGTTTTGATGTTCTCTTTGTTCCTTTTACCGCCAATACATCAGGTGCCATTGAATCACAATAAAAAAATTCTTTCCACTGGTCAGCCATTGTCCCCTTAAATGAACCTATTGCTGCTTTTATAAACCCCATAAAAATCACGCTCCTATTTATTTTATGATAATTTAATATTATTTATATTTTAAGTACATTATAACATTACAATTCTACTATGTCAAGCAATATGAAACTAAATCATATATATAATTAAAAAAATAAGTATTCTGCATAACATAATATATTATACAGAATACATTTAATTTAGTTAAAAAATAATTTAATATTTATTTCCTGTGCAACCATGTTTATCTTCTTTACAGTTATGTTTCTCGCATGAATGTTCATGATTATGATGACTGCACTTTACTTCAGGATTAAACTGTAATCTTTCATTTATAAACATATTAACTGCCTCATCAGCATTTCCACTTACTCCACCATAAAGTTTAATTCCTGCTTGTGCAATTGCATTTTGAGCACCTCCACCAATTCCACCACAAATAAGAACATCAACATGATTTTGAACTAAAAAGTTTGCAAGAGCGCCATGTCCATTTCCCATTGTATCTACAATCTGTGTTTTAGAAATATTTTTATTTTCAATATCATAAAATTTAAAAAATTCTGAATGGCCAAAATGCTGAAAAATATCTCCATCTTTGTAAGTAACAGCAATTCTCATAATATTTTCTCCTTTAGGTATTATTATATTTTTTGACATTTCGAATGATTTGAAACAATTTTGACAATAATCAGTTTTTTTGTCGCAAATGTGATAATTTCCGCCTGAAATAAACAATGGTATACCATTTACAAGACAATTTGCAATTTTATATCTTGCTTTTCCATATGATTCTGTTACAGTTGTTCTTGAAATTTGCATTTGATTTGCACACTGCTCATGTGTCAATTTTTCAAAATCTATCAATCGTATCATTTCATATTCATCGAGCGTCAAATTGATACAATCATCTGATAAAATACCAACCGGCAAAAAATTATCATAATCAGGTTCATTGCAAATTCTTCTACACTTTTGTCTTCTTGCCATAATTACCACCTTTTCATATTCGACATATGTCAAATATATTATAACATATATTTTTTCTAAAGTCAAGCTAATATTAGATTTAATAATAAAAATATAATTTTTAGGAGTTATTCATAAATATATACATATTATTTTGTTCATTATGCATAAATTATATAAAAAATATTGACTTAGAGTGCAGTCTAAGTATTATAATAAAAAAAGAATTTTTATTTTATAATTTTTAAAATTAATAAAACAATAAAAATATTTTAGGAGATATATTATATGAAAGTCTTAATGATAAATGGAAGTCCTCATGCAAGTGGAAATACTTATATTGCTTTGCATGAAATGAAAAATATATTTACGGAAAACGATATTGAAAGCGAAATTATTCATATTGGAAATAAAGCAATAAGAGGATGTATCGGTTGTAATTCATGTTATGAAAAGGGTAAATGTGTATTTGATGATATTGTAAATGAAATAGCACCTAAATTTGAAGCCTGTGATGGTCTCGTTATTGGAAGTCCCGTTTATTATGCTTCTGCAAATGCAACTTTAATAGCATTTCTGACTCGATTATTTTATAGCACACATTTTGATAAAACAATGAAAGTAGGAGCAAGTGTTGTAGCAGCAAGAAGAGGCGGTTTATCATCTACATTTGATGAAATGAATAAATTTTTTACAATTACAGGAATGCCGATTGCATCAAGCCAGTATTGGAATAGTATTCACGGAAGAGAACAAGGAGAAGCAAAACAGGATGAAGAAGGTCTTCAGACTATGCGTACATTAGCAAAAAATATGACTTTCTTAATTAAGAGTATCAGACTCGGAAAAGAAACTTATGGATTGCCAGAAAAAGAACCTTTTAAACGCACAAACTTTATAAGATAAATTATATTCATATTAAGGAGTAATTACAATGAAAATATTAGTTATAACAGGAAGTGCACATAAAAAAGGCACAACAGCAATGCTTACAGAAAAATTCATTCTCGGAGCTAAAGAAGCAGGACATGAAGTCTGTCGTTTTGATGCAGCATTTAAAAATGTTCATCCTTGCATTGCCTGTGAAAAATGTCATAATACAGATACAGGTTGTGCATTCAAAGATGATATGGAAAAACTTAATCCAGACCTACTGACAGCAGATGTAATTGTATTTGTAAGTCCAATTTATTATTATGGAATGAATGCACAGATACGCACTGTTATTGATAGATTTTATGCTAATGATTCAAGTTTACATGGAAATAAAAAAGCTGTACTTATGTTAACAATGGCTGATAACACTATGGAATCAGCTGAAGGGGCAATTGCTTCATTTAAAGGTATGGCAAAATATTTAGATTGGGATATTTTAGGAATGGTTATTGGAGTAGATTGTGGAGATATATCTGCTCTGGAGAAAACTTGTTATCCTGAACAGGCTTATGAGCTTGGAAAAAATATATAAATATAGTCAATCAAATAAATAATGGCTATTGCAATAACATATATTCATTCAAAGCAAATCAACAAAAACGTATGACAGAAATAAATTCATATTTTAATGATAAGAAATTATAAATATTATGATATAATAAAATTCGGAGGTAAAACAACATGGAAAAGTTAATATTAACTGATGAATGGGATAAGACATTTCCAATAAGCAAAAAAGTAAATCATAAAAAAGTTACATTTCATAACAG
>JAFTWL010000042.1 GCA_017465305.1 Ruminococcus sp. | reverse complement strand
TCAATCCAAGTTTCAAGCTTCATTCCACGGCTTGCTTTAAATAAAACAACGTCTCCTGGTCTCAAATATGCACGAACAGCACTACAAAGCTCTATTACATCATCTGTATGAAAAACTGATGCGCCCAGAGCTGAAGCACTTCTTGCTATTGCAAGAGCTGCATCTCCATAACAGAAAATCTGGTCTGCATTACTTGATGCTGCCATCTCACCGACCATGGAATGCAATTTTTGTGAAAGAGTTCCAAGCTCAAGCATATCACCTAAAACAGCAACTCTTCTTCCATCTGTATCTATACGCTTTAGTACTTGTAAAGCTGCATTCATAGAGTCAGGACTTGCATTATAACAATCAGCAATTACTGTATATGGTCCATATTGTTCAATATTTTGACGATAACCAACTGTTTCATAATTTCCAAGTGCTTTACAAATTACTTCAGGTTCAATGCCAGCAATTCTACCTACACAGAATGCTGCAAGTGCATTCATTACATTGTGAATTCCTACGCATGGAATCATTGCTGAAAATCTTGAACCATCTAATGTTTGTATAATAAAACGGGTAGTATTATCTTCTTCACAAATATCTACAGCTGTTACATCCATATTATGCCCATTTAATCCATAAGTATAAACAGGACGTTCTAATTTATCGGCAAGAGGGGCAAGCATAGGGTCATCGCCATTTATTACAAGAGGGGCATCATTTTGCATGCCATCAAGAATTTCAAGCTTTGCTTTTAATATTCCTTCCTGCGTCTTTAAGTTTTCTATATGAGAAAAACCTATATTAGTAATAACACCTATAGTTGGCTTTGTTGTACAGCTCAAACGGTGAATTTCTCCAAAGTGTGACATTCCCATTTCAATAACAGCTGCTGCATGAGAAGGCTGTAAACCAAGCAATGTCTTGGGAAGACCTATTTCATTATTAAGATTACCCTGTGTTTTAAGTGTTTCAAACTGTGCTGATAAAACAAGTGCAATCATTTCTTTTGTAGTTGTTTTTCCTACACTTCCTGTAACACCTACTAAAATAGGGTTGAATTTAGAACGATAATAGGATGCGATTTTCAATAATGCTAATCCTGTATCTTTTACAATTATACATGGACATTTTCCAACTTGATGGTCAGTAACAGCTGCCACTGCACCATCTGCTATTGCTTTTTCTACAAAATTATGTCCATCAAAATTTGCACCCTTTAAAGCTAAAAATAAGCAACCAGCCTGTAATTTTCTTGTATCTGTGCAAATATCAGTGATTTCTGCATCTACTGGTGAAGAACATTTCAATGCTTTTGCAATTTCTGATAATTGAAGCATTTCCATTGTTGTTAAGCCTCCCGTCAATTTTTAAAGTATGGCAAATAGCCTTTTACTATTTCTCTTTCATCCATTGAAATATGCACACCATTTGCAAGAATCTGATAATCTTCGTGTCCTTTTCCTGCAAGAACAAGTACATCACCTGCTTTTGCACATTTCATTCCAAAGAAAATTGCCTCTTTACGGTCTACAACGACTTCATATGGAACATCGAAATCTTTTAGCCCAACAAGAATATCACTAATAATATCTTCAGGCTTTTCATCTCTTGGATTATCAGAAGTTACAATAATAAAATCTGCATATTTAGCTGCTGCTTTAGCCATTTTAGGACGCTTTGTCTTATCTCTGTTTCCGCCACAGCCAAAAAGACAAATAAGTCTTCCCTCTGTGTATTCCTTAACATTTTCAAGAATATTTTCAACAGCATCAGGAGTATGTGCATAATCACAAATAACGGAGAAAGGAAGCCCTGTCGGAATTACTTCACATCTTCAACGAACACCATGATAATTTTCCAATGCTGGCTTAATCTGCTCCATAGCAAGCCCAAGTTTTAAACATACCATTATAGCTGATATAGCATTTGAAACATTAAACATTCCTGTCATATACATATTGAACGGATAGGATTTTTCATCACAGCAAAGCCAAAAACTTGTTCCGTCAGCACGAAGCTTAACTGCATCTGAATAATAATCAGCATCTAAACTTTTTCCATATGTAGAATACTCACAAGAAATTTCTTGTGACAAACGTTTTCCATAATCATCATCTATATTTATAACTGCTTTATCACATACTGAGAAAAGCATCTTTTTTGCTTGATAATATGCTTCCATTGTCTTATGATAATCAAGATGGTCTTGTGTAAGATTAGTAAATACACCACACTCAAACTTTGTTGTTCCTATTCTATGCTGCACTAACCCAAATGAGGATACTTCCATAACAACAAAATCACAGCCTGCATCAACCATTTTACGATATAAAGCCATCAAATCATAAACCATTGGCGTTGTATTTTCTGTATGAAGTATTTCATCCCCTATTTCATTCTGAATAGTTCCAATTAAGCCAACCTTATAGCCATTTTCCGTAAGAATATGCTTGATTACATTAGTAATAGTGGTTTTTCCATTTGTTCCTGTTACACCAATAAAACGCATCTCACGTTCTGGGTGTCCGAACCATGCAGAACAAAGCTCACCATAAAAAACTCTTGTATCTTCAACAATAATCTGTTTTTCATTCAACCCAAGGTTATGGTCAGCAACAACTGCCACAGCACCCTTTTCTATTGCACTTTTTGCAGCAGTGTGTCCATCAAAGCTTTCGCCTTTTATACATATAAACAAATCGCCCTGCTTTACATTTCGTGAATCAGATGTTAAACCAAGAATATCTATATTCTCAAGTTTAGTTTCCACTTTTCCCTCTAACAAGTCATACAGACGCATATTCAATACCGCCTTTCAAATTTTACAAATAATAAATATTATAAAACATTTTAAATAAATAAAAAAGGTGCCTTTTCACAAAGCACCCCAATATCATAAAATACACTGTTTGGGACTGCTGTTTATATTGATTAGAACTTATGATA
>JAFTWL010000041.1 GCA_017465305.1 Ruminococcus sp. | reverse complement strand
TGCAGCAGAGTGACTTTGAAGCTCTCTACGAAGCTCTTGAGGGTTGCCGAGTTACTATCCGTTTCTTGGACCCACCTCTCCACGAATTCGTTCCTCCAGAAGACGATGATATCAAGGCTCTTGCTAATGCTAAGGGTAAGTCTGTAGAAGAAATCAAGGCAATCATTGCTTCTCTCCACGAATTCAACCCAATGATGGGCCACAGAGGTTGCCGTCTTGCTGTTACTTATCCAGAAATCGCTAAGATGCAGACAAAGGCTATCATCAAGGCTGCTATCAATGTAAAGAACGCACATCCAGATTGGACAATCGTTCCTGAAATCATGATTCCACTTGTTGGTGATGATAAGGAATTGAAGTTCGTTAAGAAGGTTGTTGTTGAAACTGCTGACGCTATTATTGCAGAAGCTGGTTCTGACCTGAAGTACGAAGTTGGTACAATGATTGAAATCCCAAGAGCAGCTTTGACTGCTGATGCAATCGCTAAGGAAGCTGAATTCTTCTGCTTTGGTACAAATGACCTTACACAGATGACTTATGGCTTCTCTCGTGATGATGCTGGTAAGTTCCTGAACGCTTACTATGACACTAAAATTTTTGAAAATGACCCATTTGCAAAACTTGACCAGACAGGCGTTGGCAAGTTGATGAAGATGGCTGTAGAGCTTGGTAAGGGCGTTCGTCCTGAAATGCACTGCGGTATCTGTGGCGAACACGGTGGCGACCCAACATCTGTTGAATTCTGCCACGAAATTGGTCTGGACTATGTTTCCTGCTCACCATTCCGTGTTCCAATTGCAAGACTGGCTGCTGCACAGGCTGCAATCAAGAGCAAGTAATCCGTTTCTGATTACAAATAATTGATTTGATTATTCTATGCAATGTGGAAAAGTCACTTATATCAAGTGACTTCCACTTGCAGTTAAAAAGAAAGTAATTTATTTTTAATTATAAATTACATAAGTTACTTTCAACTTGCAAGTAAAACAAATTTTGATTTATATTAAGTAAGCTTACAAATATAATTTTATGTATTCGACAACGACTCGTGAAATGCTGTTTAATACACTATATAAAATTATATGTAATAGGTTTGAAAAATAGCCTATTTTGAATGACAAAATATTGACATAACTTTTTACCTATAGGATTTTATTAAAGCAAACCCTATTAGACACCCGATTTATCATATTTGGCATTCTGAAAAGTACACCATAATAGTCGGACAGACTTATGGTGTACTTTAGTTTTTATATAATAAAAAATCCGGTCGGAAAAATAAACTTTCCAGCCGGATTTCTTAGTATAATATTTTATTGCAATTGCAACTTAAAAAATATATAATTATATTATGTTAAGTCCGGAACCGCACCGTACAGTATTTATAATACCGCCCTTTCCACGGCTTTGCAAATTCCGAACTCATCATAAAAAATCCCTTCATTATGGATACTATTTAAGCCTTTTAAATGTTGCATTTTATATTATTTCTTTGAAATTTGTAATACTTTACGAAATTATATTATTATTATTGTGCATAATTTACAATACTCTAAAAATATTTATTATTTCAGAATATCTTATATTAGGCTTTTTTATAGAAAAATCTGAACCAACTTGGATAATCATTTAAATGTTGATTTAAAGTTTCTCTTCCATAAAATCCAGGGTCATTGATAGTAAAATCTGATGCCTTTAAATTTGCGCCTGTTGTATTAGTGCAACCTGTTACTACTACATAATGCGTTCCGCCATATGAATTTTCAGACCCTACTATTACTGGCCCATTTTCAGATAATCTTTTATATAATGTACTATAAAAATCATTACTCCCTAAACTTGAACAAGCTTCTAAAGCATAGCCTAAATTTATAATTGGTGCCCATAAAACAGAATTATTATCAAATTCAAGATATTCTTTACACATAACATCAGGATAAATTGATGTACCCGTTGAGTAAGATTCAATCATTGATAATGCAGTTACAAGGCATCCTACCTGCTTAATTGTCTTTGTTCCAATATAAACATTTCCCCAGCGTTCATCACCTTGATTATAATAAGGCACGTTATATGATAAACCTTCAGATTTCGTTGAAATTAAAGCTCCATCTTTTCCAAATTCATAAACAGTGTCATCAATTGTAACTTCTCCTGTCTGCATAACACCATTTTCATTGAAATAATATGTTTTATTATCAATTTCATTTAATCCAACAACTGCAACGCCATTGTCATCAAAATAATATGCATTATTCTCTACAGTATTCCAGCCAGTATATACTTCTCCATCAGGTTGACAATAACTTACTGTTCCATCAGAATGAACTACTAAGCCTGACTGCAAAATTCCATATTCATCAAAAAGATATGGTGTACCATCAATCACTGATTCACCAACTAATTTTCCTTCATCTTCAGAAATATAATAGTAATTAGTTGCATACATAATCCAACCATTATGCTTCTGCCCCGTTTTAATATCATAATAATAACGTTTACCATTTACTGTCTGCCATCCCGTTTTAAGTCGACCATTAGAGGCAAATAAATAGCTCTCCCCGTCCGGAAGAATTACAACAGAATCTGCATAAATACCATCAGAGAAATAATAATATATATCTCCGTTTTCATTTACATACCATCCTTCTTCAGTAACAGTATCATATACTTCAGAATCAAGAATTACACGAGTTCCATCCTCTGATACACTGATTTTATTTAATAACTTTGTTTCTTCCTGTGCATTTGCTATGATATTAGATGATGCCATAATAGAAAACATACAACATATTGACATAATTCGCTTGATATGTTTACTTAAAGAACTCTCCATCGGAGACACTTCCTTTCATAAATTTTATAATTTGTTTTTGAAATTTTACTTTTATAATCTTGTACTTATTTGTAATCATTTTGTCATGCAATTTAATATAACATATATTATTATAAAGAAATACGTGCATATTGTCAAGTGTAATTTATAAATAATCACTAAAAAAGAATTACAATTTGTAATAACAAACAAATAAATAGACAAATGAAAATTTAATTTTATTATATTTGATTATAATTAAATTTCAATTACAAAAAAATTCCCCTTTCAGCAACTAAATCCTGAAAGGGGAAATATTTATATAACAATTAAAAATGAGCTGAATAATTTGGTGCTTCTTTTGTAATCTGAATATCATGAGGATGACTTTCAGCCAGGCCAGCTCCAGTGATTTGTACAAACTTTGCCTTTTCATGCAACAGCGGAATTGTCTGACAACCGCAATATCCCATGCCTGCACGAATTCCGCCTACTAACTGGAATATACTATCCGCTACACTGCCCTTATAAGGAACACGACCTTCAACGCCTTCTGGAACAAGCTTTTTTGCACCTTCCTGGAAATAACGGTCTTTTGAACCTTGTGCCATAGCTGCAAGGCTACCCATACCACGATATACCTTGAACTGTCTGCCCTGATAAATTTCAGTTTCACCTGGTGCTTCTTCGCATCCTGCAAGCAGTGAACCAAGCATAACAACACTTGCACCTGCTGCAAGTGCCTTTACAATATCACCAGAATATTTAATACCACCATCAGCAATTACAGGAATACCATATTTTTTAGCAACAGAAGCAACATCATAAACTGCTGTTACCTGAGGAACACCTATGCCTGCAACAACACGAGTTGTACAAATAGAACCAGGGCCAATACCAACTTTAACAGCATCTGCACCTGCCTGAATCAAAGCTTCAGCAGCTTCAGCAGTTGCAATATTTCCGGCAATTACAGGGATATCTGGATATGCCTTCTTTACAGCCTTAAGACATTCAATAATGTTTTTGCTGTGACCATGTGCAGAATCAAGAACAAGTACATCAACTTGTGCATCAATCAATGCACCTGCACGTTCTAAAACATTTGCTGTTACGCCAATTGCTGCTCCGCAAAGTAATCTGCCTCTGCTATCTCTCGCTGAATTTGGGAACTGTACGGATTTTTCAATATCCTTAATTGTGATTAAGCCTTTAAGATAACCATTTTCATCTACAATCGGTAACTTTTCGATTTTATGTCTGCGGAGAATATTCTGAGCATCTTCCATTGTTGTACCAACAGGTGCTGTAATTAGATTTTCCTTTGTCATAACTTCAGAGATTTTTGAATTGTAATCAGACAGGAATCTCATATCACGATTTGTAATAATTCCGACAAGCTTTCCCTGACGGTCAACTATAGGAACACCTGAAATTTTGTACTTGCCCATAAGTTCATTAGCATCAGATACAAGATGGTCTTCTGTAAGAGAAAAAGGATTTACAATAACTCCATTTTCAGAACGCTTTACTTTGTCAACTTCGTCAGCCTGCTGTTCAATAGACATATTTTTATGAATAATACCGATACCGCCCTCTCTGGCAATGGCAATCGCCATCTTTGCTTCTGTTACGGTATCCATTGCAGCTGTCATAATTGGAGTATTTAACTTTACGTTTCCAGCTAAAGTTGTACCTAAATTAATCATATTTGGTGTGACATCAGATTCAGCTGGAATCAATAATACATCATCAAATGTCAAGCCTTTTTTACCAAACTTTTCACACATATCATTTGCCATTACTATTATTCCTCTCTATCAGATATTTCAATATTTTCTGGAAATATAATTTATAAATAAAAACTGTACAGAAAACCTAATTAAAATACGAAAAAAGGCATATTAAATATAGGTTTACTGTAACAGTTTATATCGCTGACAAAGTATTTAATAATATTAAAAAAGACTTTATCAGATAAAATCTAAAAATATATTTCGCAAAAATACTGCTTAATAAACACCACTTATAATTTTATAATTATATTAAGGTGCTAATATATTATTATATTTATAATACTCTTTTTTTGACCTTCTGTCAAGAGGGTTCTATGCAAATTTACACGCTTTTAATAAAATATATTTTTAAGTTGTTATTTCTTAATCTAAAGCTCTTATTCTAAGAGGAATTCCACAGTTTTCAGCTACTTGCTTTGATGCTTCAAGTTCTTCCTCAGATAAAACATCTACAACACTGAACATTACATTCGGGACGTAATTCTTACAATCCTTTGCAAATTCCTGCATTGCAGTGTAAGCTTCTTCACCATACTTAGGACGAGTTACCTCTAAATATCCTTTAGCTGTTCCGGCATTAAGACTTACTGAAACAGTATCAATAAGACCTTTAAAAAGTTCAGCTGTTTTTTTACCATGTATTAAATCTGCAAGTCCATTTGTATTCAAACGAATGGATATAACGCCTCTTGTTTTCAGATAAGCGGCTGTACGCAAAACCATATCAAGACGTTCTGTCGGTTCACCAAATCCACAAAATACAACTTCATGGTATTTAGAAACATCTTCTGATTCAAGTACAGAATGAATTTCATCCCAGTCAGGTTCATGTTCAAGCCAAAGTGGGTCAGAACCATATGCAGAATCTGAATTATTGCGAATGCAGAATGTACATGCACAAGGACAGCGATTAGTTAAGTTTAAGTATAAATTTTTGCCTACCTGATAAGCAATTGTCATAGATTTTTGCTTTGCCATAATAAACACCTCAAAATTATTTATGATATTTAGTTCCTGAAATAATCTGATACCCTCTGTAAATCTGCTCTAAAAGCATTACCCTTGCAAGCTGATGAGGAAATGTCATCTTTGACATTGAAAAGCATACATCAGCTTCTTTTTTCACAACCTGAGAAAGACCATATGAACTTCCTATCACAAAAGTAATTGTACTTTCACCATACATAGCTGGTTTTGTAAGCAACTTTGCAAATTCAGAACTTTCATACTGTTTTCCCTCAATACAAAGAGCAACCATAAAACCCTTCTTACGCTTTAAAATATTATCGCCCTCTTTTTCAAGAGCTGATTTTATCTCTTTTTCAGAAGGATTTTCAGAAAGTGCAACAGGTTCCAAATCGGTAACCTGTAATTTGCAGTTTTTTGAGAGACGCTTTTGATACTCAGCACACGCCTCACGAAGATATGATTCTTTCAATTTTCCATATGCTAAAATCTGAATCGTCTGCAATATTAAATCCTCCATTCACAAAAATTGCCCCTTATGGGGCAATTTCTTTTTTATTGGAATCGTCCATGAATAACATTAAAAGATATATATTTATAATATCTTATAATGCTTCTCTCAATGTAGAAACAGGTGTAGTAATTTTTTCAATGTCTGCTCCTGCATTGCGAAGCTTTTCATCTAAATTGGCATAACCACGCTCAATATGATAAATATCTTCAATTTCAGTAACACCTGTTGCAGCCAGCCCTGCAATTATAAGAGCTGCTCCTGCACGCAGGTCACATGCCTTGACTGGTGCTCCTGTGAGTTTTCCTGTTCCTTCAACTACAGCAACTTTGCCATCAACTGAAATATCCGCACCCATTCGACGAAGTTCATCTACATACCTGAAACGCTGTTCCCATACACCTTCAGTAATAATGCTTGTACCTTCTGCCAATGTAAGAAGTGTTGTGATTTGTGGCTGCATATCAGTTGGAAATCCTGGGTGTGGCATTGTTTTAACATTTGTACGAACAAGCGGACCATCCACCCATACACGCACACTGTCGTCAAACTCTTCTACATTTACACCTATTTTTCTAAGCTTAGAAGTAATAGGCTCAAGATGTTTAGGTATAATATTTTTTACAAGAACATCACCGCCTGTTGCAGCTGCTGCAATCATAAATGTTCCTGCTTCAATCTGGTCAGGTATTACAGAATATGTTGTACCATGCAAATGCTGTACACCACGTATTTTAATTACATCTGTACCTGCTCCCATAATATCAGCACCCATAGAGTTAAGGAAATTTGCAAGGTCTACTATATGAGGTTCTTTAGCTGCATTTTCAATTACTGTCAATCCTTCTGCTCTTACAGCAGCAAGCATAGCATTCATTGTAGCACCTACAGAAACAACGTCTAAATAAATCTGATTTCCTGTCAGCTTTTCAGCGTTAAGGTCAACCATACCACGCTCAATTGTACATTTTGCACCAAGAGCTGAAAAAGCTTTTAAATGCTGGTCAATAGGGCGGTCACCCAGAGGACATCCTCCTGGCATTGAGACTCTTGCTTTTCCGAATTTTCCAAGAAGTGCACCCAAAAAATAATAAGATGCTCTCATTCTTCTTGCACTTTCATAAGGAACACAGAAATTTTTTAATCCTACAGCTGAAATTTTAACTGTAGTTTTATTTATATAATTTACCTCAGCACCCATTTCATATAAGATTCTAAGACTCATTGACACATCACTTATATCAGGTACATTCTCAAGTATACATGGTTCATCGCAAAGCAGTACAGCTGGTATAAGTGCAACAGCTGCATTTTTTGCACCGCTTACTTCAATTTCGCCGGAAAGTCGACGACCGCCTCGAATTACAAACTTATCCAATTTATCATCTGCTACTCAAAATAAATATTATTCATCTTGATTTATATTGAGAAATATTCCTGTATTATTATATAAATATATTTGCCTGAAAGACAATAAAAACAGTTTATTTGAAAAAATACATAATATCAGAATTGCTAAAAATTATTAAAACCATTATGAAGCTTTTCAAATAATTTCAATGCTTATAGATACAAATAATATTATATAGTTACAGGTATTTATATTCATAAATATTTATGCTCTTTTCACTGTAAGTTACAATTCATAAAAGCACATTGTGTGTATTTACGAACTTTTTAAGTAGCTTTTCCTTTCATAATATTTTCAGAATCTGTTTAAACAAATTATCACAGTAATTTTGTCTTACAGTATCTTAATTTAAACCTTATATTAAAATCATAAATTATTATAAGGCAAAAAATTTTTATCTATCTTTTTTAGTCTTTTTTAAAATCAGAAGCATACCAGTTAACGCCGCTTCCGTCATAAGTATCCACTGTAACAGATTCCATTACAATAGAGGTATATGGTTTATCCTTGCTATTTTTATCAGTTACTCTGGAAATATCAATAGCAACATCCAAACCATCAATTACCTGACCAAACACAGTATACTTGCCATCGAGCCATGGAGCACCGCCGACAGTTGTATAAAGTTCTTTTTGTTCGTCAGTATATGGACCATATCCATCTTCTTCATATTTACTTAAAGTCTCTTCGCTGACAGGACCAGCAGTAACTATATAGAATTGACTTCCATCAGTAGATGTACCATTACTATTGGCATATGCTACAGCACCTCTTACATGTATAAGCGAGTCTGAGACACCACCATCAAATTTACCGCCCCATATAGACTCTCCGCCTGAACCGTTTCCCCTTGGGTCACCACCCTGAATCATGAAATTATCAATAACACGATGAAACAGCAATTCATTATAATATCCATCTTTAGAATGTGTTATGAAGTTTTCACATGCTTTAGGTAAAAGGTCAGGAAACAATCGAATTTTTATTGTACCATAATCTTTTACTGTAATTGTAACGATTTCGTCTCCTTTTGCCGGTTCTGTAAAGTTTTTTACCGGTGCAGATTTATTACAACCGGTCAGACAGCCCAGCGTTATTACACTTCCAAGAAGCAACGCCGTTAACCTTTTCATACAGCCACCTCAAATATATTTATTTTTATTTTTATACAAACACAATTCATGATTTTTCTTGAAAACTTCTTTAATAAAATATATTGCTATAATCAATAAAGAATATTTTTGCATGATTTATAACTTATTATTTTTGATTAAATAATAAATCATACACGAATTCATCTTAAATATAGTTTGCATATTAACCTCTTTATTATACACTATTTTTTTTAATTTGTAAAGTAAAAAAGTGTGTATATTTATGTTATTTGTATCATATGCCTTTATTTCAAGAAATACATTTGCAAAATTTGTGATACTTTTTTGAAAACACATATATTAATGACACAAATTTCAAATTTACTACAATACACTGAACTATTACTTAATCTGTTATTCGAATAAGATTGTATCATATGGGAAATAATCAATTACACTTGTGTATGAATTTTATATAAAATTATTTTCAAAAAAAAATGCCGGAGCACACAACTCCGGCCAAAAATAAAAAAATATGTAGAACAAAAGAAAGGAGACAACAAAACGAGTGATAATCATTAAGTTTTATCACTGTTATTATTATACCCGATTTACAGAGTTTCGTCAAGTTTTTTTTCAGAAAAAAGAAGTTATAAGAGAATTTTTGTGCAGAATCCCCAATTTTAAATCGAATTATGGTGCAATATAACCTGTATTTTAGCCTTTTTTGAATTCATTTTGAAAAAATATAAAATTAAAACAACATTATGAAATGATTATAATTCAAAAAATTATTTTTAATCAAATGAATTTCATGTATAATAGCTAAGTTCATCGGTATAATATTTCTGTACCATATTTGGTATAAGAAATGAGGTGACTTTGTATGTGGGATAAGCTCGCATTGATTTTGCTGATTATTGGCGGTGTAAACTGGGGATTAGTCGGAATTTTTGAATTTGATTTAGTAGCCTGGTTATTTGGCGGTGCAGCTTCCATTATAAGCAGAACCATCTATATTCTTGTAGCGATTTCTGCTATATGGTGTATTTCTTTTCTATTCAGAAGAGAAGTTCTTCCAGCAGATGCTTAAAAATAATAGTGCAGGGATTTTCTCAGAATGAGGAATCCCTGCTTTTTTGCATACTTTTATTTGCTCAATCATATAAATACAATAAAGTTTTTAGAACCTATCTTTATAAAATATATCAAGGTTCTTATATATCACATTTAAAAATTATAATCAGGAGGTATTTACATAATGGCTCATTCACCGAAAACCCCACAGGAATATCAGGAGGAAATGATGCGTTTGTATCGTAAAGCTCATGCTTATGATGCACAACAAATGCAAAATCAAAATAACACTCAAACACCTGAATCTCATAATAATCATATGACACAACAAAATAATTTTCCTCAACAGCCAATGCAGAATCAAAATAATGCTTCAGCACCTGAATCTCATAATAATCATATGACACAACAAAATAATTTTCCTCAACAGCCAATGCAAAATCAAAATAATATTCCAACACCTACACCTAACAATAATCATATGACACAACAAAATAATTTTCCTCAACAGCCAATGCAGAATCAAAATAATATTCAAACACCTGTGCCTAACAATAATCATATGACACAACAAAATAATTTTAATGAGCAACCAATAATGCAAAATCAAAACAATATTCCAACGCCTACACCTTATAATAATTCTATGACACAGCAAAATAACAATATAAATCCTTCATCAAATACAAATGATACAAATAACAACAGAGACAATAATTTAAATAATCAGGCACCTTTATTAGAATCTGATTTTATTTCAGATTTTCCACCTTCCGCTTCTCAGGCACCTACTTATAATAGTGACAATAGTAATTACAATAATGAAAATGCAAATTTAAATACCAGTGTAAATGTAAGTGAAAGTACAATAAATTCACCTCAGCAAGATGCAAATAAACCAGAAGAAAAAAGCGGTAAAGTTGGGTGGCTTAAAATAATTACACGTACAGGAAATGAGGCCACTCCATTAGAAAACGTTGCTGTAACAGTTACCTCTCATGATGATACAGACACTATTTTAAATTATACAACTATAACTGACTCAAGCGGAGAAACTGAGAGGATTGAGCTTTCTGCTCCACCTTTAACCGAGTCATTAGGACGCACAGGAGATACACCATATTCAGTTTATGATGTAAATATATTTTTATCTGGATATTATCGACAAGAAAGCAGAAATGTTCCTATATTCCCTGGTGTTACTTCAATTCAAAAATTTTCAATGATTCCACTTCCTAAATATAGTAATGAATTTAATAAAACTATTGTATATGAAAATGATGAACCCAGATTTAGATAAACTTAAAAGATGTAATTTAATTAAAAAGGAGGACAGCGTGTGCCAATCGGAGAACCTTATATCCCAGAAACAATTACTGTACATCTTGGGAGACCTGATGATAACGCAGAAAACGTAACTGTTTCTTTTATAGATTATGTTAAAAATGTAGCTTCAAGCGAAATATATCCTACATGGCCTGAGGCTTCTTTAAGAGCTAATATTTATGTTATTATTACTTATGCTCTGAATAGAATATATACAGAATGGTATCGTTCAAGAGGATATGATTTTGATATTACAAATTCAACACAATATGATCAAAAATATATTTATGGAAGAGAAGTATTTGAAAATGTAAGCCAGATTGTAGATGATATTTTTAATCAATATATACGTCGTCAGGGCAGTGTTGAGCCATTATTCGCAGCTTTTTGTGATGGTGCTAATGTAACATGTAACGGACTTTCACAATGGGGAACGGTTGATTTAGCAAGACAAGGATATAACCCATATGATATTTTAACATATTATTATGGTGATAATATTGAAATTGTCAGAGATGCACCTGTACGTTCAAACACACCATCTTATCCGGGATTTTCATTTGGGCTTGGGTATAGCGGAGAAGATGCACGCATTATACAAATGCAACTAAACAGAATATCACAAAATTATCCTGCAATACCTAAAATTCCTGATATAAGCGGTGATTTTGAATATGCTACAGAAGAAGCTGTAATTAAATTTCAGGAAATATTCGGTTTACAGCCTACTGGAATAGTAGATGAAGCCACATGGTATCGTATAGCTTATATTTATACAAGTGTAAAACATTTAGCTGAACTTAATTCTGAAGGTATAAGACAAGAAGAAATTCCAAGTCAATTCAAAGAAGATTTGCATGTTGGAATGCAAAGTGCAGATGTTAGAGCTATACAATATTATCTCGCTGTTGTTGGCGCTTACTATGCTATGGTACAGCCTGTAAGTATTACAGGCTATTTTGGAAATCAAACAGAAAATTCTGTAAAATCATTTCAACGTGTATTTGGACTACCTGAAACTGGTGTTGTAGACCGTGCTACATGGTATGAATTATATCGTGCATATATTGGCATAATTGATTCCACTCCAGTTCCGCCTTCTGGAACTGATGATGTAGTATTGTATCCAGGAATTGTACTTAGAGAAGGTGCAAACAGTCCATACGTAAGAATTTTACAAGAATATCTTTCTTATATCCATAACACATATCCTGATATAGGAGCTGTTAATAATACAGGTTATTTTGGACCATTGACAAAAGCTTCAGTTATTGCTTTCCAAAAACATTTTGGACTTCCTACAACAGGAGCTGTTGGTGCTGCTACATGGGATGAAATAACAAGTGTATATTCAGATTTAAAATTTGGATATGAAAAACAGCCATATCAAAATCCTGGATTTACTATAACATAGAAAGAGTGTGATAATATGCCCAATTCAAAAAGATTTTATATTCAAGAGCTTCAAAGATATTTACATGGACTTTCTTATTATGATGAGACTATTCCAAGAATAATACCTGATGGAATATATGGAAAAGAAACTGCTATAGCAGTTCGTGCATTCCAGCAAAAGCATGGATTAAGACCTACTGGTGAAACTAATTGTGCTACATGGGATACCATTGTATCAGAATACCGTAAAAATGTAGAAAAAGCTACTGCTATAATTGATATTTTTCCTAAAGACAGAGAAAAAATTGCTATGGAGGAAAGCGGTCTTATTGTATATATAATACAGGCTATGCTCAAAACACTTCAAGTTCGATATGATGAAAAAACAATATTAGAAATTACAGGTATTTATGATGCACAGACAAGAAAAGCTGTACAGAAGTTTCAAGAACGTACTTATTATAGAAGAAATACAGGTCTTGTTGACAGATATACATGGAATTTACTTGTAGCAGCAAATACTGTGGCAAACTGATTTACAATTTTCCTGCTTTATAAATATAAAATTATCCCTCACCTTTATCAGATGAGGGATTTCTTTTAATATTATTATTCTGTAATTGGAATAGATACAACTTTAATTAAATATTTTAAAAGTGCTATAGTATCATCCAAGTTAATTTGAGGGTCTGTCATATCACAATTTGCATTTATTATACCCTGTTCTGAAGGCTGATATGAATTTGCAATATACTTGTTTAAATATATTACATCTGTAAGATTTATTTTACCATCAACATTTACGTCACCATAAGCTGCATCAGGATTAACAATAACTGATGAGCCCGTAGTAACAGATGTAGATGTTGTAGTTGTAGTTGTTGTCGTAGTAGTCGTTGTCACTTCAGTTGTTGTAGTTGTAGTTGTTGTTTGTGTATTATCATACTCATATACAAGTTTAATAGTATTAAATTGTACACTTACATCTGCACCACCTGCAGGGTCACTTTCTGATGATGCCCACCAATTCTGCAATTCTGTATAAGTATCTCCTACAGTTGCTTTTACCTGGTCAGAATTTGCATCTGTAAATTCCAAATCGTCAAATACAACAATATTATCAGCTGTACCTATACTATAAGAAAATGCTTTATTACCCCAGAATGAATCTCCGCCACCTTCAGGAATAAGATTATTAAAGCATAATCCGCCACCACCGGCAATCCAACTGGAACCAGAAGAAGATGTACAAGTTGTATTGATTATAATTTTCTTAAGATGTTCTTTATCTCCAAGAGGAATCATTTTATAACCATTTTCAGATGTTTCTAAGTCATTATAATTGTATACAGTTTCTTTTGTTGTAATATCTGGAGCTTCATATACAGTCTTATCTGTTTTAGTATCAGCAATTACAACTTGTGCTACAGACATAGGAGGAAGCTCTATCTCAACAGTATTATTGCTTATATCATTTTGTACATCAATAATACGAATATCACTATGGTCTTGTGTAATAGCATATACAACAGCACTCTTATAATTTGTATCTGTTCCAGCTAAAGAAATAGTTGCCTTTTCATTTGCTGATGAATCTTTATTTGAAAGTACCATTGTTACATTTGAATCATCATTTCCATCAATGGCAGCATAAGCTGTTGCTTTTGAAATATTTTCTGTTTTTGCTTCTACAAGAGTATCACCAAAATCAGCACCTTCACCATCATAGTTCGTATAAAGATTAATAGCTGATTCTACATATGGACATTCTGGAAGTGTTCCCCAGTAAGTAGCAAGATATACATTATTGTCAGCAAAGCAACCTAAAGCCTCAGCTTCAGCAATTGCAGAACTTACGACTTTACCTGTTGTTTTTTCATTTGAAATATCACCTAAATTATATTCAGAAACAGCAATTTTAGTTCCAGGATAGTATTTATCAATTGACTTCTGAATATTTGGAATAAATGGAAAGTACTGTCCGAAATATGGCTGAAGCCAGCTGTTTTCAGCATATGTAGGGTCATAAAGACTTCTTGCAGCCTGAAGTCTTGCTTCATCAGTAGAACAATCCTGTGCATAATAGTGAACATCGATAACATCAAGCAAACGAGTTCCATGTTCTTTTTCAGCCTGAGCCATCTGGTCAAGATAATAGTCAAGATACCATGTATAATTACCCTTTACTGCCTGCCAGTCAGTATCTGTTTCACTTATCTGAATACATGGAAGCATTCCCCAGAATGCTGGTCCAAATACTTCCGCATTAGGATCAAGTTCTTTTACTACACTTGCTAATTCAATAGATTTTGAAACTAATTCACTGTTAGTAACTTCTTCAGGATGTAAACGTGGATGTGTATCATTCCATAAAACAGGTTCATTATCCAAGCTATAACCCTGAATACCAGTGCTTGTTGTAGAGTCACCAAGTGTCTTTATAATATAATTAACATACTCATCCATATATACAACACCATCATCAAGGTCAGGTGTCATAGAAAGTTCACCATTTTTTCTGAATTCAACTTTATTCCAGCGTGATGACGGAGCCACTTCATCTTCTTTTACAGTTCCGCTTTTATCAGCTGCAACATATCCTGCCATCTGAAGTGTTGTCATTTTATATGGTACATTATATTCCTTACAACGAGCGGAAAATTTCTGTACAGCAGCAGCTGGTCCATCTTTTATATCGCCGATATTAGTATCTGAACTGTTTACCCAGTCTTCTCCGGCATTAGAATAGTTGTTTTCCCAGTTGTAACCTGTATAACGATTTCCTCCCTGACGTGCAGCATTTACAGAAACACTTTTATAGTTTCCAGTATTGCCATAGTCATTCATACCATAAATGTATGGGCTGATTTCTTTCTTTTCACCTGAAAGATTAACAGAGACATTCATGGAATAACTGCTTGCGTCATCAGCATAAATACTTCCCATAGATGAAAAGCAACTGATTGTCATTACACTTGCCGTCAAGGCAGCCGCAATTTTTTTGTTTTTAGTGTACATTTTAAAAATCTCCTGATAAATATATTTTTATTAAGTACAAATTAAATCGTTGTATTAATTCATTGCACTTAACAATTAACATTAAAATTTTTCTTTTTATTTTAAACTATTTATTTTGTAATTGGAAGGGATACAACATTAATCAAATATTTTAAAAGTGCTATGGTATCATCCAAGTTAATTTCAGGGTCTGTCATATCACAATTTGCGTTAATTACACCTTGTTCTGAAGGTAAATAAGAACCAGCTATATACTTATTTAAATATATTACATCTGTAAGATTTATCTTGTTATCTCTATTTATATCTCCATAAATTATATCCGGATTAACAACTTCTGAAGAACTTGTAGTTGTTGTAGTAGCTTCTGTTGATGTGGTTGTTTTTTCTGTAGTTGTTGTAGCCTCTGTTGATGTGGTTGTTTCTTCTGTAGTTGTTGTAACCTCTGTTGTTGCGGTTGTTTCTTCTGTTGTAGTTGTAGCCTCTGTTGTTGTAGTAGTTGTAGTTGTAGTCGTAGTTGTTGTTTCCTCTGTAGTAGTTGTGGTTGTAGTCGTAGTTGTTGTAGTAGTTTCACCTACACTTCCACCATTAGCAACAGCAATTTCATCAGAATAAACGGTAACTTCATCACCAATTTCAGCGACAACATTACCTGTATTATAATAAGCGTAAAGACCAGCTGCTGCACCTACAAGACCAACCTGATAGTCAAGTGCTACTTCGTTAGAAGTTGCATCTTTTACGTCATTTTTATAAGTATTAAAATCTGTATTACTTGGTCCTCCTACCAAAGCTCCGTATAATGTATGTCCATTAGTCATTTCATATGTAAGAGGATTATGGCTATTCCAGAACTGCCATCCGTTATCATTGAGATTAGAAGCTGCACGATGATGTGGAGAAGTAGCAGAACGTTCATTATATCCAACAACTAAACATATATTTGCATTGTTATCACCAAGAATCATATTCATCTGCTTTTTACACCATTCAGAATAATCTTTTCCTGATTCTTCTTTGTGCTTTGTAGTAACTAATGCACAAATTTGCATAAGTGTATTATGTCTTGCACTTCCCCAAGAGTTCATAACATAGAACTGATTTTGATTTGCATTGACTTTCTGGTCAATATAATTTGTTATATAGCTCCAGTTTCCTGTTATTTCTGCATTTATAATAGCAGCACCGAGTTTAACATTTCCATAAAAATAGTCATCTGTCCAGTCAGAATGACAATTTGTATACTTACCATTTTCCTCAAGATAACTGTTTTCATTTGTCGCAAGATACATCCAGCCTGCTGCCCAAGAAATATCATCCTGACAGTCTTTAAACTGTTCCTGATAAGTACTCTGTTCATAAGTTACTTGACGATACTTTGTAGCAAAATTATATAATGCTGTTGCATACTTTAAATCATCTTCATTTCCAAAGTTGATATAATTCTGTGCCAGTGCAGCAGCATACTGTGCAGCAACATTACTTGCACCATTTGAAGTAGAATATGTTTCATTG
>JAFTWL010000040.1 GCA_017465305.1 Ruminococcus sp. | reverse complement strand
TTGTATGACAAGTCTGATTGATTCCAGCTGATTTAAGTTCACTTATCAATTTTACATCTACACTTCCAACAGGCATAAGTCTTAATGAAATATCTGGCCCATGACCTGCAAAAAGCCATATACCAGTTGCTGTACCCAAAGATATTGACATATCCCTGTTGCGGTTTTCATTAAAAGCCATATTTATATTCTTTAATAGTCCTGCCTGAAGAAGATTTATTTTTTCTGTTATTGTTTCTACTGCTGTAACTGCACCTTTTTCATCATATAAAAGCGTTGTGAAATCAGAATATTGACAAGGATTTTCATTTAAGAAATCATATATACTTGTTCCTATAATGTCAGATGCTATATACTTGCTTTCCTGCTCACAGACAGCAACTGCATTCGGACGAATTGCCTTATCTAATTTGACTAAACAAAATATTGTTATCATAAAAGCTGTAAATAAAATAAGCACTGTACGCAATTGTTTTCTTTTAAACTCATACACCTGTCTCCTCATAAAGTACTCCTTATGAAAACAGGCGGCAAAACAATGCCGCCCATGTATTAAGTTTCATTTCCAGTAGATTCTCCTGTAAATCCACATCCACATTCGGAAACAGATTCATTCATACCTTGAACAGAACCAGGCGAAAATGCTTCTGCTGGAAATTTAATTTTATCAAACACTGCACATGGAGATTCTGTATCAGCATGACATTCTTTAGTTGGAATGGTATATTCATAGGTAGGTACTAAAATCGTTACAGGACGAAATACTTCTACAACAGAAAAAAGTCCAAGTGTCATAATAACAGTTCGAACTGGAGTAGTACTACTTCCATCAGAGCATGGAGGACAAACCATACCTATCCTTGTTTCTAATGCTATTGGTTCTACTACCTGCACTGCCGCAGTAGGTAAATTTATAGTATTACAGCAAGTATCATCTGTTTTACAAACATGTTTGTCATTGCTGAAAAATGTTTTACTACTGCTTTCTCCTCCATATAAAATTACATTCTTACCTGCATAAGCAGTTCCTGTAATTAAAGTAGGACTACCACAAGAACGTTCATATGCCATTAGCTCAACTTTGAATGTATATGTCAAGTCAATAGAAAAAAATCCTTTATTAAATGGTACAGGCTCAATATTCATACAAATATCAGAAACTTTAATACAACGGCTTTTAACCATTGTAACATTAGCAGGTAACTCCCCGCCATCAATCAATATCTGTACATTGGATAAACAATCACGGTCACTGCAACTATCAAAAACACGATTCACTTTAATTGGAACAACATCTGGACATTGTCCCGAAGCCGAATGAAATTTACTCATAAAAAACCCTCCTGCATATATAAGTAAGAGCGTATCAGATATCTGATGCATGCTTCTATATAGTCTATTCAGGTTTTTTGTGTTTTGTGACTAAATGCTTAAAAAAACTAAAAATAAATATTTTTTCATTATTGATAATAACTGTAAACAATCAAGAATTATGGTCTACATTCTTGAAAGTTTTAAGATTTCCGATTTTCTGACTTCTTCCCTCTAAAACTTCCTCAACTTCACTCCAAGGAAGATTCTGATTTGCACAAAGTACCATGATATGATAAAGTAAATCTGCGATTTCATTTTTCAATTCTTCATTATCATTATTTTTTGCTGCAATTATAGTTTCTGAACACTCTTCACCGCACTTTTTAAGAATTTTGTCAATACCTTTTGAAAAAAGATAACAAGTATATGATTTTTGCTCTTCAATATTTACTTCTCCACTTTCAAAAGTGTTTTTACGCTCCATTACTACTTCATATAAATTTTTCATTGCATTAGTTTCCATTTTATTCTTTTTCCTCTCCATAAATTTTATTAAAAAAGCAACTGTATGAACCTGTATGACAAGCTACACCTGTCTGTTCTACATTTACTAATAATGTATCATTGTCACAATCTCCGTAAATGCTTATAACTTTCTGCAAATGTCCAGAAGTTGCACCTTTATTCCAAAGTTCCTGACGTGAGCGACTCCAAAACCATGTATAGCCTGTTTCCAAAGTCTTTTTAAGACTTTCTCTATTCATATATGCAAGCATTAAAACTGTTTTTGTATTATTCTCATATACAATAGCAGGAATCAAATCGCCTTTTTTGAAAAAGCCTTCTAAATTAAAATCTGTCTGCATTTTACATAAAACCTCCTTTTTAACTTATCTCATAGCAATATTATGACTACGGCAATGCTGTTTTACTTCACCAACTGTAAGTTCTCCGAAATGGAAAAGTGATGCTGCTAATGCCGCTGTTGCACCTGTTTTTTCAAATACTGTAGAAAAATCTTCAATCTTTCCACATCCACCACTTGCAATTACAGGAATCGAAACAGCATTACAAACAGCCTGAAGCATCGGTAAATCAAAACCCTCTTTTGTACCATCAGCATCAATTGAATTAAGACAAATTTCTCCTGCACCTAATTTTTCAATTGTATGTACCCATTCAATTAAATCCAAGTGCATATCTTTACGTCCGCCATTGATATATACTGTCCATTTATTATCAGCTACTTTTTTAGCATCAATTCCTACACATACACACTGACTTCCAAAAATATCGGCTGCCTTACGAATAAGTTCAGGATTCTGAACTGCCTGAGAATTTACAGAAACTTTATCTGCACCAGCACGTAATGTATCACGGAAATCATCAATAGATTTAATGCCTCCGCCAACAGTCAATGGAACAAATACTTTTTTTGCTGTTTCACGAACTACATCAAGCATAACGCCACGTTTTTCATAAGAGGCAGTAATATCATAAAATACTATTTCATCTGCACCCTGCTTATTATAAACCTGAGCTAATTCCACAGGGTCGCCCACATCACGAATACCTTCAAATTTTACACCCTTAACAACTTTTCCATCTCTGACATCAAGGCAAGGAATAATTCTTTTCGCTAACATATCATATCACCGACCTTTTTCTTAACAATCGTGTGCAATATTTATTGCTTCTTTTAAATCCAATGTTCCCTGATATATGGACTTACCACATATTGTACCATAAAGCCCCATGGCCTTGCAATTTTTAATATCTTCAATTGTATGTACACCACCACTTGCAATAATATTACAATTAGGTGTTTTATGAATTTCATTAAGCTGTTCAAGATTTACACCAGACAAAGTGCCATCTCTTGAAATATCAGTAAATATAATATATTTTACTCCCATTTCCGCCATAGCTGCTGCTAAATCCAAATAATTTACATTAGAACTATCAAGCCATCCCTCAACAGCTACCATACCATTCATAGCATCAATTCCTACAGCAATTCTATCACCATATTCAGAAACTGCTTCTTTTACAATCTGAGGATTTTTCAATGCAATAGAACCAAGAATAACACGTGAAATTCCATTTTTTAAATAAAATTCAACAGAATCTAATGTTCTTATTCCACCGCCAAGTTCAACTTTAAGCGATGTATTTTTTGCAACATCTAAAAATAAATCTGTATTTACAGGTTTTCCTTCCTTTGCACCATCAAGGTCAACCATATGAATCCAATTTGCTCCAGCATCAACAAATTGTTTTGCTGTCTGCATATAATCCTCAGCAACGCAATGAGCTGTTGCAAAATCACCCTTTACAAGACGAACACAATTTCCGTCTTTAATATCAATTGCGGGTAAAATAATCATTTTATCAGTCCCCCAAAATTCTTTAAAATCTGCAATCCCACATCACCACTTTTTTCAGGGTGGAATTGTGCACCAAATACAGTATTGCCATCATAGACCATAGCCGGAACTTTAGTTCCATACTCAACATAAGCTGCAAGATACTCATCTTTTACAACTGCTGCATATGAATGAACAAAATAAACATATGATTCTTCAGGCAGTCCATGCAAAATAGGGCAATCTATATTATACTCAAGTTTATTCCAGCCCATATGTGGAATAATTAAATCAGGAGCATCTATTTTTTCTACGCTTCCGGGAATTAATCCTAATCCATCACATGGTTCAAATTCAAATCCTTTTTCAAAAATAACCTGCATACCTAAGCAAATACCCAGAAACGGCTTTTTCTTTGATTCTTCTTGTAATACTTTTACCAACTTACGTTCTTTCAATGCTTTCATAGCACTTGGAAACGCACCAACACCAGGTAAAATTATAGCATCAGCGTTTTGAATTCGATTAGGGTCAGAAGTTAATTCACTTTCCATTTCCAGATAATCCAAAGCATTTTTTACACTAAAAATATTTCCTGCTCCATAATCCACAATTGCAATCATTTATAAAACTCCTTTTGTAGAAAGTGTTTGTCCATCTGTTTGCTTAACAGCAACCTTTAAAGCATGAGCAACTGCCTTAAATGCAGCTTCACATTTATGATGGTCATTGCTTCCATACATCATATTTATATGTAATGTAATTCCGGCGTTAAATGCAAAAGCACGGAAAAATTCTTCTGTCAAACAACTGTCATAATTGCCAATCATAGCATTTGTAAAACTTCCCTGAAATACAAGGAAAGGACGATTGCTAATATCAAGACTGCAAAAAGCAAGTGCTTCGTCCATAGGTATATAAGAACTGCCATATCGTTCAATTCCTGATTTATCTCCTAAAGCCTCACAAAGAGCCTTTCCAAGTACAATGCCAGTATCTTCTACAGTATGATGACCATCAACATATAAATCACCATCCACTTTTATAGACATACTGATTCCGCTGTGAACTGACAAGGCTGTTAGCATATGGTCGAAAAATCCTATACCTGTAGAAATTTCTGCTTTTCCTTTTCCATCAAGAGATATACTCACCTGAATTTTTGTTTCTCTTGTATTACGTGTTACTGTTGCTTCTCTCATATATACTTCACATCTCACTTTTATCTTTAAGTGTATCTATGACAACATTTCCATTAGCATCAAGGAGCGGTGTAATCCCGTTTTGTGCCACACCAACAGTCACCAAATAATTTACACCTGTTTCCTTGTCCACTATAATCATCATTTCGCCCAAATTAAGATTTTGATGTTCTTTTACAATAAATCTCTTTGGCTTTTTTTCTTTATTAAACATTTATTTTTAATCCTCAAAACGAACAGTAATTGCATTAGCATGAGCTGTCAATCCCTCACGATTTGCAATAAGCACAATATCATCTTTAGCAGCTTCAAGGGCTTCTTTTGTATAATATGTATAGCTTGAACGCTTTGTAAAGCTTGCAACTCCAAGAGGTGAGAAGAAACGTGCCGTTCCACTTGTAGGAAGAACATGGTTTGGCCCTGCATAATAATCACCCAAAGGTTCAGAAGCATACTGTCCAAGGAATACAGAACCTGCATTATCTAAAGCACCCAGTAATTCCATTGGATTTTCCATAAGAACTTCTAAGTGTTCAGGTGCAATTGCATTTGCCAAGGCAGCAGCTTCTTCTCTTGTTTTGCACAACAAAATTGCACCATATTCATTCATTGACTTTTCAATGATTTCTTTTCTTGAAAGTAATTCAACTTGTCTGTTTACTTCTTTTTCAACAGCGTCTGCAAGTGTTTTACTTGTTGTGACAAGAATAGAAGATGCCATTACATCATGCTCAGCCGGTGACATCAAATCAGCAGCTATAAATTTAGGATTTGCTGTTTCATCAGCCATAACAAGAATTTCACTTGG
>JAFTWL010000039.1 GCA_017465305.1 Ruminococcus sp. | reverse complement strand
TTAAAATATTGGGGTGTCGCCAAGCGGTAAGGCAGCGGACTCTGACTCCGTTATTCCGAGGGTTCAAATCCTTCCACCCCAACCAAATGAAAATAATGAAAAAGCACGTAAAACAGAAATTGTTCTGAGTTACGTGCTTCTTATTATATAATATTATTTATATCAAATTATGCAAAATAAAATTTATTGATGTAGATATTATTTTATTATACCACAAGCAATTTTATTTCCTGAATTACCAGATGGTTGCGTTTTAAAATCGTCTGGATTGCAATGTATAATAACTGGATAACCTTTAACTTTCATAGGTTGAAAGCGATTTGTATATACAGCATTCCATGCGTAGCCATTGTTACTGAACAATGCTGGAAGGTCACCACTATGAAAAGGATGTTCCTCACAAGTAAAATTCAAGTGAGAGCCTGCATCTGCAAATGGGTCTTTTTCATTTCCCGTACATGCTTTTCCATTGTGAATATGCATAGCAAAAACGCCATTTTCAGATGGAAGATTAAAAATTTCAGTAACTAATATAGAACCATTACATGCTTGAAAAAAGGAAACAGTGCCATGTATTTTAGGATATTCTTCTGAGCCACAAATATTTGCAGTACAGCATGGACATTGCATAAGAATTTTGCGATTTATTCTAAACATAAATAAATCCTCCATAGTTTATTTTTATTATTATATTTATGAGTAATATAAAATTTTTATTACTAACATTAAGAATTAGAATATTTTATATATTTATTGATTTTATGTAAAGGATGTGATGTGCGATGAAAAATTTTATAAAGTAAATAATTATATAAATGATTTTTATAAGTTAAAAGGGAGGTATGTTTATTGTCGATTATTAAAGTTGAGAATTTAACATTTTCTTATGCTTCCAGTTATGATAATATTTTTGAAGAAGTAAGTTTTATAATTGATACTAACTGGAAAACAGGGCTTATAGGTAGAAACGGAAGAGGAAAAACAACATTTTTAAATCTTTTACTAAATAAATATAAATACGATGGAAAAATTATTTCATCAGTTAAATTTGATTATTTTCCGTATCCTGTTGCAGATAAAAATCGTATTACAATTGAAATTTTATCAGAAATTTCTCCTACGGCAGAGGAATGGGAGTTTATTCGTGAATTATCATATCTGGATACTGAATCAGATATTCTTTGGAGAACTTTTGATACATTGTCAAATGGTGAACAAACAAAAGCTTTGCTTGCAGCTTTGTTTTTAAATGATGAGCATTTTCTTCTTATTGATGAACCTACTAATCATCTTGATGCTAAGGCACGTGAGACTATTGCATCTTATTTGAAAAAGAAAAAAGGATTTATTTTAGTTTCACATGACCGTAATGTACTTGATATATGTGTTGACCATATTCTTGCATTGAATCGAACTAATATTGAAGTTAGAAAGGGCAACTTTTCAACATGGATGAAAAATTTTGAGAATCAGCAGGATTTGGAACTATCACAAAATGAAAAGCTTAAAAAGGAAATAAAAAGACTTGAAACAGCTTCTAAAAGAACTGCTGTCTGGTCTGATAAAGTTGAATCATCTAAGACAGGTGCTGCTGATAAAGGATATGTTGGACATAAAGCTGCCAAGATGATGAAACGTTCAAAATCAATAGAGTCAAGGCATAACGAAGCTGTAGAACAAAAATCTTCATTATTAAAAAATATAGAAAATGCAGATGATTTAAAGATATTTCCATTAAGGCATTATTCTGATGTATTAGTGAGATTTGAATCAGTTTCGCCTGTTTACAATGGAGAATCCATATGCTCGCCAGTTTCATTTGAAATTAAACAGGGAGAGCGAGTTTTTTTAAATGGCAAAAATGGAAGCGGAAAAAGTAGTTTATTAAAATTGATTACAGGTGATTTGATTGAGCATGTTGGAGAAATTTCAATGGCTTCTGATTTGATTGTTTCATATGTTATGCAGGATACATCTGATATGAATGGAACGCTTTCGGAATATGCCTATGAATATAATATTGATGAAGTGGTTTTTAAATCGATATTGCGTAAAATGGATTTTGAAAGAGTGCAGTTTGAAAAAGATATTTCTGATTTTTCTGAAGGTCAAAAGAAAAAAGTACTTATTGCAAGAAGTCTTTGTGAAAAAGCTCATATATATGTATGGGATGAACCTTTGAACTTTATTGATATTTATTCTCGTAAACAGATTGAAAATTTGATTTCTAAATATAATCCAACAATGATTTTAGTAGAACATGATAAAGCATTCAGAGATACAATATCTACAAAAATTATAGAGTTGTAGAAATATTTTTGTGGCATATTTAAGCATGAATTGTAATATAAATTATTTTAAGCTTAAAATAAATTTTTTATTATAAATTTACATAAAACCCTTGCATTTTTTTCTAATCTATTGTATAATGAAAACAATACACAATAACTTAAATAAAAAATATTGTGTAAAAATATAAATGCTCTTAAGCAGATTGGAGTCGAACAATAATGGAAAAGAACGAATATACACCAGACCTCTATACTTTAGAGGATGAAGATGGAAATGAAAAAGAATTTGAACTTCTTGATGTTATGGAATATGAGGATGAAGTGTATTATGCACTGATTCCATATTATGAAAATGAAGAAGACCTTTTAGAAGATGATGGCGAATTTGTTGTCCTTAAAGCTGAAATGGTTGACGGAGAAGAAATGCTTGCATCTATTGAAGATGATGATGAATATGAAAAAATCGGTGCAATGTTCCTTCAGCGTTTAAATGAAATGTTTGAAGATGAAGCAGACGATGATGAATTAGAAGTTCTTGATGCCATAGATAACGATTAAAATGTTTCATAAAATAAATAAAAAATATTTTTATTTTATTAAATCAATTTTTTTCAAAAAATCTATTGATTTTTCAGAGAAAGTATGATATACTAATAAAAAGATAAGGTTTTACTGCCTTGTTGCATTTAGCATTTACGTGACAGTGCGGTTTTTATAATCCAACACTTATTAAAAGGGAATTTAGCTCCGTACACGGATTGCAGACCTCCCGCATTGCGGACGAAGGGAGCGTGAACTGTTCGGGCGGGTACCCACCTGGCTTTTTAGCTTGGTTTTATTCGCCGCATGACGGCAAGGCGGTCTTATTTTTCTCCAAATTTAAAAAAGTGACTTTCAATTATATGAAAGTCACTTTTTTATTTATTATTTAATTTTGCGATTCTTCTTCATGATTCTTGCAGGCATTTTGATATGCTTGTTCATAGAATATTTCCTGTGAATTTATGAGTTCTTCTCCTTCTTGCACAGAAATTTTTTTATATGTTCCATCAGGATGCTGAATTCGTGCTTTTACATTGTCTTTCATCATCAGGGCAAACATAGAAAGAACTCTTTTTTTAATATCTTTATCTAAAATAGGAACACCAACTTCTACACGACGTATAGTATTTCTTGTCATGAAGTCAGCAGATGCAATATATACCATACAGTCAAGGTCTGTTCCAAAGATATAAATTCTTGTATGCTCTAAAAAACGACCAACAATGCTTCTGATTGAGATATTTTCAGTTTTATTTGGAATGCCAGCGATAAGACAGCTTATTCCACTAATAATCATGTCTACTTTTACACCAGCTTTAGACGCTTCAACTAATTTATCAATTAAGCGTTTATCAGTAAGTGAATTTACTTTGATTCCGATATAGGCATTTTGACCAGCTTTAGCTTTTTCTATTTCTTCTTCAATTTTATTTATGATTTTATTTCTTAAGCAATTAGGAGCAACAAGCAAATATGATGTATCTTTTATGGTCTGTCCCATGCAAAGAGAATTAAATACACGACTTGCCTCTATGCCAATTTCAGGGCGTGCAGTCATAAGAGAATAATCGGTATATATTTCAGCAGTTTTTTCATTATAATTTCCTGTGCCTATTTGTGTAATATAGGAAATTTCATTATCAGTACGCTTTGTAATAAGACATAATTTTGAATGAACCTTAAGGTGGTCAAGTCCATATATAATACGGCATCCTGCATCTTCTAAGCGACGTGACCATTCAATATTATTTTCTTCATCAAATCTTGCACGTAATTCTACAAGAACAACAACATCTTTTCCGTTTTCGGCTGCTTCAATAAGTGCTTCAACAATTTTACTGTTCGTGGCAACACGATATAAAGTCATTTTTATTGAAACAACATTCGGGTCAGAGCCTGCTTGCTGAAGTAAATTTAAAAATGGTCTAATACGTTCATATGGAAATGCAAGAAATCTATCACGTTCTTCAATTTGTGCTATTATAGGCATATCCTCTTTAAAATCAGGTGAATGCTGAGGCACTCTTCTTTGATAAAACAGATTTTTATTTTTACGTAGCATATCTCTGATTTGGGAAAAGAATGATAAATTAAGCGGAGCTTCTGAATAAAATACTTGTTCTTCATCTAAATGAAGATATTCACAGAGTTTTGCTATTACAGAAGCATCCATGAGGCGTGAAAATTCCATCTTTACAGGACATAAACGTTTACGTATGCGAATGAGCTTTTCCATAGCAGCACGATAATCATTTTCTTCTTCTAAAGTTTCTTCCTGAGTATCAATATCAGCACTTCTTATTATTCTTATTAAAGTTTTGCTTTTTATATTGTAGTGAGAAAAAATTTCAGGTGCAAAGTGCAAAATTATTTCTTCTGTAAGAATAATTCTTTTTTTAGTTCCAGGTAGAGATATATACTTTGGAAATACTCCACTATTACAAGGAACAATTCCTAACTTTTCATTTCCTTTTTTCTCAAGTACAACAACAGCATAGATAGATTTATTTTGCAGGAAAGGGAAAGGTTGCTTTTTACCTATAATCTGTGGAGAGAGAAGAGGAGCAAGTTCAGATTCAAAATAACTTTTCAAATATGAAGCGTCTTTTGATGAAATACTGTGAAAGTCAACGATTTCAACACCTTCTTCTTTTAAAAGTTTCTGAAGGTTCAGATAAGTTTCATCTTTTTTATGAAGAAGATTGCGTGATTGCTTAAAAATTTTTTCTAATTGCTCTTGAGGAGTCATATTAGTTTTATTTTCTCTTTTGATTTCCTGCATATTAGCCTGGTCGAAAAGTGAACCTACTCGAACCATAAAAAATTCGTCTAAATTACTTTGAAAAATAGAAAGAAATGAGAGACGTTCACAAAGTGGATTAGAGCAATCCTGTGCTTCTTCCAAGACTCTTTGATTAAATTTCAACCATGAAAGTTCACGGTTTGCATAATATGATATACCGGACATTTAAAATCCTCCAATTATTTATTTTATTAAACATTATTATATTATATAATAATATTTGCTTTTAATTATAAAATAACAAAACTTTGATATTTTTATTT
>JAFTWL010000038.1 GCA_017465305.1 Ruminococcus sp. | reverse complement strand
GTTGATGATAACTGATAAAAAAATCCCGTTACCGAGGGGAATCAGTAACGGAACGATTAAAGGAAAAGACTAAACCTATAAAACAAATTATAACTATAGGCTTAGTATACCACACTTTTAGTCGTTTGTCAAGTATAAATTTAAAGGAGGTTTAGAATGATAGATTATGAACCTATATTGGTAGACAACTGTGCCAACTGTGAGACTGGATGTATAGGTAGTTTATGTCCATACTTTCCGCACAAGGAATTAAAAGCAATTGTATCATGTAATTGTTGTGGAAAAGAATTAGATGATGAAGATGAAGTAGCAACAATTGAAGAAGACCATATATGTAGAAGTTGTATTAAAGAACATTCAGAGCTTTTTTTCGATTTCACAAAAGTCAAATATATAAAAAAGGAGTATTAAAAATGGAAGAATCAAAAATGTACGAAAAGGGTATACAAGCCCTTTTCGAAAATTATTACGACATAATGTCAAACAGTAATGTTACAAATCTTAATGAGATGCACGAAGCAGCTGAAATATTAGGTTTTTTTGAAGGACGATATCAAATATGTCTTGAAATAGAAGCAAAGCAAAGATATAAAGAAAGCGTAGACAACGTTGCGAATGCGTTTGCTGATTTTGGAAAAGCTGTAAGTAATCTTGCAGGTGAAGATAAAGAAGATTGGTTAGGTGCTTTACATGACTAACGCTGAATATCATGCACATTCTGCGATTTCCAAGTCAGACCTTGACTTAATACATCGTTCTCCGGCACATTGGATTTACAAGAAAAATAATCCAAATAAACAGACACCTGAAATGCTCTTTGGTTCTGCTGTACATAAAATGGTGCTAGAACCAGAAACTTTTTTTGATGAATTTGTAGTTGCTCCTGAAGTTGACAAGAGAACTAAAAGCGGAAAAGAAGAATGGAATAGCTTTTTAGAGGAATCAAAAGGCAAAACGGTTATCACTAATGATATATTGATTAAATCAAAGGATATTGCTGAATCAATTAGTCATCATGTATCTGCAAGACAGTTACTTACTGGAGGATGTGCGGAAACATCTCATTTTTGGACAGACGAAAGAACAGGAATGCAATGCAAATGTAGACCTGATTATTTAAGAAGTGGCTTTTGCGTTGACCTTAAAACAACGCAAAACGCCAGTGAAGAATCGTTTCAGAAATCAGCGTATAAGTATCGCTATTATCTACAGGCATACTGGTATTTACATGGTTTAAAGCAATGTGGCATTGATTATGCAGACTATTTTACTTTAATTGCTGTGGAAAAAGAACCGCCTTATGGAATAGCAACTTATTATGTTGATGAAGATATGCTTCAACTTGGCAAAATAGAAGCTGATGAAGATTTAGACAGAATTTGCGAGTGCATGAAAAATAATTATTATAGTGGCTATCCTGAACAACTACAATGTCTTGGTCTGCCATCATGGGCAAAAAAGAAACTTATATAATGGAGGTATATCATGGAGAACAATAAAATTATTCAGAATCCATTTGCCGTTGCAGGCAAGTATGAAAACATTAATCAGGGTGTAGTGGAGATTGAATCTAATAAGGCTATAGCTGAAGCACAGGGACGATTAGTAATTGCTAAGAGATTTCCACGTGATAGAGTAGCTGCATTTAATAACTTGATGATTGCTTGTTCAAGAAGTATTCTTGCTGAAAAAGCATTATATTCATATCCACGTGATAATCAGATGGTTTCAGGTGCGTCTATCAGATTAGCAGAAGAAGCAGCAAGATGTTGGGGCAATGTAGATTTCGGAATTAAAGAATTGTCCCAAAAGGATGGAGAATCTGAAATGATGGCTTATTGCTGGGACATGGAGACAAATGTAATATCATCTCAACAGTTTGTTGTAAAGCACATTAAAGATACGAAGAACGGTTCTAAAAATTTGACAAAGCAACGTGACATATATGAAAACAATGCCAATATGGCGAACAGACGACTCCGTTCAAGAATTTTGGCTATTCTGCCACCTGACTTGATTGAATCAGCAATAGAAAAATGCAAACAAACACTTGCTGGAGATTCTAAAAAACCATTGGAAGACAGCATTAAAGAATTAGCGACTTGCTTTGGAAGTCTTGGTATAAATAAGGTATTACTGGACAAACGTCTTGGAAAATCTATGGATATAATGACTTTTGATGAAGTTGCTGATTATATAGGAATCTATAATAGCATTATCCATGGAGAAAGCAGAATCTCTGATTGGTTTGATGTTAAAGTACCAGATGATAAAACAATCAGTATTAATAAAAAATTAATGGGAGAGGCAGACAATAATGCTAAATAAAGTAATTCTCATGGGTCGACTATGTGCCGACCCTGAGATAAAAACAACGAATAGCTGTACAACTGTATGCAATTTTAGAGTAGCAGTTAATCGTGGATATGTGTCAAAATCAACAGGTGAACGTCAGGCGGATTTTATCAATGTGACTTGCTGGAGACAGAC
>JAFTWL010000037.1 GCA_017465305.1 Ruminococcus sp. | reverse complement strand
TGTGATATTTGCATAATAGGACTTACAGGAGAAGATGAAGAAAAAGTTAAAGAAGCTTCAGAATATATGATGCAGTCATTTAATCAGGCTGTAATCATTCAGAATTTTGATAAGCCTCTTCAGATATTAAAGCCCGTTCCGTGTCAATATGGAAAAATAAACGGAAAATATCGTTATAGATTACTTATAAAATGTAAAGATACTAAGCCATACCGTGATTTAATACGCTTGGCTTTTATAATTTTTTCAGAGAAAAAAGAATTTTCAAAAGTTTATTACTATGCTGATATGAATGGTAATATTGGCATATAATATAGAAAGGAAAAAATATAAATGGCAATAAGAAAAATCGTTAAAACAGGCGACCCTATTTTGCGTACTGTTTGCAAACCAGTTGAAAAATTTGATGAGCGTCTGCATACTTTATTAGATGATATGAAAGATACTTTAAAAAAAGCTGAAGGTGTGGGACTTGCTGCTCCTCAGGTGGGATATTGCAGAAGAATTTTTATAATGGATTTGGGCGGAAATGATGTAATTGAAGCAATAAATCCTCAGATTATAAAGACATCAGGCAAACAGAGACCTCTTGAAGGTTGTTTATCCTGTCCTAATCAATGGGGGTATGTAAAGAGACCAAAAAAATGTCATCTCAGAGCACAAGATAGAAATGGTAAATGGTATGAGATGATACTTACTGACCTTGGAGCACAATGTGCTTGTCATGAAAATGACCATTTAGATGGAAAATTGTTTATTGATGTTGTAGATGAATTTGTAGACCCTGATAAGGAGTGATAAAATATGAAAATTGTATTTATGGGAACTCCTGATTTTGCTGTTCCATGTTTACAAGCATTGGTTGATAGTAAACATGAAGTAGTTGGAGTATTTACACAACCTGATAAGCCAAAGGGTCGAGGTTATAAAATGATTCCACCTCCGGTAAAGCAAACAGCACAGGAGTATAATATTCCTGTATATCAGCCTCTTTCGCTTAGAAAAGGTGATGATGCTTTAAAATCAATGGAAGTACTTAATATATTATCTCCTGATTTGATTGTTGTTGTTGCGTATGGGCAAATACTACCTGTTGAAGTATTAGAATTACCAAAGTATAAATGTATAAATATTCATGCGTCTTTACTTCCTGCATATCGTGGAGCTGCACCTATGCAGTGGTGTATTTTAAATGGTGAAACAAAAACAGGTGTTACTTCTATGCTTATGGCAGAAGGACTTGACACAGGTGATATGTTGATTAAGGAGGAACTTGAAATCGGAGAAAATGAAACAATATCATCTTTGCATGACAGATTATCTTGTTTAGGTGCAGAAGTTCTGATTAAAACTATTGATGCAATAGAAGATAAAACCCTTTCTTCTGAAAAACAAGATGATTCTCTTTCATCTTATGCAGTAAGAATTACAAAAGAGATGTCAGCACTTGATTTTTCAGAACCTGCAAGAGTACTTCATAATAAAATCAGAGGTATTACAGGATATACTATATTAGAAGGTAAACGACTTAAAGTATATTCTTCTTTAGTTGTCTCTGATGATATTCCTGAAGAACTTGAAAATGGAGCCATAGTAAATACTGAAAAATTTATAGTAAAGTGTGGAGATGGAAAGGGCATTCAGTTTTTGGAAATTCAGCCTGAAGGTAAAAAACGTATGCCAACAGAAGCATTTTTAAGAGGTAAAAAACTTAAATATGGAGAAAAGATAGGATAAATATACATTATTTTGCCCTGTAATAATTATGAATTTAAAAATATTCTAAATTTTAATTAGCAGAGGAGGTTGACGCTTTTTGATTGGTTATGCACTTATTATCATTGGATTTTTAATTTGTACTATTGCTTCTATCAATGTTAATGCAACTTTTAATCGTTATAAAGATGTGAATAACTATAGAGGTTTTACAGCTTCTCAGGTAGCACGACAAATTTTAAATAGCAATGGTTTGCATCATATTTCTGTTGAACGAGTTTCTGGGAATCTCACAGACCACTATGACCCAAGAGCTAATGTAGTACGTTTATCAGATTCTGTTTATGATTCAACATCTGTTTCAGCAATAGGAGTAGCAGCACATGAATGTGGTCATGCTGTACAGCATTCCGAGGGATATGTTCCAATGCAAATACGCAGGGCAATTATTCCTGTAACACAGTTTGGCTCGTATGCATGGTATATTGTATTTATTCTTGGGCTTGTAATGAGCTTTAATCCTTTAATATATGCAGGAATAATTCTTTTTTCTGCTATTGTTGTATTTCAGTTTGTTACATTGCCTGTAGAATTTAATGCAAGTAGCCGAGCTTTGAAAACGCTAGAAGCTTATCATATTTTAGAAACTGATGAATTGAAAAAGTCAAAAAAAGTTTTAACTGCGGCAGCAATGACATATGTAGCTGCTTTGGCGAACTCTATTTTACAGCTTTTTCGATTACTTCTCATTGCGTCTTCTAAAAATAGGAGGGAATAAAAGTGCAGGCAAGACAATTAGTTGTGTCACTTCTTGACCAGTTGGAAAAATCAAATAGTTACTCTAATATAGCACTTGACCATATGCTTGAAAAAACAGAACTTTCAACACAGGATAAAAAGTTCTGTTCTGCTTTATTTTATGGTGTAATCGAACGAAAATTAACACTTGATGCAGTAATCTCTAAATATAGTAAAAAGCCTTTATCAAAGTTGGATTGTACAATTTGTAATATACTACGTACAGGGTTGTATCAGATTTTATATATGAGTCAAGTGCCTTCAAGTGCTGCTGTTAATGAAAGTGTAAAGCTTACAAAAAAATTTAGAAAAACAAGTGCATCAGGTTTTGTAAATGCTGTTTTAAGAGGCTTTTTAAGGGATGACTGTAAAATTCCTCTTCCTAAAAATGAAATGGAAGCATTATCAATAAAATATTCTGTTCCAGTTTGGCTTGTTACTCAGACTTCTGAAATATATGGTATGGAGAAAGCAGAATCTTTTTTTGAAAATGCTCTTTTGCCTCCGCCTATTACAATTCGTAGAAATTCTGTTTTATCTTCTGAAGATGAATTTCTAAATGAATTTAAAGATTATGATATAGAAAAACATTCAGTTTTACCTGATGCTTATATTTTAAAAAGTGGCAATGTAAAAAAAATATCAGCGTTTGAAAAAGGTTTGTTTCATGTGCAAGATGTAGCTTCTCAGTTTTGTTGTATGGCATTAGATGCAAAACCTGATGAAATTATTTTTGATGTTTGTTCTGCTCCGGGTGGAAAGACATTTACAATTTCTGAATATATGAATAATACGGGTAAAATATATGCTTTTGACTTGCAGAATAACAGAGTTTCTCTCATAAAGCAGGGAGCTGAACGTCTTAAACTTACAAATATTATTGCAAATCAAGGTGATGCTTCAGTTTATAATTCTGATTTGCCAAAAGCTGACCGTGTTTTGTGCGATGTACCTTGTTCAGGTCTTGGCGTAATACGCAGAAAACCTGAAATTCGTTATAAAACAAAGGAAAGTTTTAATGACCTTCCTGATTTACAGTTTAAAATTTTAGAGAATGCATCACAATATGTTAAAGATGGTGGAACCTTAGTTTATTCTACTTGTACAATTTCTAAATATGAAAATGAAAATGTTGTAGAGCGTTTTCTGAAAAATCATAAAGAATTTATTTTAGTTCCAGTTATTCCGGAGCTTGGCGGAATCTTTAATGAATCAATGGTGACCTTGTTCCCTGATTATTGTAACAGTGATGGATTCTTTTTTGCAAAACTTTATAAGATAAAGGAAGGAGATGTTTGATTTGAATAAAATTGATATCCTTTCTTTAACATACGAAGAGCTTGAGTCAATTTTAATTGAAATAGGTGAACCAAAATTCAGGGCAAAGCAGGTATTTTCGTGGTTGCATGAAAAGCAGGTAACATCCTTTTCAGATATGACGACATTGTCATTGAAATTACGGGAATGTTTAAATGAAAAATTTTATATAAATCGTTTACAAGTTGAAAGAAGGCTTGCATCGTCAATTGATGATACAGTTAAGTATCTTTATAAACTTTCAGATGGAAATTACATAGAAACTGTTTGCATGAGTTATAATCATGGAAGAAGCTTATGTATATCTACTCAGGTCGGTTGTAAAATGGGATGTCAGTTTTGTGCTTCTGCAATTGCTGGATTTATTAGAAATCTTACACCGTCTGAAATGCTTTTGCAAGTTTATGAAACGCAACGGAATGAAAATTGTAAAATATCAAGTATAGTTCTTATGGGAATAGGTGAACCACTTGATAATTTTGACAACGTTATGCGTTTTCTTAAACTTCTTTCTGATTCTCGTGGTATGCAAATGAGTTTACGTCACGTTTCATTATCTACTTGTGGAATAGTTCCAAAAATTAAAGAACTTGCAGAGTATAAATTAGGACTTACACTTTCAGTTTCACTTCATTGTCCATATGATGAAGAACGTAGTAAAATTATGCCGGTTAATAAAAAGTATCCTATTTCTGAATTACTGGATGCCTGTCGTTTTTATGAAGAACATACAGGAAGACGTGTAACTTTTGAATATGCTGTAATAGAGAATTTAAACAGTACATCAAAAGCAGCTCAAGCTCTTGCAAAACTTTTAAAAGGAATGAACTGTCATGTAAATCTTATTCCTGTAAATCCTGTAAAAGAAAGAAATTATAGAACAATTAAAAAAACGGTTATTCAGTTTCAAAAAGAATTAGAACAGCTCGGAATAAATGCTACAATAAGACGTACACTTGGAAGTGACATTGAAGCGGCTTGTGGTCAGCTACGCCGTGATGCTTTGAGCAAGAAAGCATAACATAATAAAATTAAGAGGTGAAATTAAAAATGGACAGTGCAATAGTAACGAATATAGGTAATGTTAGAGATGAAAATCAGGATAAAGTAGAACTTCGCAATTTTGGAGAATCTGAATTACTTGCTATAGTGTGTGATGGAATGGGCGGTGAAAGTTCAGGTGAAGAAGCAAGCAGACTTGCAATAGAATCTTTTATAGAATATTTTGAAAATAATTATAAAGAAAATATGGATGCATATACTATTTGTTGCATTATGCTTGATGCTGTAGATGCTGCAAATTCTAAAATACATGAACTTGCTAAATCAGATGCTAAAAATTTTGGAATGGGTACTACTTGTGTTGCAGCTTATATAAATAAAGAAGGTATTTCTATTGTAAATGTTGGAGATAGTCGAGCATATTATTTATGTGATGGTGTAATGCAGCAAATTACAGAAGACCATACTTTTGTTAATTTTCTGCTTAAAAGTGAAGCTATAAGTCCTGAAGAAGCTAAAACGCATCCTCAGCGTCATATGCTTATACGTGCTGTAGGTGTAGAGAAAAAAGTACAGACAGATTTATTTCAGTTGTTGTACGAACCTAATTTCAAACTTATGCTTTGTTCAGATGGACTTTGTGGTTTTTGTAGTGATGATGAGATACAAGGTATTTTAGAAGAAGAAGGAACAGCACAGGAATTAGCTCAGAAACTGTTGCAGTTAGCACTGGATAAAGGCGGAAAAGATAATATTTCAATTGCTGTAATAAAGGATTTTTAATAGTGATAGGAGTGGAACATGGATAAATATATTGGAAAACGCTTGGATGGTCGATATGAGATTACAGAACTTATTGGACAAGGCGGTATGTCTGAAGTTTATCGAGCTAATGATGTACTTGACAATAAGGTTGTAGCAGTTAAAATTTTAAAGAGAGAGTTTTCAGGAAACGAAGAATTTTTGCGTAGATTTCGTAATGAATCAAAAGCTATTGCTGTTTTATCTCACCCTAATATTGTGAAAATATATGATATGGGATTCTCCGAGAAATTGCAATATATAGTTATGGAATATATTGACGGAATTACACTCAAAGATTATATAGACAGTGAACATGTTTTAAATTGGAAAGACGCTGTACATTTTATTATTCAGATATTAAGAGCATTACAACATGCACATAATAGAGGAATTGTTCATCGTGATATCAAACCACAAAATATAATGCTTTTTACTGATGGTACAATTAAAGTGATGGACTTCGGAATTGCTAAATTTGCAAGAGAAGAGAGTATGACAGCAACTGATCAGACAATAGGAACAGTACATTATATAAGTCCTGAGCAGGCAAGGGGTGATGTTACTGATGAAAAAAGTGATATTTACTCTGTTGGTGTAATGTTTTATGAGATGCTGACAGGACGAAAGCCGTTTGATACCGAAGACCCTTCAGATAATCCTATATCAATTGCTGTTATGCATATGCAGAACATTCCTACAAGACCAAGAGATATAAATCCTAATATTCCTTCTGCATTAGAAGAAATTATAATGCATGCAATGGAGAAAGATTCTGAAAATCGTTATCAGACAGCATCTGATATGATTAAAGATATTGAGGCATTTAAAAGCAATAATCAAATAATATTCGGATATTATAATGCTTCAAAAGTACAAGCAGCTGCTAATGGAAGAACGGCACATCATTATACGTCACCGCCTCCGGTAAGGCAGCAGCCGAGAAATTATCCTCTGCCAGAATCAAGGTATGATATTGATGACGAGTTTAATATTGATGATGAATTTGAGCCAGAAGGAGAGATAGTTGAAGAACGTCAGAAATCGCTTATAGTTCCTATTTTAACAGCAGTTAAAGTTGTTGTTATAGTTGTAGCAGCTGTATTTATAGTAGCACTTCTTACAAATCCTAATTTATTGAAAGCAGGTAAAATTGTTGAAGTTCCAAATCTTATTGGTATGAGTTATAATGATGCACAAGCAGCTTATCAAAATAATATTATATTTAGTGTTGAAGAAGAAGATTATAACGATGAGTTTGAAGCAGGAATAATATATCGTCAGAGTGAAGATGCTGGGACAGAACTTGATAAAGGCGATAATGGGAAAGTAAGAATAGCTATTGCTGTAAGTCGTGGTACACGTCAGGAAGAAGTTCCTGATGTCGTGAATCTTGATGAAAATGCTGCAAAAGAGTTACTTGATAGTAAAGGATTTGTAATACAAATAATGAATGAAGCAAGCACTCCAGAAGAAAATATAGAAAAAGGACATGCTATTCGTACTAACCCTAAAGCAGGAGAATCTGTGAAAGCAGGAAGTACTATAGTTTTATATTTAAGTACAGGAATTGCATCAGAAGAAATAAAAGTACCTAAGTTTATTGGAAAGACTTTAGAGGAAGCTAAAGTTGAATGTGTAAATTTAAATTTAAAAATTGCTAACACTGAAGAAGTTGATTCAGATAAACCCGCAGGAGAAATTATATCTCAGAGTTTAGAAGAAGGAAAAACTGTAAACTCAGGTGCAGAAATTACATTCCAGGTCAGCAATGGAAATTCACCTAAGGGAGATGTAACATATGGTTTATATTTACCTACTGATATAAGCGGAAAATATACACTTGATTTTACAGCTGATGGACAAGTAATAAAGAGTTATTCATTTGTTGCTGAAAGTTCAGGCGGTATGGTTGCAGTTACATTGAGCGGAGAAGGACAAAAGCAAGTAATAGTATCTGTAACAGGTGAAAATAGCGGTGCTACAGCCCGTTTGGGTATTTATCAGTTTGACTTCCCAGCAGGTGTATTCTATGCTGATACTGAAGATATTGATGCTGGATTTGCTGCTGTAACAGTTATAAATACTGAACCTCCGGCAGTTCAGCCTGCTACACAACCACCAGCAGTTCAGCCACAGGCAGGAGAATAAAATAATGGAAGAAAACAAAAAAGAACAAGGAAGAATTTTAGCTTGTGTTGGAGGACTCTATACCGTAGAGTCCTCCAACGGTATATATTCATGTAAGGCGAGAGGCTTGTTCAGAAAAAATGGAATAATTCCCTATGCAGGCGATATGGTTGTTATTTCTGAAGATAATGTTATTACAGAAGTATTGCCAAGAAAAAATAGTATAATAAGACCTCCGCTTGCAAATTTAGACCAGATAGTATTTGTAGTCTCATCTTGTAAGCCTGCACCTAATCTACTTCTTTTAGATAAATTTATTGCTGTAGCAAAATATAAGAATATTACTCCTATACTTGTTATTACAAAATGGGATTTAAAAACAAGAGAAGATTTAGTTGAGCTGTATAGGTCAATTGGAATACGTGTAATTTCTGTTGAATATGATAATCCTGAAACAATTCATGAAATTTCTGATTTGCTTTCTGGAAAATGTACAGCATTAACAGGAAATTCAGGGGCAGGAAAATCTACATTGTTGAATGCACTTGACCCATCTTTAAAAATTGCTGTAAATGATATAAGCGAAAAATTAGGACGTGGAAAACATACTACAAGACAAGCGACATTTTATCCTTTCAAGGGTGGTTATGTTGCAGATACTCCTGGTTTTTCTACATTTGAAACAAATCAGTATGCTATTATTGCAAAAGAAAAACTTGCTGATTGCTTTTCAGAGTTTGAACCTTATCAGGATAAATGTCAGTTTTCTGATTGTGCTCATGTTTGTGAAAAAGGATGTAAAGTTATTGAAGCTGTAAAATTAAATGAAATTCCAAAGAGCAGACATGATTCATATATTGCAATGTATGAAGAAGCAAAAAAAAGAAAAGATTGGGAGTAAATATAGTGACTTGTATTATTTTTGCTGGTGGTGTTATAGAAGATTATAAAAAATTATATTTACCAGAATATGATTATGTAATTTGTGCTGATTCCGGACTTAGTCATGTACATAAATTAGGAATTAAAGCTGATTTGATTTTAGGTGATTTTGACTCAAGTGAATATATTCCGGATGGAAATAATGTAATAAAATTTCCTAAGGAAAAAGATGATACAGATACAATGCTTGCAGTGAAAAAGGCTATAGAGCTTAATTATGATGAGATTTGGATTTATGGTGGATTAGGTGGACGTATTGACCATACAATAGCGAATATTCAGACATTGTATTATATTTCAAATCATGGTAAAAAAGGATATTTAGCAGATAAAAATAATTTTATTACAGTACAGTTATCAGGTTCTTTTAAATATAAAAAATATAATGGATTTTATTTTTCATTACTTTCACTTTCGGACGAATGTACAGGGGTTACATTGAAAGGTGTTGCATATCCTATGGAAAATGGAACGCTTTCTTCTGATTTTCCTTTAGGTATAAGCAATGAAATTATTGATGATTTTGCTGAAGTTTCAATAAAATCAGGAGCTTTACTTATTATTTACTCAAAAGACTGAACAATTTTTATCGATTTAGAATATAATAAAAAGAAGCCGGCTATTTTTTATTATATTCCGGTATTAGGAGGGATAGCAGATGAAAATTGTTGTTGTGAGAAGTCCTAAGTTGCTTTCAGGAATATTCAGGATTGTATTTAAAATAAAAAAAGATACATTAGAGGAAACAGAATAAATAAAGGTATAGTTTTGTTATAATTTCAAAATAAAAAGTGCTTTTTTGTCTGGGAAAATAGACTTAAAAGCACTTTTTTATATTGTATAATTGTATTTAGAAATAGATTTATTTTATTTGATGCTAATTAAATTCCTGCTAAAATTAAGATAACTACTAATACAACAGCACGAAGTATTGTAAACCATATTTCATTTCCTTTAAAGAATAATCTACCACTATGAGTATTTTTCTTTGGACAAATATCAATACATTTTTGACATTGAAAACAGTCACCATTTACAGTCCATTCTCCTTCTTCCGGAATTATTAAATCAGATGGACAGCAACGCTCACATGCAGAACATCCTTTTACACAATTTTCTTTTTTGCGACGAACAGAAAATAACGGAAATACTGGTAGAATTGAAAATATAGCACCCATAGGGCATAAAAAGCGACAGAAGAATCGTTCACATAATGCCATACCTATTAAAATAAAAAATAAAATGATACAGCCTAAAATATAACCTCCTAATTTAAAGTTTCCAGCACGAAGCATAGAAAAAACATCCCAAGGATTCCATCCAGTGATTTTGCTATATACTCCGGTGAAACAAAGCAGAACAATTATAAAAAGTACTCCATATTTCACTAAAGAAAGAGCCTTTCTCCAGTTCTTTTTAATCTGTATAGGTTTCTTTTTTAGTTTTTTACATATAAATATATATGCAGCGTGTATAGCGTCTCCTAAGCTTCCGAATGCACATGCATAACCACAAAAAAATCTGCCAAATATTATAGTGTAAGCACACAATGCAAGCAAAACAGTAATAAAAGAAGTCCATACTATTGGTTGTCCTGCACCGATTTGAGTGAAAATATATTTAATTCCTGAAAATGCAGTAGTAAAAGCAGAAGGAAAAAATATAAAAAACATAAGCTGAATAATAGCTCTTATGTATGTATGAAGACGTTTAGAAGAAATCGTTTTTCTTTTCATTTTATTTTTTCCGCCTTTCTAAGTGCATTTTCTGTTGCATGAATAATTCCATTGGAACTAAAAGTAGCACCACTTACTGTATCAACATCAGTAGATTGTTTTTCTAATATACTATCAATAACTGCTATTGCAGCATCGAAATATGCTTTATCTTCTTTTTCTGCTGAAATAATATTTAATTCTTTTAATGTATCATTTTCAATTGACACCTGAACTATAACTGTTCCACCATATCCATCTGCTTCACCTTCATATATACCATCTATATATTTAATATTTTCATCTTTTTGCTGTTCCTGAATTTGATTTTTATTCTGTTGATTGTTCTCTAACTCAAATTGTAATTGTGTGATTTTTTCATTTTGTTCTCTGTTGTGAAGAACTACATTACAACCCAAAATGACTGTAACAATCAGAACAGCATTCAGAAGTTTAATTCCAAATGTTTTCATATATACTTTATTCCTTTCTTATAATAATTTAAAGATAATATATTATTTAAGTGCTGAATTTAGTGCATCTGCTACAGCGTCAACAATAGCATATGAAGAACAAGTTGCGCCGGAAATTACATCAATATTGTTTATATCCTGAGTTTTGAGTATTTGTGGTACTACACCAGTTAATCTACTTGTTCCCGTAGAAGCTCGATTTAGATACCAGTCATTTCCTGAATCATGATTTGGGTCAATTCCGCAAATGTCTTTGATTTCTACTATAGTATCATTTTCAATACGTACTGTAACAGATATTGTATAAGCGTCAAAATCTTCATTGTCATCTGGATAACAAATTGCAATACCTTTATATTCTCCGTCAATATATTTGTTAGGAATTGTAGTAATAGATTCTGTACTTTCAGATGTAGATATAATTGTAGTTATTGTTGTATTTTTTGTTGTAGTTGAAGTAGAAGCAGCAGTAGCAGTAGTTGTTTTTGTAGTAGACGAATTTTTTGCATTCTCTAAAGCTTGCTCAATTGCTTCTAAGATTCCCTCAGAACTGAAAGTTGCACCAGATATAACATCAACATCAGTAGTTTGTTTTTCTAATATTGTTTTAATTAATATTTCAGCTTTTTTGAAAAAGGATTCATCATCATCTGTATTTAAAACTAAAATCGTATCAATTGTGCCATCTTTTAATGAAACTGCAACTGTAGTTTCACCACGGTAGCCTTCACCGCTTCCTAAGTATACACCATCAGGATACGGAAATTTACCTTTTACTGAATCTGGTATGGAAGGTTCTTCTGGTAATGTAGTAATAGCACTTGCTCCTGCACTAGATAAAGCGTTACGTACTGCTTCAATCAGTCCTACAGAACTGAATGTTGCTCCTGATATTGTATCTACATTAGTACTTTGTAATGCAATAATATTTTGTAATAAAGCAGAAGCTGAATTAATATAAGGACTATCATCATTAGTACTAATGATAGAAATATCTGTAATTTTTCCACCTGAGACTGTTACCTGAACTGTAATCGCTCCAGCGAATCCTGAACCACTTCCTACATAAACGCCATCCTGATAAGAATCAGGTTCATTTATTGTTTGAATAGATGGTGCTTCAGATGATTGATTGTTTTGTGCAGAAGAGAGCGATGGAAGTGCACTATATGATGAATTACTTCCACCTGCTTTTTGCAGAGCGTCACGTACTGCTTGAATTAATCCGACAGAACTATATGTTGCACCAGATACAGTGTCTACATTTGTACTTTGAGTAGCAATAATAGTTTTTAATAAAGCAGAAGCTGAATCTATATAAGGGCTGTCATCATTAGTGCTAACTATAGATATATCTGCGATTTTTCCATCCTTTATTATTACTTGAACAGTAATTGCACCTGCAAATCCTGTACCTGTACCTGTATAAGTGCCGTCTTTATATGTAGAAGTTTCTGATATAGATGCGATAGTTGGTATTGCAGCAGTAGTTATAGTTGTTCTTGAAGATTTGTTTTTATTTTGATTTATATCTGTATTTTCTGTTGTTATAGCTGGCGTTTGTTCGCTTAATTCTATTGTTGGTACAGGAGCTGTGTAGTCATTAAGAGAAATTGCCGTACAGATTGCTAAAACAGTAGTTGGTATAAAACTACAAAGAGGTATATAATTTTTTATTTTACTCCAGTCTTTCATTTATTTAATACTCCTTATCAATTGTATTCCATGTATAATCAGAAGAAAAATTTTCCTGAATACCTTCTGTTATGTATAATTTTTTATCATCAGTAAAGAAAACAGCGTCAAATTCTTCATAGTGGTCTCTCCAGTAATCAGATGCTTTTTCTAATCCCATGACAAATAATGCTGTAGAAAGTCCATCTGCTAATGTTCCGTTATCACTGATAATTGTTACAGATGTTAAACCACTATCAGCAGGCATTCCAGTTGAAGGGTCAATAATATGATGATATGTTTTTCCATCTTGTTCGAAATATCTTTCATAACCTCCGGAGGTTATTACAGCTTTATCTTGAATTTTTAAAACTCCGAGAATATTACCTTCACTATCCGGATTTTGTACTCCTACACGCCACATACTGCCATCAGGTTTTTTTCCGATTGCCTGAACATTTCCGCCAAGGCTGATAATTCCACTTGTAACGCCACTTGAAATAAAGCAATCTCTGACTTTGGAAGATGTATAACCTTTGGCAATACCGCCAAAATCAACTTTCATGCCAGATAAGTTAAAACTAACTTCTCCTGTTGAATTTTTATATTTTAAGTTTGACATATCTGTTAATGTAAGTAATTGTTTTAACTCATCTTCTTCTGGAACTTTGTATTCCTTTGTCGGGAATCCCCATGCTTCCATGATTGGATACATAAGCGGATTAAAAGCTCCGTTTGTATTATCATATAGTTTTATAGAATTTTCTAATATTATTGAAGCATCTGAAGATAATATCATATTTCCGGAATCGTTGAGTTGTGATATTTCACTTGTTTTAAGACCTGTTGATAGAAGTTTATCTAAATCGTTAATACAAGAAACTGCTTTATCTACAGCTTGTTCTGCATTTGAACCATAAGCGGTTAGATTCATATATGTATCCATTGCAAATAAATCTCTTGTAGCAGAATTTTCATTGTTGTTTGTTATTGTATTAATTGAAGAATCTAAAGAGTTTTCAATTGATGTACTTTCTGTTGTACAGCCGGTGCATAATAAAGTAAAACAAAGCAAAGAGATTAAAATTGAATTTCTCATAATTTATTTTCCTTTTCCTTGAATTATTTGATTAGTTTATGCTAACCTATCGAATAAAAAATAGATTAGCGCAAGCTAACCAATGTTAAGTTTAACATAATTTAATTTGAAATTCAAGAAATAATATATGTATATTTTTAATGCTTTTTTTTAATGTACGATGAGTAATTTGCTTATTAAGAAAAATCTCTATATTTAATAAATACAGAGATTTTTCATTTGAGCAAATAAATTTAGTTTTTTACAATATCATCCCAGCTTGGGTTTAATCCAGCAGCTTCTTTTGCATAATATGATAAAATCATAGAAGCGTCATCTACTGAAATTTCTCCATTTTTGTCAACATCACCAACTGTAATATTTTTAAATTCTTCTAAGCCTTCTACTTCTAATCCAGCAGCTTCTTTTGCATAATAACTTAAAACAAGAGAAGCATCATCTACAGTAACTGAGCCATCTGCGTTTGCATCTCCAATGACAGGTTCATCCTTAGTAACATTTACTTCGAAAGTATAATCATTAGTATAACCAGTTGCAGAAATTTTTAATGTATAAGTATCTTCATCAGGGAAAACAGGTGTTTTTGTGGCACTTGGACCTCTGCCAGATGTTTTCTCTGCTTTAAAGTCTATAGTACCATCTTCACTTATAAAAGTAAATGCACCTCTGCCTGTTGCAATATAATCTGTGTCATTAACAGATACATTATTAAAATTCTTTACATAAGCTGCAACATCCTCAGATGTATAACCTTCAGCAGGAACTAATTTTTTGCTTTGAACATCGTATACAACAGGAATAGCATCAGTTGTCAGTACTAAGTTTGCTGTTGAATGTGTGTAAATTCCTGATGTATCTACAGCTTCGAGAGCATAACTACCTGCTTTTGCGGAAGAAGCATCATATGTTAATGAGCCATTTTCATAAGTAGCTCCAGCTAAACCATCAGCAGTTAAAGATAATTCAAAATCAGAAGGGAAATTTTCTAAAGTAACAGTTGCTTTTCCGGCAGTAACAGGTGTTTCTTCTGGGGTTATTGTTCCTGTATGTTTTTTAGGAAGATAAATTCCGTCTCCCAAATCTACAACTTGAATGCCGCCACTTGTTAAATAAGTTATAGTTTTAAGAGTTGCACCAGATGTATTTTTATATGGTTCAGAACGTAAAGGATTTCCTTTAGCTTCATTTGTTTTAAATCCAGCAGACCAGGAAAGTTCTGTTCCATTTCTCCAGATATTTTCTAAGTGCATAAGGGCATATTCTATTCCGTTTGTATCAGTAACAATAATACCATAAACAGCATCATTCATAACTAAGCCGTTCATGCTTAATTGATAATCGCCCCATACACTATCTGGATTTACAGTGCATGTTACATCTGATAATGTAGTTGATTCACCTACAGTTGCAGATAATGTTCCGTCAGCGTATAATACTTTATATGATGATGGTGCAGATGTTAATGAGCTGTCTTCTACAAAAGTAGAGAATAAACTCATTAAAACACCATCTTTTTCTGTAGAAGAAGAAAGAGTATCATACAAATCTCTTGGAATTGCTACATAGGCTTCGTTTACACCTAAAATTTTACCTCCGCCATTTTCATCAGGTTCAGAAGCATAAGTTCCAGCCTGACTCTTCCACTTGCTTGTTGTAGCAGATGTTACAACATCATATACGCCATCTGCACGGAGACCAGCATCGCCAGCAATGTCAGCTGTGTAATCTATTGTTCCATTTGTTGTATTTACATCATATCCCAATTCTCCATAATAGTAATCTGCATATGGTATATTCATTGTTCCGTATACATATTCTGTTTCGTCAGCAGCATTTGCTGGCATAATAGATAAATATTGACCGAAGACTATTGCAGTTGCAGTTAATGTACCGCAAAATCGTCTCAAAGATTTTTTTTGCATAATGGTATCCTCCATAAATTATTATTTATAGTAAATCTGTCAATTTTATATTGCAGATGAACTATCATTTTAGATATTGAAAATAAATATTATGAATTAGTGTAGACTAATTAGAATTGACTAACTGGCACTTAAAAAAATAATTTTTATTATAATATTATTTTTTTGAGTTGTTATTTGCTTTTTTTTCATGTTTGACTATTGATTCTGCTACTAAACCAGTAAACAGTCCGGATATACAACCACTTAATGCTAAAAATGGCAAATAATAAACAACCTGTACTGATTGCATAACTATTATCGCTGCTATAGTTTGCCCAATATTATGTAGCAGTGCTCCGATTATACTTACAAACCAAAGGTTCTTTTTATTTAACAGATGAATAAGCAATAACATTCCTATAAAGCATAACAATCCTCCACTAACAGAGTAGAAGAAGCTGACAATCTGACCAGTAAATAAAGTTCCAAGAAATATTCGCATAAATAAAACTATCAGTGCATCTTTTGCAGAATATTTTACAAGTATTATTAATGTTATAACATTTGCAAGTCCTAATTTTACACCGGGGATTGGAATAGGTATAGGTATCTGTGCTTCTATTACAAATATAACTAATGCTATTGTGGTGAACATTGCTAAGGTTATAAGATGTTTAATAGACTTGTGCGTCAATTTCTGTTTCCTCCTCTGTATCTACAATTTTTATTTGAACATGATTTGGAAGACAAACAATCGGCAACTTTCCATTTGAAATTGCACCTTGTTTTACGCAAAGCATATCAGGACAGCTTGCTGACTCTATTCGAATTTGACCTGGTTCTACTAAAATACAATTCCATAAGTTGTTTTCACCATAAATTTTTAATGTATATGGTTCTTTTACATCGTCCAAATCAATAGTATATAAAGTTTTATTATCTTGAGTGATAATAGCTGTTTTATGGGCAACTTTATGATGGAGTACCATATAACTTCCTATAATAGCAAAAATAAATATTATTAATGTAATTAAAATTAAAATTTTTGTTCGCTTCATGAAATAATGTCTCCCATAATTTATTTGTATTTAATTTTAACTCTTTAAAAAGAACATCTGTAGGTTAGCTATAGCTAATTATCACATAAAACATATAACAATCAAATTAATTTGTATTATATCATAGTTAATGAAATCTTGTCAAGTGATTTTTTATATTTTCTCTAATTTTCACAAAATACTTTTAAAAATACTGAAAATAAAAAGAGACTTTTAAGTCTCTTTTTATAGTAATTATAGTAAATTAAAAAGTTATTATATATTGTTAAGACTGCGTTTTTTGACAAATGAATTACATACTACGCCGCATAAGAAAGCCATAATATCTCCGAATATTGATACAAGTCGTAAGATAACAGCGTATAGCATTATTACATCATTATCAGCAAAACTTCCGCACATAAAAATCATAGCAGCCTCACGTATTCCTATGCCTCCAGGAGCTCCAGGAGTAATAAATCCTAAAATCCATGAAAAAAGATAAGTTCCAACAAATATACTGCATTTTTCAATAGGGATATTTAATAAAAATACTGCTGGTAATAACGATATTATACAGAAAATAATATATTGTATTAAATACAAAGCTGATGCGTATAAAAGTTTTAAAATTGTTTTTTTACATAATAGAGAACGATATGGCTTTATAAACAATGATACTTTTTCAGAAAATTTTAATTTAATTATTACAACTGATATAAGTATAATAACAACAGCAATAATAAATATAATTAAGAATCTGCTTCCATATTCGTTTATTAGTTTTAATATATGTTTTCCAAGTAATATGATTGCTAAAAAGAATGGAACAATAACACAAAATATAATGTCTAAGATTGTTGCAAATGCAACATCAGCATGGCGTATATTCATATCAGATGCAAGCTGATTACGTCCTACATATTGAAATACATTTCCAGGGACGTATTTTAATAAGTTTGATTTTGTAAATACAGGCATAGCTTTGCAAAAAGGAATCTTTTTTTGTGATATTATGCGAGTTAATACAAGCCAGGGGAGTGTCATAAAAACAAACATAAATGTTTGCAAAACAGTACATATTGCAATAATAGAAATAGTTTTAATATTTGCTAATGAACTATAATCAACATCCATTGTTATCAGCTTTTTAACTACAAATATAAGAGCTAAAACAGTGATACATGTTCCTATTGTTTTTATATGTTTCTTAAGAAATTTCATATAATACCTCTATCTTAGCTTATGATTCAGAAAGTGAATTTAAAATCTGTGCAGCAATTTGGTTAGTGGACATCTCTTGACTTTCATTTTTTTCAATTACAATGCAAAATGCTATAGGCAAAGAATCTTCATCACAGAATCCTACTAAAAGTGAATTTTCATGTTTTCCATTTTCAACCTGTGCTGTACCAGTTTTTACGCCTACACTTCTGCCAATAGATGAATATTTGTTGTTTCTTCCGTTTTCAAGCATAATCTCTCTTATGTGTTTTGATGTTTCTGATGAAAATCCTGCTGATTCATATTTTGTTGATGAATGATGAGTTGTAATACCTATAATATTTGTAGAATAGTCTATAAGATATGGCATAGTTACTTTATCTGTTCCATTAGCAATAGCACTTTGCCACATCATAAGTTGGCATGGACTTATTTCTGTTTTGCCTTGTCCTATGCAGCCCCACTGTGTGATAGAATCATTTACATCAGTTAATTCAGTAGAAGCGCGAAATATTGAAATTCCGTTAATTTCAAGTTCTTTATTTTTAGATTTATTTACTGAGTATCCCATATCTCTAAATGTATTTATAATGCCATCAAGAGGCAGTTCCTCTACAAGCTGTGCAAAGAAAGGATTACAACTATTCTGTAATGCCTGAGAAATATTCTGAACTCCATGGCCGCTTAAATCATGACAGTCAATGCCAGTACCATAATTATTATAATAAGTTCCTGGACAGTTATAAACTTTTTCAGATACTGCACTGTATCCAATGCTTTCTATAGCAGCAGCAAGTGTTGATACTTTTTGCGTAGAACCAGGAACTGTTCCATAAAAGGCTTTACACATCAAACTACCTGAAGGAAGTTCAGATACATTTTCGTAGTTTAAAATGTTTACGCTTGGTTTACTTACACAAATTAAAATTTCACCTGTTTTATAATTATATGCTATGGCTGTTCCGTCTTTGTTGCCAAAAGCTTCATATACTTTTCTGTTTGCAGCGTGATTAAGTGTAGCATGGATAGAACTTTTTCCTGTTTTAGTAGCACCAAAAAGAAGATTATAGTTTTGTAGTTTGTTTATGTTTTCAGATACAAGAGTATTTGTCATCTGTCCGCTGTCATCTCCGATGACATTTCCTATATCAATAAAATAATTTGCATCATCTTTATATTTTTCAAGACTTGCTTCCGAATCAAATAAAATTTCACCATTGCAATCATATACATTCCCTAATTTTACATGTGTAGAATGTGACATATAAAATGATGATTCCATAATGATTTTTACAACTAAAATAATCATACCAATAAGAAAAGCAGCGATTATTATAATTGTAAGACGCTCACCACGTTTAATACTTTTCATATATTATCCCTCCTTGTTTTACCTGATTGTATTTGTCTCTTTTTCTGTAAAGAAGGAATTTCAGGTTTTCGGAAGACAGGGGATTGACCGGCTTTTAACATACCTGCTAAAAGTCCGCAGGTAATCATAGAACTACCACCCTGAGATATAAATGGAATTTTAAAGCCTGTAAATGGGATAAGATTACATGAACCGAAAATATTAAGTCCCATTTGTACTATTAATACAGCAGCAACGCCTAAAATCATAGTTGTATGATAGTAACTTCTTGGCTTGTTAATCATCGGCAAAATAAGCAGGCTTACAATAAAGAATATAATTAGCAGAGCTACAAGGAAGCCCCATTCTTCGCATATAGTGGAAAATACAATATCAGTGTCAGCAGCTGCAATTTCAATAAGAGAACCATATCCGGGACCTTTTCCAAATAACCCGCCTTCAGCTATAGCCATCAATGCTTGACATTGCTGATAGCCATGTCCATGCATATCACTCCATATATCAACAGACAAACGGTCTTGTACATATCCAGGAGCGAATTTTAAAGCAGCAACTACAACTACAGCACCAATTGCACATATTATTATAAGCATTTTTTTTGAAAATTTAGCTTTAGGGTAACATATTCTACAAACTACTGCACAGGCATAAGCAGCTGCAAATGTAGGCAGACTTCCGAGGTCATGCTTGAACCATTGTATTAAGAAAATGGTTAAAAATGCACCTGTAAGCATAAGAGCTTCTTTTGAAATATAGAAAAATAAAATTTTCTTTTTTTCATGCTGTTCCATGATAGATGTTGCACAAAGCAAAACAAAAATAGGTTTCATAAACTCTGATGGTTGAAATTGAAAAAAGCCTAAATCAATCCATAAATTATATCGTCCAAATATTACTGATGTAATAAGCATAATACCTATTATAGCACCAAGAGCAATATATAGATATTTTTTTATTGTCATAAGTCTGATATGATTTCTTGTAAGCAAAAATGAAATCTGACAACATATTAAAGCAAGAATGCAGGTTATATAATGTTTAGATGAAAAACCTATTCCACCAAAACAAGATTGAAATATTACACTTATGTTTAAAATCAATAATAAAAGAAAATCCATGGTATATGTCATTTGATTATAAAAAAATCTAAGAGTAATAATGTATACTAAATCTAATCCTAATACTGCAATTGCAAGAGGATAAACTTGTTGAATATTGTCATAGTTTCCACGAAGAACTACAGCTGAAAGCATAATCAGATGAGTTAATAATACAAGCATAACAGAACGTCCGTATTTAATACCATTATGAAACATTGCGTCGTCTCCTTCCTTTTTCTCTGATAATTACAGCCTGAGTTCCAAATTGAATTTCATCTTGATTTTTCAGAATAACCTGACTGCTTATTTTTTTATTATTTACATAAGTACCAGAAGTAGAACCTAAATCAAGTACACGCCATACGCCATTTGAAACATATAATACAGCATGGTATCTTGAAATACTCATATCAGGGAATCTTATATCAGCGGCACCATGCCTTCCGATTAAAATTTCATCTGCTTCCAGAGGGATATGTTCACCAGTCTTTTTATCAATTAGCTCCATGCGACCGCTTACTTTTTCCCATCGTCGTTCTTCAATAGCTTTTTCTTCTTTTGCTAATGAGAAAATCATAAAAACGCAAATCAATACCATAAATACAACAACAGCACTGACAATGATAGAAAATATTGTTGAGTTTCTGAGCCCTTCTAATATTTCTTCGTACATAAAAAACCTCCTGACATTAAAATTTGTGTATAAATTATTTGAAAAAATAATTTGTCTATAATTATTTACAGACAAGTATTATTATAATATATTTTTGTGTTATATTCAAGAGAATCACACAAAAATCCTCGGAAAAGCTGATTTATCAAATGCTTTTCCGAGGATTTTGAATTTATATTTTATTTATGAAAAGGTATTTAGTCAATGATTGGTTCTAAAAAGGCATATTTTCCGTCTGCACGTTTATAAACTACATTTGTTTCGCCTGTTTCTGCATTTGCGAACATAAAGAATGTGTGTCCAAGAAGGTTCATTTGTAAAATAGCTTCTTCTACATCCATTGGACGCATTACAAATTTTTTATGTCTGATAACTTCATATTCACTTTCAGGAACAACATCTTCATAAGCATCTACAAAAGCAGATTCTTTCAATTTCTTTTCAATCTTAGTTTTATTCTTACGAATCTGGCGAATAATTTTATCAATGGAAGCGTCGAGGGCGTCTTCCTTATCAACGGCAGATTGTTCAGCTCTGTAAATCATGTTATTATACTCTACAGTTAGTTCAATTATAATTAAGTTTTTATGACATGACATTGTAACTCTTGCATCTGCTTCGTCGCCGAAAAATTTATTAAGTCTTGAGTTTAAAGTAGTTTCTGCATATTCTGTGAATTTCTGAGGAATTTGCATTTTTTTTGCTGTAATTGTTGTTTTCATAATAAGTTTCCGTTACTGAGATAAATTATAGAAAGCTATGATTATTATTAAATGGCTTTCAATTTATTCTTTGTCTGACGTATCCATTTTTGTGTAATCACTACTCATGATGGCATGATACTCCAAAGGTCAGTAACATTCCTTTCGTTAATTATTTGCCAATTTAAATTATTTAATTTTGAACTGATTTTTAAAACAGTTATCAAAATATAGACTATGTATAAGTCTTATATATAAAAATCTGTTTTGTTTAAGATTTTTGTCGTATCAGCATATTGCATAAATATAAGACTTATTTACATATTTATATTATATCATATTCCTATAAAAAAAGCAATACTTATTTGAAAATTTCTTCTGTTTAACACAATATTTTTTGTTATTGATTTTTTGCATGTAAATAATAGCATTTTCTACGCAAAAGTGTCAGCTGTTTTGTTAAGTTTGTGTTAAAACAGTGATAAATCTTTTTTTACTCATTCATTTTATTTTATAGTTGTTATAAGCTTTACTGGAAAATCAGCACTTTTAAAAGTTAATAAAGATATAACTTTATAAATTAAGTAACTAAACCAGAAACATTGACATAAG
>JAFTWL010000036.1 GCA_017465305.1 Ruminococcus sp. | reverse complement strand
TGGGTCATTGGTTTATTAGGTTCAATGCTTGTTTTATCAAAAATTTTTGAATCACATATTTATATTGTAAGCTCTTTGTTTCTTGGTTTAACATTATTTGCAATTCCTGTTGTAGTTCGTGAAGAATGGAAAACAGTAAAAGGACATTGGTCATGCCTTATTTTTACAGCAATAGGTATAGCAATAGTTGTACTGCTGTCAATATTAAGAAATATGATTGGTAGCGGAGGAGTAAGTTTTGAGCATTTTAATATTGGCTTAATTTTATTCACATTTGTTGCAGGTATGGTTGCTATCTCAGCAATGGTCTTGCCTGGAATCTCCGGCTCTACAATACTTCTTGCATTTGGTGTATATGTACCAACTATAAATGCTGTAAATGATATTTTAAAAGAACATAATTTCTCAGCACTTCCATATATAATCGCATTAGCACTTGGAATTATTGTTGGTGTTATTTTAATTATTCGTGCTGTAAAATCTGCTTTGGAAAAACATCGCCCGGCAAGTATATACACAATAATAGGTCTTATGATAGGTTCTTTATATGCAATTACACAAGGTCCGACAACATTAGACGAACCACTTGAAGCAATGTCATTATCAACATTTCATATAATTCCATTCATAGGCGGAGCTGTTATTTTAGCGGGATTAGAACTTATTCGATACTTCCTCGAAAAGAAAAATATAAAATAATTTTGAAAGCTGTCAGTTTAATTATAAACTGACAGTTTTTTTATTTATAAATTTTTTTGCAAACTGCAACATATCATCATTTTAAATTGTATTTATAATATCCAGTAATTATTTTATAAACATTTTTATTCAAAGAAAAGAGGAAAATATTATGAATATTAAAAAAGTAATTGCAATTTTAAGTGCACTCTTAACAATGAAAACAATACCGTCATTATCTGTTGTAGGAACTAAAATACAAGAAAATAAATATGAACTTAATTTATCATCAAGTATAAAAAAAGTTTCAACTGATGATAAAAATCCTATAGCATATTTTTATGTTGATTCTAACTTTGAAGGTGAATACATAACTTTAATGAATGCTGACAAAAATGAACCAATTTCAAAAATGCTCGATGATGGAAAATATTCTATCAGTGGTGATGACTTGCCACATGATGGTGTGTACTCTTGTAAAATTGAAATCAATAATTCTGAGCAAAAAATATATAACTATTATGCTATGATTGAAAATGAAGATGGCACAATTTCTGTATCTGATACTATTCAAATTAAGGTCTTTTCAATTTTAACACAAAAAGATTTTAACGATATGAATGCTGTCAATACAAAAATTTCTGATTTACGAAAAAGCGATACATATTCAAATATGACATTTGAAGAAAAACGTATTGCAATAGAAAAATTATTGTATCAATTAGCGGAAACTGGAACAGATGAATATCCATACAGCTTAATTCAGAAAGATACTATATTATTTAATAATATCAATTTATATTCATTCAAGTATTCATGTGGTGTAATCGGAACTGCAAATATTGAAGATTTTATAGAGCCAGTCGTGACCACTAAAACAACTGAAATAACATCTGCTGAGGAAACAACAACTACTATTACAGATATTACGGCAACTACAACAACTGATAAATTTGTTTTATATGGTGATGTAAATGATGATAGACTTATTAATGTTTTTGACCTTTCTATTTTAAAATATTATTTAATCTCAGATAATAAAACTTATACTAAATCAGCAGATATAAATAATGATGGAAAAATTACATTAACAGATGCTATTATGCTACAAAATATAATTCTTAACAAATAATATAAAATTATAAATTCAGATTCTTCTTCATGAATATTGATAATTGAATAAGCAATAATAAAAATATATCTATATAAAATACTATATTTTGAATAGATGTATTTTTATTTAATCAGGAGGAATCAAAATGATAGAACAGGATACAGTTAGATTACTCAGAGAATGTGATGCTGGAATCAAAATGGGCATATCAGCTATTGATGAAGTATTAGATTACACTTCTGACACAAACTTAAAAAATAAATTGGTAGATAGCAAAGATAAGCATATTCAATTAAAAAGTGAAATGCAGGGCTTACTTCATAAATATCATGATGATGGAAAAGACCCTACTTTAATGGCAAAAGGAATGTCATGGGTAAAAACAAATGTAAAGCTTACTATAGACAATTCTGATTCAGCTATAGCTGATTTAATTACAGATGGTTGTAATATGGGAGTAAAAAACTTAGAAAAATATTTAAATCAATATCAGATGGCAAACGAAAAATCTAAAAATATTACAAAAAAGCTTATCAACTTAGAACAAAATCTTGCTTTAGATATAAAAAAATATTTATAATTACAGATAATAATAATTATATAAATATTTTTTACTGATATAAAATATTAAAGCTTGTATTCATAGATTTTATTAAAAATCATATGAGTACAGGCTTTTTTATATAAATAATCCTAATTCAAGAATGTAAAGTAAACTTTACATTCAGTGTTAAAATAACTTGCTTGTAATAATAGATAAAGTCCTGTATAATAAAACAGGAGGTTGATAATATGAATTCATCAAATTTAAAAAGATTAAGAAAATTTTCAAAACTTACACAAGAAGAAGTTGCAGAGAGATTGAATGTATCTCGTCAGTCAATTGTAAAATGGGAAAGCGGTGAATCCCTTCCGGATATTGATAATTGTATTGCTTTATCTAAATTATATGACGTTTCACTTGATGAACTTGTCACATACATAAAAGAACCTGACAGTAAAATAAAACCTAAAGGAAAACATATTTTTGGAGTAGCTAAAATCAATGAAAAAAGACAAATAGTATTACCTGAAAAATTATGTGAAGTATTTGATTTAAAAAATAATGATAAATTACTTTTACTTGG
>JAFTWL010000004.1 GCA_017465305.1 Ruminococcus sp. | reverse complement strand
GGATTTCAGGAATAACAGAACCCATAATCTTAGCATTTGTCTTACACAAATCAAGTCTTGTCTGACCTGGTTTTCTTGCAATACCAACCGTAATAATTACCAAATCAGAATCAACTGCATCTGCATAATCGCCATCTTTTATATCAACTGTAGGACAAAATGCGTTTCCCTGCATAATATCCATTGCTTCGCCCTTTGCCTTTGGCTTGTTGATATCTACAAGAAGAAGTTCAGAACAAAGACCCTTTAATGCCAATGTAAATGCAATAGTAGCACCAACATTACCTGCTCCTAAAACAGTAACTTTTTTTCCTTTTTTAACCATACTCAAGATATTTCCTCCAATCTTTTGAATAATAACATTTTTGAAGTTTTGGAAAAATAAGATTTCTACACGTAACGACATAGTCACATGCATTGCTTATTATTATACCACATTTCACATAAATTTGCAAGACTGATTCTGATTTCTTTGTTTTTTTGGTGGAGTTACACATAAATTATAAGAAAAAATATTCAAGATTACTAAATACACAAAAATAAAATGCTATATTCTAAATTATAATAAGTAAAAAGTAAAGCACATATCATAAAAATGATATGTGCTTTAGTAAGGGGATTTTTATGAAAAAATTTTTAAGAAAGGATATTTATATTATACTTAATAAAAATCAGTTTGTCAAGCAGTTTTTTAGAAATTCATAAAAATTTTAATTTTATATATCTGTAATAGATTTTATTAAATTGCATATCAAAAAAATATCAGGTAATAATATAAATAATAAATTATATACTATTATCAACATGAACGTCCATATGTGGATATGGAATAGAAATATTATTTTTATCAAAAGCCATTTTAACATCTTCATACAACTTATAATAAACTGTCCAGTATTCATCACTTGGAACCCATACACGAGTTAAAAGCTCAACTGCACTGTCATTATGGTTGCTTACAACAACAGTCGGTTCTGGGTTATCAAGAATTAAATCATTCTCCTGAACAACTCTCATAATTACAGCTCTTGCCTTATCTATTTCAGACTCATAACTTATACCAAATTGTAAATCAACACGGCGTGTATCTTTATCTGTATAATTTATAATCTTAGCCGTTGAAGTTTTTCCATTTGGCAAAAATACAACAGCATTATCAGGAGTTACAATTTTTGTGTAAAGAATATCAATACTTTCAACCTTACCTATCTCCCCGTCTATCTGTATTGTATCACCTTGTTTTATAGGTTTTGCAAAAAGCAATATAAACCCTCCAGCAAGATTTGATAAACTATCTTTAATTGCAAGGCTGATAGCTACGCCGGCTGAGGCAATTACAGCTACTATCGAATCCATAGGAAAATTCAAAATAGAAAGAACAATAACAACTAAAATCATATAAAGAATAATTTTAATTAACGAACGAAAAAATCCAGCGGCAATTTTATCCATGTTTAAACGATTTATGCCATGTCCTATAATTTTCATTATCCACTTAATTAAAAACATTCCTATTAGTGCAAATAATAATGCTACAAGAATAGATGGCAGGGCATTTTTAAATGGATTAAACATATGTGAAAATATTCTTGAAACATGAGAAACTTCATTTCCCATAACTTCAACTACATTCTGAGCAATATCTGTTGTTGTTTCCTCTATAGTTTCTGAGGTTATTGTTGATGTAAATATTGTTGTAATATTAGTTTCCATAATATTCACCAATTTGCCTTTCATGTATTTTAATAATATTTTCTATCGAATTTATGATTTATTATAATATGTTATTATAAAATTGTCAAGCTTTTAAAAAGGAGTTTTTTATGAAATGGTATCTTGATATTTACCCTGTTGCATCTATAAGTATAAACTATGTGACATCAGTTGTATTTACAGGTCTTTTTGTAGTATTGATAGCTTTATTTATTCTGATATGGATTATTGGCATTATTGGAAAAATAGTTAATCCACAAAAAAATAAAAATATAGAACATATAGAAGAATCAAAAATTCAGACATTAAAAAATAAAGATAATAAAGAAAGTTTAAACGAAGAAATTTATATTGCTATCATATCAGCTGTATGTTCACTTCCTTTTTTTGAAGATGATATAAATAAAACTCATAAAATAACTGTAACACTAAATGATAATCCTCATCCTATATGGACAACCTCCGGATTATTAGATGCTACAAAACCATTTTATTTTAATTCTGATTTTAAATCCTGAAGGAGGTTCTATTCATGATTGAATTTTTTAGAAATTTCACTGAAACTATAAAAGGTCTTGCCATGTCAAGCGGACTTGCTGGTATGTCATGGAAAGAGCTTGTAATGATTTTAATTTCATTTTTATTTTTATATCTTGCTATAGCTAAAAAATTTGAACCATTATTGCTTGTTCCAATTGCTTTTGGTATGCTTTTAACCAACTTACCTGATGCAGGATTATATCATTCTGAACTATGGGAAAGCAGTGAAAATTACAATGTAGGACGAATCTTAAAAGAAGGCGGATTGCTTGATATTATATATATAGGAATTAAATCAGGAATTTTTCCACCACTTATTTTTCTTGGTATAGGTGCTATGTCTGACTTTGCTCCTCTGATAGCAAATCCAAAAAGTTTTATTCTTGGAGCAGCCGCACAAGGAGGTATTTTCCTGACATTTGCGGGAGCTGCTTTACTTGGATTCTCAAAAGAAGAATGTGGTTCTATTGCCATTATTGGCGGTGCCGATGGTCCGACATCTATTTTTGTGTCTTCACGCCTTTTATCATCAGGGAATTATGATATTTCTACAGGAACAATCGCATTAGCTGCCTATACATACATGGCACTAATTCCTGTAATACAGCCTCCTATTATGAAACTTCTGACGACAGAAAAAGAGAGAGCTGTAAAAATGAAACAATTAAGAGATGTTTCCCAGCGTGAAAAAATTATCTTCCCTATTGCTGTAACACTTATCACGGCAATGATTATACCTGATGCGGCTGTTTTAATAGGAATGCTGATGCTTGGAAATTTATTCAGAGAGTGCAAAGTATGTTCAAGACTTGCTGATACAGCGAGCAATTCTCTTATGAATATAATTACTATTCTTCTTGGCGTATCAGTAGGAGCTACAACCAAAGCAGATAAAATTTTAAATTTTGATTTTCTGAAAGTAATCTTATTAGGTGCTCTGGCTTTTGCAATTGGCACAGCCTGTGGAATTTTAATAGGTAAACTCATGTATCGTATTTCAGGTGGAAAAATCAATCCACTTATTGGTTCAGCCGGAGTTTCTGCTGTTCCTATGGCTGCAAGAATGTCTGAAAAAGTAGGATTAAAAGCAAATCCATCTAATCACCTTTTAATGCATGCTATGGGTCCAAATGTAGCTGGTACTATTGGTTCAGCAGTAGCTGCCGGAGTGTTATTACAAGTTTGTCAATAATAAATTATTTTAATATAAAAATCTTTATAAAAACAAATGTTAAAATATTATCTTGACAAAAATTATATTTTCTGATAGTATAATATAAACACATTCACTACTTGTCTTTATTTATTCTATCGGAGGAATTTATGCAAAAACTTAATTATTGTATAGCTTTAGGCGGTGTACTCTCCTCACTATCTATATTTGCAATGTTCTTAACAGGTGTATTTCCGGTATTTTATCTTGTTATACCTATGATTTGCAGTTTACTTGTAACTATAATGATGAAAGAAACAAGCCTTTACTGGGGATTTATTATGTATCTTGCTATTAGCATATTATCATTATTTGTAACACCAAATAAAGATGCACCTCTTATATATCTTTTCTTCTTCGGACATTATCCTCTTATAAGACATTTTATATCAAAACTCCATCTAAAACCTCTCATAGGACTTATAAAGCTTATTATATTTAATGCCTGTATATTATTATATTTTGCTTTTACTGTTTACCTTTTAGGTATGGAAGAGCTGTTAGAAGAAATGGAGGAGTTCGGAAAATATGCTGCTTATATTCTTCTTGGTTCTGCCAATATAATGTTTATTTCATATGATATTTGTCTTTCTTCAGGTCTTATCATATATGAAAAAAAGTTAAGACCAAAAATCTTTCCATCAAAATAATAAAAAGCAATGACTTAGAAAAATCTCTTAGTCATTGCTTTTTTTAATTTTTTATACAAATTGATTTCGTTCTGAGCTATAATCATAACCTACGCTTTTTAATTTTTCTTCTATCTCTTTTTTATCAACTATAAGAGATTTACAAAGTTCATCCAAAGATGGATAGTTATCACGTAGCTGTGTATTTATATAGCTAAGTAAAATTATAGGGTCATTTGGAATACTCATACTATCACCTCCTTCAAGCTGACTCAACTTGAATATTAATAAAATAATTCTAATTCTTATATTTTGTGTAAATTATATCTCACCCTATTGACAAGGCTGTATATACTGTGTATACTGTATATGTACAGTATACAAGGAGGTTAGCAATGCATATAATTATTAAAAATACTGACCGAACGCCAATATATCAGCAAATTTATCAGCAGATAAAACAGCAAATTTTAAACGGCACATTACAACAAGATATGGCACTGCCATCAATCAGAAATCTTGCTCAAAGTTTAAAAATAAGCATTATAACAACAAAAAGAGCTTATGAAGAATTAGAACGTGATGGATTTGTTTATACAATTGCCGGAAAAGGCTGTTTTGTTGCAAAACGCAATATTGAAATGCTTCGAGAGGATGTTCTACGTCAGATTGAAGAACACATGCAGGAAATAGCTGTTTTAGCCAGTTCATGCAAATTATCAAAAGAAGATGTCTGGGAAATGTTTTGTACTATATATGAGGAGGAATCATAATTATGAACGTATTAAAATGTCAAAATGTTTGTAAATCTTATAAAAATTTTTCTATGGAAAATGTATCATTTGAATTGCCTATGGGTTATGTTATGGGCTTTATCGGTGAAAACGGAGCAGGCAAAAGTACAATGATTAAAATGATGCTTGACTTAGTTCGTCCATCATCAGGAAAAATCGAAGTATTTGAAAAAGATTCAATTAAAAACAGCAAGGAAATCAAAGAAGAAATTGGTGTTATACTTGATACAGTAGGATTTCCAAGTATGTTCAATACAAAAGACATAAATAATATGATGAAAAGAGCTTATAAAAATTGGAATGAGTCGACTTACTGGGATTATATTAAACAATTTCAATTACCTGAAAAGAAAAAATATAAAGAATTTTCTATGGGTATGAAAAAGAAACTTGCTATTGCAGCAGCTTTATCACACAATCCAAAATTATTGATTTTAGACGAAGTTACAGCAGGATTAGACCCTATTGTACGTGATGAAATACTTGATATTTTCAGAGAATTTGTAAGTGATGGACAGCATTCTATATTTATTTCATCACATATTATAAGTGACCTTGAAAAAATTTGCGATTATGTAACATTTTTACACAAAGGTAAATTGATTTTCTCTATGGAAAAAGAAAGTTTATTTGATACATATTGTATGATTCGATGTGCAGAAGAAGATGTAGAGGCTATTCCTAAATCAGCAATATGTGGTATTCACAAATCTGGTTACGGTGCTGAAGTGCTTGTAAAACGCAAGGATGTTCCTTTTGGATTTGACTCTGAACCAGCAAACATTGAAGAAATCATGTTATTCTTAACAAAACATAATATAGGAGAAAAAATATGAAGTGGCTTTTATGGAGAGATTTCACACTTTTTAAAAAACGAGGATTAGGCGGAGCAGCTTTGTATATTGCAATGATTTTAATATACGCTGTTATAACAGTTTCATTTTACGGTGTAACTAATTCTAATGGTGAATCATTACATGATATGCAAACAGGAGCTCTAACTTGTTTCGGAGGAGTAAATTTATCTACAATATCATTAGTTATAATTTCATTCCAATTTGACGAAAAAGACAAAGTAAAAGATACTCTTTTATCTATGCCTGTATCAATAAATAATTATGTATTAGAAAAATACATTTTCTTTTATACTTTATTATTGCCATTGTTTATTTTAGGTTTTGTTTCAAGTGCACTTGGAATATATTCTGTTGAATCAATAAGCTTTTACACAATAGGAATAGCATTGATACCACTATTATATATTCCGATTTCATTTATACTTGATTCAGAAAAAGCATACTTAATTATTATATTTTTAAGCTTAGCTATAGGTTATTTATTTACTCAATACATATATAATTTAATTATAAGCAATGCTTTAATATGGATTATACTGTTTTCTGCTGTTACAATATGTTTAGCTTTCTTGTCATATAAAGCTTCAGTTAAATATTGTACAAAAAAATAATTATCAGATTATTAAATTATTAAAGGAGATATATTCATATGCGTAGTTTATTATTTAAAGATATTAAAATACTTATGAAAACAATTAGTGTACTGATTTTGCTTATGGTTGGTATAAATATTATTGGCTTTATGGAATCAGATGGAACCGATATGTTTGTCGGAATACTTCCAGTATTTCTTACAATGACGATAATGACTGTATTCTCATACGAAGAACAAGATGGAAGCCAGTCAATGTTTATGACTTTTCCAACTTCAAGAAAAAATATGGTTTTAGAAAAATATCTGCTTATGATAATACTTGATATAGTTGGATTTATTTTTAGCATCTTATTTTTGATTGTTACAAAAAGCACTGATTCTTTTCCTGTTATTTTAATAATTTCTTTAATTGCAATTGTAATTATGTCTATTCAATTACCGTTGTTGTACTTACTTGGATACCAGAAAGGCAGAATTTTATTTTTCATTACTGCTGCACTTATAGGTGGATGTTGTGGTTTCTTTGCAACAGCAGATGAATCAGATACTTCAATGCTGTCTGGATTTATATCAAATCATCTTGTGATTTTCATGATTTTAATAACAATTGCTGTATTTACAATTTCATTTATAATATCTAATATAATTTTTTCAAAAAAAGAATATTGATAAAAAATATAAAAGACAGGAGCATTTTTTATGGAAAACGAATTTTATTACAATCAACAGGAAGAGAAAAATAAAGTTAAAACTTCTCTTCGCAAGGCAGCTAATGCAAATGGATTAGTTTTAATTCTGTTCTATGTATTAGTTTTAGGTGGAGTACAGATAATAGCCAAATTATTTCAAACATATATAAATAATCATGCTGGATTTGATACACAAGCAGTATATAAAATCAATGCTATATATGAGCTGGTAGCAACATCATGGCAGTACTGCATTGTTGTGCCTTTAATACTTTTTATCTTTTATAAACTGTATGGAAAAAAAGCTGGCTGGCGTTTGCGTGACAGTTATCATAAACCACAAATGCCTACAAAATGGATTGTAAAATGGATTCTTATTTCAATAGGCGTTATTTATGCTTCTGCATTTATAAGCAATATCATATGGACAATTTTACAGGCAATTGCACCATTTCAATTTTACGCTCCTGATATAACAGCATCTCCAACTGGTATAAGTGCATTTGTAAACATAATAATGATTGCAGTATATGCACCTGTTTTTGAAGAAATGATGTTCAGAAGTACACTATTCAGAAACACTGAACGTTTTGGTCAAGGATTCGCTGTAATTATGATAGGTATTACTTTCGGACTGTGGCATATAAATTATCAGCAATTTATTTATGCTTCAGTTATGGGAATCTTAGCTTGCTTTTTGACAACAAAAACAAAATCCGTTTATCCTGCAATGATTTTACACTTTATTTTAAATCTCATAGGAGCAATTCAATCTATCATTATGGGTCATATTGATATGAATTCTTTAAGTCAAGGTGATATAACTGCTATTCTTAATAGTAAAAACTTAGGTGCTGTTTTCGGAATGGGTATTATCGGGCTTATAATAATGGCTCTGTCAGTTACAGGCATAATCTTATTTATTCTTGAAATTATATTACATCGTGATAGCTTCCGCTTTGAAGAGAAACGCTGTAATATACTTACTAATGGTGAAAAAGTAAGAACTTATCTTCTTTCACCTGTAACGGCTCTTGCAATGATTGGCATGCTCGGATTAACTATCTTCAATATATTAAAAAATGTAATATAGCAAATTCATAAAATTATTCAAGTTATGCAGGGGAACGCTGTCCCCCTGCACCTTCTGCCAAAGGGTGAATCCACCCTTTGGAAACCCAATGACATTTTAATATTCCCCTTAAAAGGAAAATATTAAAATGTGATTATTACCATACAGCGAAATCATCTTCTGACAGAAAGTAAAGAAAGAAAGCTTATTCTATAATAAATTAAATACCACTATTATATGCCTGGCATATCATTTTTAATAAATGATATGCCATTTCATATTTTAAAAATAACCATCACAAAGCTGAATAATAGCATCTGCTATCATCTTTGTTGTTTTCATCAAATGATAAACAGGAATATTTTCATCATCTCCATGCATATTATAATCCCAATCGGGGAATTCTGCTCCGAATGCTACTCCTCCCTCAATATCATGAACATATGTTCCTCCACCAATGGCAAGACATTCTCCCTGCTCACCTGTTTCATCTTCATAAACACGCTTTAATACTTTAATAAGCTCTGAATCATGAGAAACACAATGCGGATTATTCTGTATATCTACAGTGCATTTAAATCCATACTGACCCATGGCCTCAGAAACCTTTTCAAATATAGCTTCTTTAGTTGTGCAAGTAGGATAGCGTATATCTATCACACCAAAAATACTACCTTCTTCTATGTTTAAAATACTACATACACATGTTAAATCGCCTGAAGTTTCATCTTTACAAGCAATACCTAAACCACTTCCATCTGTAAAGCCATGAGGAAAACAATTAGAAAGAGCCTTGCAGTCAGGAATTTCTGAAAGAATCTGCAAAATTCCTGTAATAGCATTATCACCCTCTTCAGGTGTAGAAGCATGAGCAGCTTTTCCAGTATATGAAATTTTCAATTTTCCATCTTCTTTTTGAAGATTTATAGCTAATGTTTCAGTTATTTTTATTTCATCAGAAATAACAGCTTCAGCAAGTGCAGGAACAGCATTTGGAACAGTACCAGCTTTAAGCATAATATTTAAATCAGTATTTTTTCTAAATTGAATACGCATCATGCCTTTTTCAATCGCAATAATAGGATAGCTTCCATCAGGAGTAAAAACATATGGTGGCATCTTATCTCTTTGATTATAGTATACTAAATCAGAAGAACCATTTTCTTCATTACAGCCCATAAGAAAACGAACATTTTTTCGCAATGAATAACCAGCATCTTTAATTGATTTCAAAGCGTAAAGAGTTGCAACAGCTGGCCCTTTATCATCAATAGCTCCTCTTCCATATATGATATTATCTCTTATTTCAGCTTTAAACGGATTAGATTTCCAATTTTCAGATATTGCAGGAACTACATCCAAGTGACACAGTATTCCAAGAAAAGATTCCTTATTAACTTCCCAGTCAGCTGTTCCTACATGATAATCATAATTTTTTGTTTTAAGTCCTATAGATTCAGCTTTTCCAAGCATATAATCAAGGGCATCTGCACAGACTTTTCCATATGGATAAATTCCCTCTGAAGAGGATGTTGCAACACTTTCAAATGATATTACTTCTTGAAGCGTTTTAAGCATATCTGCTTTATTTTTTTCAATTGCTTTTGCAATTTTTTCTGATAACATAATAAAATTCCTTTCAATTAAATGTATATTCTTCTTAATACTTCTTATAATATATTTGATTCATAAAAATTAGAACAGGAGGATTTTTTTAAATGGAATCAATTGCTTTTTTTGACGCTAAACCATATGATAGAGTCTGGTTTTCACGTTTAAATAAAAATTTTGACATTCACTATTTTGAAAATAGATTAACGCAAGAAACAGTTTCCTTAGCACAAGGGTGCAGTGCTGTTATACCATTTGTCAATGATGACTTAAATGCAACTGTTATTCAAAAATTATATGATTATGGTGTAAAAATTATCGCAATGCGTTGTTCAGGATTTAATAATATAGACCGAAAAGCTGCTAATGGAAAATTAAAAATTGTACGTGTTCCAGGATATTCCCCTTATGCTGTTGCTGAGCATGCAATAGGAATGTTACTATGTTTAAATAGAAAAATTCACAAAGCTTATTTTCGCACAAGAGATTTTAATTTTTCTCTTAATGGTTTAACTGGATTTGATTTGTATGGAAAAACTGTTGGTGTAATTGGTACAGGAAAAATAGGACAAATCTTTATTAAAATTTGTCAAGGCTTTGGTATGAATGTTATTGCTTATGACCCTTATCCAATATCAAACCCTGATTTTAAATATTCGGATTTAGATACATTATTCTCAAATAGTGATATCATTTCTCTTCATTGCCCATTAACTGAACAATCACATCATATTATAAACAGCGAATCCATTAAAAAAATGAAAGATAATGTATTTCTTATAAATACATCTCGTGGCTTGCTTATTGAAAGCGAATCCTTACTTGAAGGTTTACGCTCCGGAAAAATTTCAGCAGCAGCTCTGGATGTTTATGAAGAAGAAACAGATTTCTTTTTTGAAGACTATTCAGACAAAGTTAAACGTGATATGGTTTTATCAATGCTTTTATCAATGCCAAATGTCTTAATTACCTCTCATCAGGCATTTCTTACAACTGAAGCCCTGCATAATATAGCAGAAGTAACATTACAAAATCTCTCTGATTTCTATTCAGGAAAAGAACTTATAAATGAAGTTAGATAAAATATCTTAATAAACAATGTCCTGACCTTCTTATACAGGTCAGGACGTTTTACTTATAATTATTTCAAATCATCAAAATTTGTCCTAATCTCAAACCAAAATACTGAACCTTCACCCAATTTGCTATTTACACCATAATCATAATTGTGCATCTTCAAAATAGCCTTAACTATAGACAATCCAAGCCCAGTACCTACAACTTCACGTTTATGGTTTTCAGAACGATAGTATTTATCAAAAATCAATTTTATTTTATCTTCTTCTATACCATCACCTGTATCCTGAATTTCTATTCTCACACTGTCTGGCTTATTGATTTGACGCAAAAATACTTGCTTATCTTCTTTAGATGTGTAATTTATTGCATTATGAATTAAATTGCATATAACACGTTCTATCTTTCCAGCATCACAATATACTATGCGTGATGAATCAGGCGTAAAGTTAAGATGATAACCCATTTGTTCCGAAATTCCCTGATAACGATAGGCTATTTCCTGCAAACGTTCTGCAATATCAAATTCACTACAATCTAATTTCTGTGTTCCGCTCTCCAATTTAGATAAATCAAGCATATCATTTACAAGTGAGGACAATCGGTCTGTTTCCTCTATGATTATATTTAAATGCTGTTCTCTCTTTACGGGATTATTTCCTGATAAATCTCTTATCATCTCAGCATATGCTTTCATCATTGTAAGAGGCGTTCTCATATCATGTGATACATTTGCAATTAAATCTCTTTGCATTTCATCTGTTTTTGAAAGTTCCTGCTGTGCATATGTAAGTGTTTCTGCCAATTCATCAACTTCAGCACATCCGCCACCTTCAAATTCAATCTTATAATCGCCATGTGCTAATCTTTTTGCTGAACGTGTAATTCTGTTTATAGGTGTTCCTATAGTTGTAGCTACAAGAAAAGATAAAACCATTCCAAAAAATACAAGAGCTACTGTAATTATCATAGTTTGACGCTGTAATATTGAAACTGTTGACTGAACAGGAACTAAACGAGAATTTATAAATATATAGCCATCGAAATCAATTGCATAATTACTCATTGAAGTTCCATATACTAATGTCTGTGTTTGTAGTCTTTGATTAAATACAGAACGGCATATATAACCTGCGTCACTTCCCTTTAAATCCATAAGAAAAAAATATGTATTATTATTTTCTCCATGAAGCAAACAACTTCCATTTGAAACACAATAAAAATATTGTTCTTTTCCGTCAACATTTAATATTTCTATACAAGCCTCATTAGATATTGCTATCTCCTGTGCTTTATCATAAAAATCATCTGTACCATATAAAGCTGAAAGCGTTTTTGCTGTATTCGCAATATCTGATACTTTAAAAGCTTCATAAAATCGTTCTAAAAATAAAACCTGAAACGTCCACATCAAAACAAATACTATGCAGACAAACATCATAAAAAACAACCATATTTTAACTCTAATAGTGAGATTTCTTTCTCGTCCTATCTTAGTTCTCTGTTTCAAATTTATATCCCATTCCTCTCAGAGTAACAACAAATTTTCTATATGGTCCAAGACTGCCACGTAACATTTTAATATGTGTATCTACTGTTCTGTCATCACCAAAGAAATCATATCCCCCTACTTCTTCAAGCAATTTATCACGGGATAAAGCAAGTCCCTTATTTTTAACTAAAAAGAAAAGTAAATCATATTCTTTTGGTGTCATCTGAACTCTCTGTCCATCTACGTATACTTCACGTCCGGCAAGGTCAATTTCAAGTCCTTCAAACTGAAGTTTTTGTGATGTAATAGCCATTCCTGAAGACTTATGACGATTAAGTACAGCTCTTACACGTGCCATTAGTTCCTTTGGTGAAAATGGTTTTACTACATAGTCATCAATTCCTATTTCAAATCCAAATAATTTATCATACTCTTCACCACGTGCTGAAAGCATTATTACAGGAATATCCTTTTTCTTTTTAATCTCTTTGCAAGCAGAAAATCCATCTAATCTTGGCATCATTACATCCATAATAATTAAATCATAATCATTATCTCTGCAAAGAGAAACAGCTTCCATTCCATTTTCAGCTTCAGTCACTTCATATTCCTCAAATTCTGCATACTCTCTAACTACTCTTCTGATATTTACTTCATCATCAACAACTAATAACTTCATAGTTTTCACTCCTTTTTTTATTTTCTAAAAGCCGTCCATGGGGATATACGGACGGCTTTTTATTTTTTATATAAAATTACTTAATCCTGCTTTTCTTTATATTGCAATGATGCTGCAATAAAAGATTCAAAAAGTTTATGTGGCTTATTAGGTCTTGACT
>JAFTWL010000035.1 GCA_017465305.1 Ruminococcus sp. | reverse complement strand
ATTTTTGACAAGACCGTATATATATTCATTAGCTATAAGATTCGTACCTATAATTACAGCGCCTTCAATATCTCCATTTAAAATTGTTGATTTCGCAACATGCACTGCTGTCATGAAAGAAGAACAAGCACTGTCTATCGCCATTACAGGACCAGTAAATCCATACTGATGCGAAATTCTGGCTGCTATCATATTATGCATATTATTTACAAGTGTACGTGGCGGAACATCATCATAACCATTTTTGTCAATATAATTAAATACAATAGGTTCATATGAATTTTCACATACGCAAGCATATACTCCAACACTTTCGGTCTCAAATTCATCTTGAATCATTCCTGCATCTTCAAGAGCTTCATAAGCCGTTTCCATAGCAAGTCTCTGCTGTGGATCCATGAATTTCGCTTCATCATATGTCATATCAAAGAAATCATAGTCAAAGCTATCAATATTCTCAACTTCACCAATCCAATCATTCCATTTAGAGGATTTAGATAAAGTCTTTCTCTTATCACTTACACGCTTAATACTGTCATGACTGTCTTTCAAATTACTCCAAAATTTTTCCTGTGTATCAGCTTCTGGAAGACGAAATGCTATGCCAGTAATTACTATTTTATCTTCTGAAGTATTCTTTGTATATACTGTTTCTTCTTTTTCATGAGAGAAATTTTTCAAATAATGTACCATTTTTGAAACAGTATCATATTTTGCGATTACTTCCTGTCCTAAATCAACATTAAAAGTTTTGGATAAAAGCATCAACAATTGATAAGCCTGAATAGAATTGCCACCCATAGAAGAAAATGTTTTATATACAGGAATTTTATCTGTAGGTATATGAAGTATTTCGCTCCAACAATCTAAGACTTTCATTTCAATTTCACTTTTTAAATCTGTGCTATCATCTACATCTGAATATCTGTCAGACATATGTAATACAGACTCAACTTTATCCTGTACTTCTTGGAACATACCATTTTCATACTGCATCTTCAACATATAGCGCATAACTTTTCCAGTCGCAGTTTTTGGTATAAGTTGTATTGGAAGAATTGCATTCAGGTTCATCTGATAGTATTCAAGAACTATACTATGTATTTTTTTGTAAAGCTCAACAAATTTTTCAATACTTTCCTTATATTGTACAAATACTACAAGCTCTTCCTGATTTTCGTGCATAACGCTTGCTACGGCAAAAATAGCTTTAGGAATACCAACATTATTACAAATACATTCTTCAATATCTGTAATAACATAGTTTACACCACGTATTACAGCTATATCTTTTTTTCTGCCAACTATAAATAATTGTTCATTTGATAAATATCCTAAATCTCCTGTTTGCAACCATCCATTATGCATCTTATTAGCAGTTGCCTCTGGTTCATTATAATACTCACGAAACAGACAATTGCCTTTTACTTCTACTTCACCAATTATATGGTCAGGCAATGGCTCATGATTATCATCAACTATTCTTAAATCTATTCCATTAAGTGCAACGCCATTTCCAGTATAAAATACAGCATCATTAGTATTACTTGAATCTGTAAGTACAGCTTTATTTTCATGCATCATACTTTTTCTTGATATGCATTCAATAACAGGTCCTGTAGACATTTTTGTAAGGGATACAACTAATGTTGCTTCTGTCATACCATAGCCTGGTCTTATAAGCTTTTGATTTATACCGCACGAAGCAAATTTATGTGAAAATCTATCAATAGTATTCTGAGTTATATTTTCAGCTCCTGCAAAAATAGACTTTATTGAATGCAAATCAAGTTCATCTATGGATGATTCAGGAATCTTTTGAATCATCCACTCAAGACCAAAATTATTAGTAGAGAACCATGTACCTCTGTGTTCATCAATTTTTTTAAAGAATAACAATGGATTTTGCAAAAATGCACCAGGTTTCATAAAATATCCACTGTTTCCAAGCATCATAGCAATGATAAGTGGTGCAAATAAACCAAGATTATGCGTATGCGGAAGCCACGAAAATACAATATCATCTTCATTAAGTTTAGTATTTATTGCAGTGACATGACATGAAAAAATAATATTTTTATTTGAGAGCATTGCACCCTCTGGAACTCCGGTAGTACCGGATGAAAATTGTATATATACAATATCATCCGGCTGCATTTTTTTGCATATACCGTAATTATCAGATACAAGATTTTCAAAAATGAGTATTGATAAATTATCATTAAGAGATTTTAACTCTTCATAATTTGATTCATGCGATTTCTGTGTTATCACAACAGGCATTTCTAATTTATTAAGCTGCTTCATAAAAATGTCAACGCTTTTAGAATGTATATCCCATGATGCTGGAGCCTGTATTGAAGAAATAATAATACCTCCATACATACAAGCCCAGAACATAGTATGAAAAATATCAACTTCTTCCGTTTCTACGCTTATAATGTCTCCTTGTTTGATTCCGTTTTTCTGTAGACAATCAAGAACTTTTAAAGCTCTGTCCTTTATTTCTGGATAAGTATAAAATACTTCTGTACCATTAGATGCAATATAACCATGTCCTTTTTGTGGATAGTGTTCTACCATATAGTCCAACAAATCCGAAACAAGATTAAATTGTACATTTAACGGAATGCTTTTACTGTTATTATCCATATTAAATATAAATCCCTTCTTTAATTATGTTTATTTCTAGTGTTAATCAATAAAAATATCATAGTAATTTAATGAGTGTTTTTTCTTCTGCACTCAATATTTTTGTTTTACAATGCTTGTTTATGATTTTATTAAATGCTTCAGCATCTATACCATCAGATGATAAAATATTAATCATTACATTCTGGTCATTATAATTTACAGATATCATAAACTTAGCAATCATTCCATTATCATTTGAATACATATCATTTTCTTGATTTTCTTCAAACAATCTATACTCTTCATCAGAAATATATCCTTGGAAATTATAGAGCATCATATTTAAACCGCCATCGTTACAGAGGCATCCATTCAAATATTTCTGTATATTCTCATTATCTGTATTATATAACAGATTCATGAAGTTAATATTATGCTTACTAAATAAAGTTATGCGGTCTTCAATAATTTTTTCAACATCCTGTTCACCAGGTGTAAAAGCAATAGGTATCAAATCAAGAAATTCTCCAACGCAGTTCATAAATTCATGGTTAAGATACTTTCTACCATAATTCACTATAGCTGCTGGGAAAATATCTGTTTGATAATATTCTGTTATTGCTGTTGCAAGTAAATTATAAGTATATCCGAATATATCACTAGATGTTTCTTTGATTGGAATATTCAATCTAATCTCATGAGTAGCATTTTTCATAGACTTCATTTTGTCAAGCATCTGACCATTATATATGCTCCAGCGTTTTAAATCCATATCCTGAATTAACTGATTGCTGCTGATTTCTACAGCTCCATGAGATATAAGCTCTGCATATTCTTCGTAAGGAATAATATTATCCTGAATTTTTTCATTATTCAATGTGGAAATAAGCTGACGCTTCAAAATTTCAGCACTCATTCCATCAAATACACTGTGATGGAAGCACCATACAACCTGTACTTCATTTTCATTTAATCTAAAACATACTATTCTCCACAATGTTTTTCCTTGAATATATTTGTCATACATAAGATTTGTAAATGCTTGTTTAATTATTTTATCGCATGATTCCAAATCATATTGTGTCAAATCAAAGAATGGTATACTCTGCATTATTATAGATTCCTGATTATCAACATCCCATTCCTGCCAGCTATTTGTTTCAATATCTGCCGTGCAGTGAAGTAGCTGATGTTTAACAATCAGTTCAGCAACAGCATGTCTTATACTAATATCACTATGTCTGCCTTTAATAATGAAAGTAAATCCGCTTTGTGCAGAAGAAAGTTCTGAGTGAGCTTTCTGCACTGCTGTCATGCCGAAAATATTTTTAATTTCATTTTCAGTTATCATATCTGAAAGCATATCTGATTCTCTGCGTATTCGTTTCACAATAGAAGATACCTGTGCAGTTTTCATATTAATTTTTTCAGCAATATAATTATTATTCTCTGTTTCTGAACAATTAGGTTCATAAAGTGAAGCAAGTTCAATAGCTGTATGATGATTCATTATATCATTCACCATAATGTCAATTCCTACATCATGGAGACGCTGTACAAGAATTATAGCTTTCATAGAATGACCGCCATTATCAAAGAAATCATCTTCAGCGTTTATTTCCTGATTATCAAGAACATTTCGCATATTATCAAGGATTATTTCTGCTGTTTTGCTTATTGATTTAACAGGAGCAACATCAGTTTTTCCCTTTATCAATAGAAGAGCTTTCTTGTCTACTTTTCCATTTGCAGTTATAGGAATTTCATCAATATGTACTATTTTTGATGGAATCATATATTCAGGAAGTCTCTGCTTCATTAATTTTTTAATATAAGCACTATTCAAAAGTGTTTCATATCCGTTTCTAACTGTATAATATGCAGCAATATATACACTGTTCATGCTATCCTTATCACTTACTACAGCTGCTCCTTTAACACCTTCAATAGAATTAAGACACTGTTCAATTTCACCAAGTTCAATTCTATAACCTCTAAGTTTAATCTGTGTATCTATTCTGCCAAAGTAAATTATATTACCATCAGAGAGCATCATCACT
>JAFTWL010000034.1 GCA_017465305.1 Ruminococcus sp. | reverse complement strand
TATAGATTCAAATTTTGTATCATATAGAAAATATCCATTATTATTTAAAAGAGTTCCTAAAATCAAGTCATCAGTAATATAATCCAGCTTCTCATATATAAACGGAACTACTATATTTCCATCTTTATTTAATATGCCATTAGTAATTATATTTCTTGATTTTTTTGAAGCCCCTACATAACCATCTCCTATAAAATAAAGCATATCCCATTCAGGTTCAATGATAATCTTTCCATTAGGGTCTTTAACCCCATATTTATTATCATCATTTTTATAAATTCGATAATTATCTGAGTCTTTCGTTAATAATTGCATTTCGCCTTCCCCTGATATTTGCTGTGTACTTTTTTCAACATCTAAATAGAAATTTCTTATTGAGACTATAAATAAAATTAAAACAGCAATTAAAACTATACTCAATAACTTTGTATGTCTGTTCATTTATATAATATCTCCAAAACAATTATGGATTTTTTATATCAGACTCTTTATTCTTTTTATTATCCTCATTTAGATTTAAACTTTCTTCTGTCTCCTGGATTAAATAAATTGGTCTTCCTTTTGTCTCCATATATGTTTTTGAAAGATATTGACCTAAAATACCTATACAGAACAATTGTAAACCTCCTACAAGAAGAATTACACATATTGTTGTTGTATAGCCTTGAACAGGGTCACCAAATGCAAGCCATTTTATTACAAGAATCAATATCATAATAAAAGCAACAAGACAACTCAATACTCCAAGTAATGAAGCTAATGCAAGCGGTGCAGTAGAAAAAGCAAAAATCCCTTCTAATGAATATTTGAAAAGTGATTTAAAAGACCATGCAGTAGTTCCGGCTGCACGTTCTACATTTTCATAAGGAATATATTTTGTTCTAAAGCCAACCCAGCTAAAAATACCTTTTGAAAATCTGTTATACTCTTTCATAGATAAAATAGCATCTACCATCTGACGTGTCATAAATCTAAAATCCTGCGCTCCATCCACAATTTCCGTTTGGGAAATTTTATTCATAATTTTATAAAACTTTCTTGAAAACCACGAGCGTACTTTAGATTCACCATCTCTGTTTACACGTCTGGTTGTTGCACAATCATATTCTCCACTTTTTACATATTCATACATATCAGGTATAAATGCTGGTGGATGCTGCAAATCTGCATCCATAATAACTATATAATCACCTTTTGCATTTTTTAGTCCAGCATACATTCCTGCTTCTTTTCCAAAGTTTCTGGAAAAGGATATATAACGTACTCTTTTATCTTTTTTAGCTAATTCATGAAAACATTCAAGTGTTTTATCTTTTGACCCATCATTTATAAATAATAATTCAAAATCAAGTTCAGGATGTTTATTTTGCATTTGCTGCATAATCTTTGTTATTTCTTTGTAGAATAATGGTAGAACTTCTTGTTCGTTATAACATGGAACAACAATAGAAATAAGTTTCAAATTATTTTTTTGTTACTGAAAATTTTATAAAAATCTCCATTTATAAAATATAATAAACTTATGATTTTTATTTTTTATTCCTTATTCACTGTATCCACTTTCGTATTTCATATATTTCTTATTTAGATTATATTTTTAAATAAATAATATCCAATAGAAATATATTATAACTACTAATGATGGCCTGATACTCCCAAGGCGTAAATTTCCCAGTATGGGTATATACTATAAATAAATTACAATCTATTTATAATATCAGTAACATATCCTTTCTTTTAATTATTTGCCAAATTAATTCTGCTTTTATTATATGCTATAAAAATTACATATTTATTATAGCATATTTTCTTTACTTTATCAAGGTAAAACATATTACACTTTATTATAACACGTTTTATCATATTTTACAATAGTTTAAGAATTATAATTTTTTTAATAATAATGTTTTTTGCAAATTAACTTCAAAAGTAAAGACATACAAATTATCTTTTAATATTGTAGCACGATTAATAATGTAATGTCAAGTAATTTTTATGATAAAATAATTAATGCCCTTTATTAAATTAAATAATTATATTTATTTATATTTCAAAACATATTTTATTGCATTTTAAAATAAATTATATTATGGGACTTATTTTATTATTATAATAATTAAAAACATTAATAAAATTCTTTTCTGTTATATTACTTTTGAAAGTATTGAATCATATAATATTTATAACCTTTAGATATAAAAATATAGTAACTTAAAAGTGTAGTAAATGCACTTTAATTTAGCCCTATATTGTTACCTTTATGTTACCTAACTCATATTTTTTCTGACATCTTAGTACAATTTGATGAAAATAAAAAGCTCATAGATTACGCATCTACGAGCTTTTTATTTATATATTGAAATTATTATTAGAACTTACCAGCCTTAGCTGCTTCTTCAACAGAAACTGCAACAGCAACTGTTGCACCAACCATTGGGTTATTACCCATACCAATCAAGCCCATCATTTCAACGTGTGCTGGAACAGATGAAGAACCTGCAAACTGTGCATCAGAGTGCATACGTCCCATTGTATCTGTCATACCATAAGAAGCTGGACCTGCTGCCATATTATCTGGGTGAAGTGTACGGCCTGTACCACCACCAGAAGCTACAGAGAAGTACTTCTTGCCTGCATCGATACATTCTTTCTTATATGTACCTGCTACAGGATGCTGGAATCTTGTTGGGTTTGTAGAGTTACCTGTAATAGAAACGTCAACGCCTTCTTTCCACATAATAGCAACGCCTTCTGTTACATCATTTGCACCATAACAGTTAACCTTTGCACGTGGGCTGTCAGCATCTTTAGAATAACACTTGCGGAATACTTCTTTTACTTCGCCTGTGTAATAATCCATTTCTGTTTCAACATATGTAAAACCATTGATTCTTGCAATAATCTGTGCAGCATCTTTACCAAGACCATTAAGAATTACACGAAGTGGTTCTTTACGAACTTTATTAGCTTTTTCAGCAATACCGATTGCACCTTCAGCAGCCGCAAAAGATTCATGACCTGCTAAGAATGCAAAACATTTTGTTTCTTCTTCAAGCAGCATCTTTCCAAGATTACCGTGACCAAGTCCAACCTTACGCTGGTCAGCTACAGAACCAGGAATACAGAACGCCTGTAAACCTTCACCAATTGCTGCAGCTGCATCAGCTGCTCTCTTACAACCTTTCTTGATTGCAATTGCTGCACCTACTGTATAAGCCCACTTTGCATTTTCAAAACAAATTGGCTGAATACCTTCTACCATTTTATATACATCTAAGCCAGCAGCTTTTGTAACCTCTGCTGCACCTTCGATAGAGTCAATACCATATTCTTTCAGAACAGCTAAAATCTGCTTTTCTCTTCTTTCATATGATTCAAACAGTGCCATGGGAAAATCCTCCTTTTTCTTCTTATTCGTGTCTTGGGTCAATAAACTTTACTGCATCCGCAACACGACCATACTGCCCCTGTGCTTTTTCAAAAGCAGTATTTGCATCATCGCCAGCTTTAATGAAATCCATCATTTTGCCAAAATTTACAAACTTATATCCAATGATTTCATCATCTTCATTCAAAGCAAGCTTTGTAACATAACCATCTGTCATTTCCAAATAGCGAGGACCTTT
>JAFTWL010000033.1 GCA_017465305.1 Ruminococcus sp. | reverse complement strand
TATATTAAGAAAATATATTTTAGATGGAAAACATGGAGCTTGCTACCAGTATATTGGCAATGAACATAATAACTGCAGACAACACTTTCATCTTAAATGTTTATGCTGTGGTACGCTACTTCATGTAAACTGCAACTATCTGAATACATTAGAAGAACATATAAAAGAACATCATAATTTTTGTATTGACCATACTAAAACTGTCCTCTATGGTTATTGTCAGAAATGTTCTTCTAAAAACAAAAATGACAGCAATCTTTAGGTTGCTGTCATTACTTTTAAATTAAAACTTTTATAACATATAAGAAGATTCTGAGTCAGATAAATCAGACTTTACAGGCTGTTTATATATACGTACAGGTGCATGGTCAGGAAAATTACTCTGAATATTATCCTGCTTTGACAAATTCGCACGTGAAAATCTTGGAGTATAAATTTTCATTTCAGTTTCTTCTGAAGAAATTGATGTATAATCATTGCGTCTTTTTTCCATAATAAAAATCCTTCCCTTTATTTTTATAAGCATATCTTTCACATTTTAACTCATTTTATACATAACAATAAAAAAGAAATAATACATATCATATTTGTCCTTATATTCTCATACAAATAAAATAATAGTAATTTTATTGCTGAGGTGAAAGTTTATGAAAGTATGCTGGAAAAAAATTACGAAACGCTTTGTAATAATAACATTAGTTTGTGCTTTAAGCATATCAGGCGTTTATTTTGGAGGAACAAAAATTCATAAAGCTGTACAGACTATGGCAATGCCTGCAAAAGAAGCACCTATTATTATTTTGGACGCAGGTCATGGCGGTATGGACGGAGGATGTACATCAGTAAATAACGTATCTGAGAAGGGAATAAATTTAAATATCCTGCTTCATTTACGTGCATTGCTTCAAGCTGAAGGATATAAAGTAGAAGTTACACGTGATACAGACACTTCTATTCATGATGAGGGAATAGAGGGAATAGCTAATCAAAAGAGTTCAGATATGGATAATCGCCTTGCACTATTTAATAAATATGATAATGCTGTTTGTATCTCAATTCACCAAAATCAATTTACTGATTCCTCTTATAGTGGGGCTCAGATGTTCTATTCTGCCTCTAACTCTAAAAGTAATTCACTTGCACAGTCAATTCAAGATGCCTTTGTTCAGCATTTACAGCCTGACAACAAAAGAGAAATAAAACTCTGCGGAAAAGAACTATTTTTATGCTATTTCAGCGAAAACCCAACTGTAATGGTGGAATGCGGATTTCTTTCCAATTATGAAGAAGCTGCTTTGCTTGAATCAGAAGAGTATCAACAAAAAGTTGCTTTCACAATTTTTTCCGGAATAAATCAATATTTTACAAAGAAAAATAAATGATAATACATAATAACTAAAGGAAGTGTAATATGCCTAAATCAAAAACAATATACAGATGCACAGAATGCGGATATGAGACTTCAAAATGGTATGGTCAATGTCCGTCATGCCGTTCATGGAACAGTATGGAAGAAGATATCCCTATTCAATCAGCCTCTAATTCAAGAAATAAAAGAAAAAAAGAAGATTTATCAAATCAAATATTAGACCTTGAAGACATTGACACTAAACAAGATGTACGATACTTTACAGGTATCAGTGAACTTGACAGAGTTCTTGGCGGAGGTCTTGTAAAGGGGTCTATAGTTTTACTTGGTGGTGAGCCTGGTATAGGCAAAAGTACTCTCTTACTTCAGATATGTCAGTTCCTTGGTAATTCACATTCTGTATTATATGTATCAGGAGAAGAATCAGCAAGACAAATTAAATTACGTGCACAACGTTTAAATGTTACAACTAAAAATTTATTTCTTTTAACTGTTACCGATGCACAAAGTATATCTGATACAATAATATCTCAAAGACCTGAAATTGTAATTATAGATTCTATACAGACAATGCAGATTTCTGAAATTTCATCAAGTCCAGGAAGTCTGACACAAGTCAGAGAATGTACAAATTTATTTATGCACACTGCTAAAAGTTGCGAAATTCCAATTTTTATTGTAGGTCATGTAAATAAAGATGGTGCCATTGCAGGTCCTAAGGTCATGGAACATATTGTAGATACTGTTCTTTATTTTGAAGGAGAACGAAATTTTTCTTACAGACTTTTAAGAGCAGTAAAAAATCGTTTTGGCTCTACAAATGAAATCGGTGTCTTTGAAATGCTTGAACATGGACTGAAAGAAGTAACTAATCCTTCAGCAATGTTATTAGACGGTCGTCCAAAAGATGTTTCAGGAACTTGTGTTTCATGTGTAATGGAGGGTTCACGTCCTATTTTAGCTGAAGTACAGGTATTAGTAACAAAAAGTAATTTTTCTGCTCCAAGACGCATGGCAGATGGTTTCGATTATAATCGCATGGCTATAATTATTGCAATACTTGAAAAACATTTAGGTTTATTTTATGGAACACTTGATGTTTATTTAAACGTTGTAGGTGGATTTAAATTAGATGAACCATCCGGAGACCTTGCAGTAGCTTTATGTCTATATTCCTCTTTAATAGATAAACCTATTGAACCGGATATTGCAGCTTTCGGAGAAATAGGATTGGGCGGAGAAATAAGAAGTATTTCACATATATCTCAGAGAGTAAAAGAAGCTGAGCGAATGGGTTTTAGAATGTGCATAATTCCTTCCCAGTCCCTTTCAAATATTAATACTAATGAATTAAAAATAAAAGTAAAAGGAGTAGATAATCTAAAACAGACTTTTGATATTTTTTCAAAACAAAAAAATGCAGACCATTAAGGTCTGCATTTTTATTTCAAAAAACTAAAATTCAACTGAACCAGATTCGCCATTGATAACATAATAAATAACACTATCTTCTGGCTTAATATACAATTTAATATCTTTGGCTTCTGTTTTTTTCTTACCTGTTTCAGCAACCCATGCAGCTACTGCTGATGTTGTTGCTTCTTCAGTAGTAATTTCTTTTCCACCAAACTGTACAGTAACAGTTACAGTTTTCTTTACACGAGGTGCTGCTGGCTTTTTAGGAGCTGCTGCTTTTGTTTCAGTAACAACAACTTCTTCTGTAGTCTTTTTCTTTGTTGCCATTTGAATTTTCCTCCTTAAAAACAATCTTACTTTTCGTTTACTATTTTCTTCAAGTTTTTGCTTGGCTTAAATACAGGAGCTTTTGTTGCTGGTACAACGATAACTTCACCTGTTCTTGGATTCTTGCACAATTTTTCATTACGTTCACGTACTTCAAATGTACCAAATCCGGCAATGGTAATCTTTTCACCAGATGCCATTGCCTCAACCATAGTAGCAATAAAGCTATTAACAATATTATCTGCATCCTTCTTTGGACAAGACAGCTTATTTTGCATAGCATCAATTAAATCTGTTTTTGTCATTTTTGTATTTCCTCCATTAAAATTAGTCTACCAGTGTATTATATACCATTAAATCATTTTTGTCAAGAATATCACGCAAAAATGACGTTTGTACGAATTTTCAAGCTTTTTTGGCTTGATTTTTATTAAAAAACTACAGCTTAAAACTAAAAAACTTGCTCTCATAGAATAAGTATTACATATTTCTATGAAAGCAAGCTTTAAATTTATTGGAGGAAATTTAAATTATTTTTATAAAATAATTTTCAATCAACGAATATATAATTTGCTGTCCTGAACATCTACACATAAAGTTGTTCCAGGTGCTGGGTCATCCTGAATAATCTTCTTTGCAGCTAATGTTTCAAGTTTCTGCTGAATAAAACGCTTTAATGGTCTTGCACCATAGTTTACATCGTATCCATTTTCTACAATATATTCTTTTGCTGAATCTGTAACTTCTAATTTTAATTGTTTCTGGTCAAGACGTTTTGACAAATTATTTAACATCAAATCAACTATGCTATAAATTTCAGTTTTATTAAGTGGCTTATAGAATACTATTTCATCAAGACGATTTAAAAATTCAGGTCTGAATGACTTTCTAAGCAATTGATTTACCTGTTCTCTTGCCTGCTCTGAAACGTCTCCATTTTCATCGATGCCCTCTAAAATATAAGGCGAACCAAGATTGGATGTCAAAATAATAATTGTATTTTTAAAATCAACAGTTCTTCCCTGAGAATCTGTTATTCTTCCATCATCCAAGACCTGCAAAAGTATATTAAAGACATCAGGATGCGCTTTTTCTACTTCATCAAATAATACTACTGAATATGGTTTACGTCTTACTGATTCAGTAAGCTGTCCGCCCTCTTCATATCCTACATATCCTGGAGGAGCTCCTATTAAACGACTGACACTATATTTCTCCATATATTCACTCATGTCAATTCTGACAATATTGCTTTCATCATCAAATAATGCTTGTGCCAATGCTTTAGCAAGTTCTGTTTTACCTACACCTGTAGGTCCAAGGAAAAGGAATGAACCTAATGGACGATTAGGGTCTTGAATACCAGCACGTGAACGCAAAATTGCATTACTTACTTTTTCTACAGCTTCATCTTGTCCTATTACACGTTTATGAAGAACATCCTCCATATGCAATAATTTTTCTCTTTCACCCTCCATAAGCTTTGAAACAGGTATACCAGTCCAGCGACAAATAATTCTTGCAATTTCTTCTTCTGTAACCTTATCTCTCAACAAGGAATTATGTTCCTTTGAGCTTTCTGCTTTTATTTCTTCTTCTTCTAATTCTTTCTTTAATGCAGGCAATTTGCCATATTTCAATTCAGCAGCTTTATTTAAATCATATTCACGTTCGGCTTTTTCTATATCAGCATTGACTTGTTCAACTGATTCTCTGAGCTTCTGAACTTTTGAAATAGAATCTTTTTCATTTTCCCATTTCGCTTTCATAGCATTAAACTCGTCACGCATTTCTGATAATTCATGCTGAACTTCTCTTAAATGCTCTTGTGAAATCTTATCATTTTCTTTTTTAAGTGCAGCTTCTTCTATTTCATGCTGTATAATCTTTCTTCTGATTTCATCTAATTCCGTCGGCATAGAATCCATTTCTGTTCTAATCATAGCACAAGCTTCATCGACTAAGTCAATAGCTTTATCAGGTAAAAAACGGTCTGCTATATATCTATTAGACAATGTAGCTGCTGCTATAAGAGCCTGGTCGTGAATTTTTACACCATGAAAAACTTCATATCTCTCTTTCAATCCACGCAAAATTGAAACAGTATCTTCCACTGTTGGTTCATTTACTAAAACAGGCTGGAATCTACGTTCAAGTGCAGCATCTTTCTCTATATATTGTCTATACTCATTAAGTGTAGTTGCACCTATGCAATGAAGCTCTCCTCTTGCAAGCATTGGTTTTAACAAATTTCCTGCATCCATTGCTCCATCCGTTTTTCCTGCTCCTACAATTGTATGAAGTTCATCAATAAAGAGAATTATTTTTCCCTCACTTTTTTTAATCTCATTTAAAACAGCTTTCAATCGTTCTTCAAATTCGCCACGATACTTTGCACCAGCAACTAATGCACCTAAATCAAGTGAGAAAATTTTACGCTCTTTAAGATTTTCAGGAACATCACCACGAACTATTCTAAGGGCAAGCCCCTCAGCAATAGCAGTTTTACCAACGCCAGGCTCACCAATTAAAACAGGATTGTTTTTTGTCTTTCTTGAAAGAATACGAATAACATTTCTAATTTCACTATCACGACCAATTACAGGGTCTAACTTATGATTTTTTGCTAATGACACCAGTTCTTGTCCGTATTTAGACAAAACATCATATGTTTCTTCTGGATTTTGTCCTGTAACTCGTTGATTGCCTCTGACTTGCATAAGCACTTTAAGAAAATCATCTTTTTTTAGGCTAAATGTTTGAAAAATTTGTTTTAAGTCCTTATCAGGTGCATCAAAAAGACCAAGCACTAAATGTTCCACAGAAACATATTCATCACGCATCTTTTCAGCTTGTTTTTCTGCCTGTATAAGTGCTTTATCAACATCAGGAGAAATATATACTTCATCTGCTTTTCTTCCGCTTCCTGTAACAGAAGGCAATGAATTTATTTTTTCTTTAAGCATTGATTCCAATGAGTCAACAGGTTTTTGCATTTTTTCAAACAGCTGACGAACTAAACCATTCTCCTGTGTTAAAAGTGCATAAAATAAATGTAGCTGTTGAATTGTTGTATTTTGATTTTCAATTGCAATTTGATTTGCACTTCTAATCGCATCTAAAGATTTTTCAGTTAATTTTTGTGCATTCATAAAAAACAACCTCCTAAATTATAAATTAAAAAAACTATAATTGATAACATCTAATATTATTTAAATAGCTATAAAGTGAGCTCTTCTGATAAACATAATTCTTTATATTGTTTTTCTAAAACAGATACAACTGATTCTATTTCTAAACCTTGCTGTAAAATTGAAAAATAATACTTTATTAAAGTATCAAAATGCTGTACATAATTACTTATAACATCTCCTGTCTCAGTTTCATCAAGTTCAGGATTTGAAGACAATGCTCTTGTCATTTTACCTGGCTCAATTTTATATAGTGCCTTTACTTTACTCAAATATGGATGATATTTTATTTCAAATTCAATCCACATTCGGAAAAATAAATCTATTGCATCTAAAAGTGTACTATTCTGAGTTCGACATGAAATTTTAAGGTATCCCATTTTTTCAGAATTAGGATGACGAAGCAATTCCACACTATATCGAATTGTAGGACGATATTTATAACAAAGAACACTTTGCATAGAAAACATGGCATCTGATGCCTGCATTTGTATCCGAAAAATATCCTGCATCTGTTGTTCCATAACAGAAAAAATAGATTTCATTCTTCTTTCAGGTGTTACATAACAAACATGTTCAGCAAGGATTTGATTTATCAAATTAGAACGACTTGTTCCTTTATGTGCTGCAAGAGCGTCTATTGCTTCTACAACTTCATCTGTCAATATAATACTATATGTATTTTTACTCATATTTTTCACCACCTTTAAAATCAACTTCAATCATCAATATTATTATATCACAAATATAGAATTTGTCAATAGAGTTATATAATATTATAATCAAGTTTTTGCTTTTTAAATAAAAAAGCAGTTAATTCATATCTTTTTTAAGTATATAATAAAAGATATTTAAATTAACTGCTTTTAAAGTTTATTTATTAAAATCATTTACTTTACTGTTCATAAATCTTGTCATCATATTTATATAAGGTCAAAATGACGGTCAGATTACCATTCATATTTCTGATTTCATCTATAAATTGCTTTTGGCTCATATCATTTTTCATTTCAATACTATAGACTAACTCAAAAAGAGAACCAAAATTTGTAGTTTTAACACGACGCAATTTATAACTTGTAGTGTAATTACTTAAAACAGAATCAAAAAGACCAACATAGTTCAGATTTTCAGGAATAGTAATTTTAAGAGTCATACTGCTTGTTTTACATTTTCCATAGCTTAAAACTTCAACTAAAATAAGAACAGCAGCTATAACCGCAAAGAAAATAAATAAGAACAATACATGCTCTGTATTATTTATACCACAGATAACACCTACTGCCATGGCAAAAAATACATATGTAATATCTTTAGGGTCACCTGGTATTGTACGGTATCTGCATAAAGTAAATACTCCAGCCAAACTTAATGCACTTGCCATTGAATTTATCATAACAAGTACAATTGCTACTATAGGCGGAAGAACTAAAAGCGTCATTACATAACTTTGTGAGTAGCCCGATTTTTTATGAGTAAATATGTAAACTAAACTAATTAAAAAACCCATCAGTACACCAAGAAATAAAGCAAAAGCCATTTCTTTTATAGACGTTGAAGATGTTGCTGCTGTTGAAAGCAAATCTGCTGCATTTGTTCCAAGATTTGCAGTGATAGAATTAAACATAATATAAACTCCTTTTCTCTTTTTTTATATTTGCAAGTAAGTAATTCTGATATGCCCTGCCGTATTTTGAAAAACTTGTTTTATAAATCTTTAATAATGCAAGTTGTTCCGAAAGCCATAATGGCATTGAATCAGAAATTTTTACTTCCATCAAACGTTCATCAGTGGAAATAATCTGATTACCATAGCTTTGATGTGAAAGCGATAAATCATTTCTTCGTTCTGTAATCTGCCTGTCAAATGTCAAGCGAAATGTTTTGTCATCCTTTCCGAAATAAGCTATACGCTGATAACTTATATATTGTTTTGGTTTTATTGGATAACGTTTAATAAACATATCAAGTTCACCAAAAACCTGCCTTTGTATATACTTCTCTTGTTTATCAGGATGTATTCCATAAAGAAGATAATCATTAGCCTCTTTTAATGTAAGTGTTACACGCCTTTTATTTACAATGCCACCTATTTTCTTTTTAATCTCCAAAAAAACTGTATCTTGTTCCGATGCAGGTGACATATAACTTCTTAATCGTATTTTTTCTTTATAATACGGCTTGGAAATTGATTCACGTATAAGAAAATCATCAGGTGTATCATAGTATATATTATATATTCCATAATCTTTTACACCTACACAAAACTTATCTGGACACATATA
>JAFTWL010000032.1 GCA_017465305.1 Ruminococcus sp. | reverse complement strand
TAAACTGATATTCGTTAAGCCAGTTCCAGATACAGCTCTTCATGTATGCTTTCTGATATTTAATTTGATTTTCTCCAAGTATCTTTTTCCATTCCTGTTCAAAAGAAAGAAACCAGTTGATTAGTGAATTTTCTTGATTTATTTCATTTAGCTTGTCAATTATTTCATAATACTTGATAGTTGTTCCCTGAACCTGATATGTATCCTGTTTAGTCATTTCTGCAATAGATTCAATAACCTGTTTCATTAAACGAGAAAATTCATTGTTTTCTGAAGCATAATAGCTATATGCAAATAAATATTGCAGAGAATATTTCATAGCTTTTGTATTTCCTTTAAAGTGATATGGAATCTGACAATCTTTACAATATCTTTCTTCAATACTGTAATTAGCATACTCTTTTTCACTTTTTGCTTCAGGCATCCAGTAACACCCTATATCAGCAAGTGTTTCTGCAAATGTGATTTGAATCTGTCTTGTCTGTCCTTCAGTCATTGTTGAAAACTTTTCGTCAATTGTTGAAACTGTTGAAAACTTTTCGCTTAGACTGATAGACTGATTCATATCAGTATGATTTAACTTAGTATGATTGATATTAGTATGATTAGTGTCCGGAAATGCCGACCTCCAGACGTCGGTTTTTCCGTCCCCCAGAGGTCGGCTTTCCCGACCTCTGGACGTCGGTTCTTCCGACCCCTGGACGTCATAATTATTCATTTGTTCTTGTTGTAATTGCTCAGATTGTTGAAACTGTTGAAAGTCAGAACCAGAGTTATCAGATTTATCTGGAGCTTCCTGAACTGTTTTAAATATGTTTTTTACATAAATTCTGATTGGCTTTCCTAATCCCTGGTTTTTTCTTTCAATCAGTCCATATTTCTCAAGTTCCTGAAAGATAGAAGCTGATTTTTCTTTTCCGCAATTAAGCATTTCCATTGTTGTTTCTCGTGTGAAATATATAAATGTTCTGCCTGATGAATCAGTAAATCTATCTGAATTTTGAAATGATAGTCCAATTCGGTCAAGTAGAAGTCCATATAAAATTTTTGCATCAGATGATATTTTTTTGAATCTGTCATCTGTGAAAAGCAATTGCGGAATGCGATAAAATTGAAACTGTTCTGCTTCTTTTCCGCAAAAATAATCTAAATTGAGACACATTTTACCGCCCCCCTTTAATTTTTTCATTATTTAATTCATCAAGCATTTTTTTAATATTTTCATTTCCTAATAATTTCAATAAATCAGCTGTCTCTAAGATAACATCACTGTTTTCTGAAGATGAAATTAATATTCCAACAAGTAATTTACTTGAAGTAGAATAACTTGAAAAATTCTTATTTACAAATAAGTTCTTCGGAAGGTAATAATATGGTAATGTTTTTGTCTGATTAGTTTGCATATTCATACTCCTTTAAAAAATTTTTAAATGTAAACATTTTCTTTTTAGCTTATCAAGAGTTCTTTTATGTCGTTCCCATGCTGTCGGGTAAGAAATATTTTCTGATTTTGCATATTGATTTATTGACATTTCAGAAAAATAGATACAGTTTATGAGTTTCTTTTCTTTATAATCAAGTTGGGATATGATATTATGTAATTCATTAAAAATCATATTGCGTTCAACTATTTTTTGAATGTCAATATTATTTGATTCTCTAAATTCAATGTTATTGAAGCAAATCATCTTATGTTCTATGTCATTTTCTTTTAAATAATGTTCATGTCTCCACATCTTTTTTTGTACTTTATACCAGGTTGTTGATTTTTTAATTTTTATCATCTCCTTGATATATTTTTAAATAAAAAACCCTGTATCTTGTATAAAACAAAATACAGGGTTTTTGAAATCAAAAGTTTTATATATTTAAAATTGTTTTAAAATTTTTTGCATTGCATTTTTCTTTTGTTCAATTAACACATGCTGATAAAGATTCATCGTTGTTGTTACATCAGAATGCCCCAGAAGGACACTGAGTGTCTTATAATCAATACCACATTCTAATGCTCGTGTAGCAAAGGTATGACGTAAAGTATGGAGATTTGCATCAGCTATATCTGCATCCTTCAAGAATTTTTTGAACCTTGTTTGAATAAACTTTGGTTCTACTGGTTTGCCTGCAATTCTGCAAAATACAAATTGGTCACCTTGTGTACAATGCTTTCCAAGAATCACATTTTGTTGATTTCTATAATCATTTAAAAATTCTGTAATAGGTTCTTGTATAGGAATTTCTCTTTTTGATGTCAGACTTTTTGGTTCTGATATATTTATAATCGTTCCTTTTCCAGTCTCTAAATTTGGAATACGATTTAATGTACGATTTATTTTAAGTATTACAGAACTTTGAGAAATTTTAAAGTCGCTCCAGAATAGTCCGCATAATTCTCCTACACGAATACCAGTTACAAGACATAAAAAAATGCCAAAAGCAAACGGGTCATCACTTGCCTTTAGCGTAGCTAATAATCTTGATTGTTCTGAGGTTGTAAGCACACGTCTTTCTACTTTTTGTTGTTTAGGCATCTTCACATATTCTACATAGTTGCAATCTATTAGTTGATTTTTTACTGCTTCACCAATTGATTCATGAAGCATCATTCTGAGATTACTTAATGTTTTTGGTGAAAGTCCGTCACCTTTGTAACTTCCATTTTCATATTGCTGATTAAAAAAGTTTTGAAGTACAATGGCATTTAAATCATTTAATTTTAAATCTCCTATATATGGATTTATATGTAGCCGTATGTAGCATTCATATGATGCCAGTGTGGATTTTTTTACAAATGGTTTTGCATAAGTTTCATACCAGATTTTAAGCCATTCTTTTAAATCCATGTTTTTATTTATTTCTTTCATTATTATGACCTCCTTAGAGGTTATAATATCATATAAAAGTTAATAATTTATACTTTATTTTTAAATCTAATTATGTTATTATATGTTATATAAGAATTTCAAAAATTTCTTTAGTTATATAATTTTGTTTAATAAGTTTTCTTTAACCTCATAAATTTTTTAAAGAACAGATACAAAAATTAGAACTTAATTTTTGTACAAATTATAAAAAATGTAATAATAAAAATATTGTTTAATATCTAATAGGAAGGATTTATAATGAATTTTGATATCGATAATAAGATTGAATTTATATGTGGATTAAGTAGTATAATTATATGCATTTCTCTTTTTATATATAACATTGTAAAAAGAAATAAACCGTTCTTAGAAGCATTTATGGAAATGTTAAAAGATGTTTTTGCAACAGTTCCTATTGTTATTTCATTTATTTTTGGTTCTGTATTTTTAACTTCTTCTGTTTCTGGAGAGAGTGATAGAATTAAATCAGCGATGTCAACTATGGTGGAAAATACAAATACAAGTTCGGATGATAAGCCTGTGTTTTTGGATATAAGTGGAAATTATCCCATATTGGAACCAGATTCCGGATATCAATATGAACTGAAACAATTGTGTGATGGGAAAGTAGAAACGTGTTGGGCAGAGGGGATTGATGGAAATGGTATAGGTGCGGAAATAAAATTTTACAATAATGAGGATAATATTGAAAAAGTACATGCAATTTATATCAATAATGGAAATTGCCGGAATGAAGATATGTTTTATAAAAACGCACATGTTAAGCAAATAAAATTGGAATTTTCTGGTAGAACAAACAAAATAGTTGATTTTGAATATGAATTTGAAAAAAACAAAGCATATAGAATAGACTTGAGCAATAATACAAATAAGGGTTATGTTGAAACATCATTTGTTAAAATAACAGTTATAGATGTGTATGATGGTACTAAATGGGATGATTTGTCTATTTCAGATATATGGTTTGAATGATGACTTTTTGATTTTTATTAGAAAAAGTTGAACTTGTGGACAGGTTATCCATAAACGAGAAGAAAGAATTCTCTGGTGAACAAAGAACTGAATGAAGCAGCAAGATTTTTAGACACCGCATTGGAAAGCTTATTAGAATTCTCGCAAGAAACTTTGAATGAAATGAGAAAATTAAT
>JAFTWL010000031.1 GCA_017465305.1 Ruminococcus sp. | reverse complement strand
CATGTAAGAATAGCTTCATAATCAAAGTTTCTTTCATACTTCTTATATGTTGAAGCATCGAGCAATGCCTGTGCTGCTGCTGATGGTTTAAGAGCTGCAACGTTACCTGTAACTTCAACAGAATTGAATACTGTTGGTGCTAATACCTTTGCATTTGCCTGGCCTGCTTCTACGAAATTCTTTCCGATATCCCAGCCATAACCTTCTGGCTTAGGAACATCTTGTGTTGTTGTTGTAACCTTTGGTGTTGTTTCTGTTGCTGTAGTTGTTGTACCATTTGTTGTAGTTGTTGTGGATTTTGTAGTTGTAGTTGTTTCAGCTGTAGTTGTAGTTGTATCTTCTTTACCATCACCTACAACAATTTTCAAGTTAACACTTTCATCATCATCATAGTTTGCTGGTTTTATGCTTTTTATTGAATTTATTACCTGATGTCCTTTGTCATCAACTGCAATATTACCATTAGCATCATGTACAAATCCATCATCTACTGAATAAGTATTTCTGTTACTATTCTTATTAAGCTGAACATAATATACGCCATCAGGTGTATCCTGCTTTACAGTAACATCGAAAGTTGTAAATGGATATTCATTTGGAGCACCAAGCCAACTTGAACCTCTTGTTGAGTCTACTGACTTCCATCCCCATACATCAATATCATTTGTACCACCAAGTGTCTTACCAGATGGAACAGTTGGATCGTAATTATAAAGAATTACTTCTGTATGTACAACAGGAGCCTTCAATACAACAGCCTGACCATTAGCTTTTTCTGCTGCTGCATTTCTTTCAGCATTTGAAATATAAGTTGAAAGACAAGAATCATATTCAATATGGCCATCACCATTTTCATCAACTGTTACATCAAGTTCATAAACAGTCTTCTGCATATCAGTATCTGTCCATTTGCCTGTGCTTGGATCATATGTAGCACTTGTAAATCCACTTCCTGTAAAAGTTACTTTATTAGGACCAGCAGATTTAATTGCCATACCAAATACTAAGTCTGATGCAACAGTATTAGTTGTATCAACTGTTGCTGTGTTCATTTTATTAGTACCATCATCATTTTTAGTAAGCTGAGCAAAACAGAATGGTTCATGCTGTGCTATAAATGTAACACCAGTAGAAGTAGTAAATTCCTTACCATCTCTACCATAAGGTCTATTAGCCTTGTTCATTGTGTTGCTAAACTTTACATACTTATTACTACTTGCTGCCCAGTTTGCCTGAACACCTGAAATGTAGTTAAAATTATCACCATCTGGAGTCATTTGCTCATCAGCATTGAGATAAAGACCTACATTAAATGTAACATCACCAGCAGCAATTTGCTCTTTAGTAATGTTAACTGTTTTTTCACGAGTATCGCTTGTTTCAAAGCTAAATGTAACCGAATCCTTTAATGCTGCAGAAGCACCAAGCGAAAATGCTGGTATTGCTGATAATGCCATAACTGCAGACAAGCACAAAGAACCGATTCTTCTTGTTTGTTTCTTCATATTTTCTTTTCCTTTCTTTGCAATTAAAAATTGCAATTACATAAAATGTTATTTATAACTCAGCAAACAAAACTGAGAGTATAAACTAATTTAATTAATTATTTGGTAATGAAACAACATTGATTAAATATTTAAGTAAATGTAATGTATCATCTAAATTAATTTCTCCACTAAGGTCAACGTCAGCAGCTTTTAAACCATCTGATGAAGGAGAATATGATTTTGCAATAGTTTTATTTAAATAGATAACATCAGTAAGATTGATTTTACCATCAACATTTACATCACCATAAACAATATTTGGGTCAATCTCAACTGAATTTTTTGTAGTTGTAGTTTCTTCTGTAATAGTTGTTGTTACTTCAGTAACAGTTGTAGTAGTAGTTTCTGAAGAAGTTGTTGTTACTACTCCAGGGTCTCCCAAAATCCAAGCATTAACTAATGAAACATTAGAAGTTGCTATAGACTCGCCTTCGCTGTCATTTGCCCACCATACCTGAACCATAGCATTTTTTTGCTTCTGAGCTTCAGCTACAATTTTTGCAATTGCATCCTTATCAACTACTTTGTCTTTACCATCATTGTAAGTAATTTCATATGGCTTACTTAAATCAACGCTTATAGCACCGGATTTTGAAATTTCCCATTTATAAGATACCCAGTAATCCGTATCATAACCTAAAAGTTCATCTGAAGTTACAGAAATACCTACACAACCGTTTGCATATTTAACAGAAGAATCTGCCTTAAATTCAAGATATACTTTATCACCAATTGCACGGTCAAAGCTTATATCATAATTGCCATTAGATTCTTTAATAGTAGCTGGAATAGGGTCATATATGCCAGGAGATGTTGTAGTTGTAGTTACTGGCTTCTTAGTCGTAGTAGTTGTTGTCTGACCAGGCTTAGTTTCAGCTGTTGTACCTGTTGAACCACCGTTTGTGTACAAATCTTTTGGAAGTTCATCTAATGTAATAACCCAATCACTCTTATAAGTTTCCTTCAGTGTTTCTGGATTATTATATCTGCTATCCATAAGATGTTCACCATACCATGGCATAAAATACAACCAATAAGCATGCTCTTCTGCAATATTTGCTAAAGAAGGAACTGTATCATTCTCCATCAAAGCAATCATTTTGCTGTTATCATACATATCTACCAAATCATAAAAAATGCCTGAAATCGCACTTTCATTAGGTGCAGTAACACCAGTCTGCCAGTTTGTTGCATTATATTTATCATAACCAATCAAATCTACATAATCATCACCTGGATACCAAAGCTTAGATTCATCAGAATAAGTATAACTATTAAATTCCCAAATCAAGTTATGCAGACCATATTGATTAGTGAGTAAATCATACAAATATTTATACAATTGTACATAAACTTCTGTACCTTCTTTAGACCACCAGAACCAGGAACCAGCACCATCAGCACCACCATTACCTTCAGCTTCATGGAATGGACGGAACAAAATTGGTACATTTGCATCCTGAGCTTCTTTCAAACATTTAGCAAGATTTTCAACAGCAAGTAAGAAGTAGTCATGTTCTTTTGTTCCTTCTACTAAAACATTTGCTGTTACAAAATTAGTTGCAGGCACTGTATTATTAGTACCATCTTTCCAAACTTTATAAGTAGTCTGATCCCATGGCAGAGTAGCTCCAACTTCATACTTATCCATATCAACAGGAACATTTATATGCCAACTTGCAGTTGCAATACCATTATTATCTTTTACCCAGCTAATCAAACGTTTAGAAGTTCCTGCATCCCAATAAAACAATGGACATGTTTCACCAAAATCAAAACCTTTAATTGCAGGTAATTCACCATCCGTTAATTCTTCAATAAATTTAAATTCATCTTCACGAGAAACGCCATAAAATTCCTGCTGGCCAGAAAGCATTCCTTTTCCATAAACACTTGAAAGATATTTCATTAAAGATTTTGCTTCTGATGTAGCCTGTGGATCACAAAGTTCTGACGTTCCTGAAACTTCTCTAAAAGTTTTAGAGGTTACTGTCATATAGTCAAACTGTGTCCAGCCCCAGAAACTTTCTATTTCAATTGTATTTTCACCAGCTTCTAACTTAACAGCTGTAACTACATTGACTTCAAACCCACTGCTTTCTGGAAATGTAATATCTGACTGCTGAACACCATTAACTTTTAATTTTTGTGTTTTGTTGCTATCTGCTTTATAACATACATTTAAATCATACATGCCGGCAGTTTCAACATCTACTTTAACAGTAAGTGTATCACCAGCATCTTTCATATAAACACATTTTCCACCGCTTGCATCTGCATCTTCAACAACGCTTATTGCACTGCCTGAAATAACGCCATCTTCAAATTCATATTTTACTGCGTCAGCAGCTGAAATACTTGAAAGCGGCATTACAGACATAACATTAGCAACCATAGCCGCCATAACACCAGCAGCCATAGCCTTTTTAGCAAAACGCTTCATCGCAAAAACCTCCTAAAAATTTCGGAATATACGTTAACAATAATTTTATGTTTTCATTATATCATAAAAATTGTATGATGTCAATAGATATTTTCAATTTTTTCAGAGAATATTCAGTAGAATTTTACTTCAGTTTATACAAAAAACAAAGTTGCTTTTTGGAGTATTCAATATTTAAACCATTATTTAGATGAAGCAATATATGGACGAATAACTCCGGCTACCTGAGAAACAGGCATTGTTTGAAGCCATATATGTCCTGGTCCTGTTAATCTTGTGTTGAACAAACCTTCTCCACCAAACATAACATTTCCAATACCCTTTACAGATTCTATTGAAATGGAGACTGTTTCATCCATAGCAGCAAGATAACCTGTATCTACAAGCATTGACTGTCCAGGTTGCAGGTCATATTCAATAAGGCTACCATCTATTTCAAGAAAAGCCATACCAGAACCAGAGAATTTCTGCATAATAAAACCTTCACCGCCAAAAAAGCCAGTACCAAGTTTTTTCTGAAAGAAAATACTAAAATCAACGCCAGCTTCTGATGCAAGAAATGAATGTTTTTGTGCTACAATAGTTTTCATAGGAGAAATTTGTATTGGTAAAATCATACCTGGGAAACTTGAAGCAAATGCAATGAGACCTTCTCCTCCCAATGCTGTATATGTATTCTGAAACATTGATTCACCTGAAAACATTCTGCCAAAAGCCTTTCCTATTCCACCTCCGGCATTAGTTTTCATTTCCATATTAGGAGTCATCCAACTCATAGCACCATTTTCGGTTTTCATAGTTTCTCCTGCATTCAAAGTACATATAACTACAGGGAGTGGAGTTCCTTTTATTTCATAATGCAAACATAGCCCTCCTTTCACAAAATCAAATCTGTCTTCACAAAAAACAATAAAAAGCGACTCCAAAAATAACATATACTTAAATTTTCAAGTATAATACAAGACAGATTATTATATTTTTATTATACAAAATCTAAAATAAAATGTCAAGCATTTTTTATATCAATTATAGAAAATATTATTTTTTTATAATTAACAGTTTTAAAGAATTGAATTATAATTAATTGTATGGTATAATAATTATAGTTTAATTTAATACTATTATAATGTATAATATGAAAGGATTGATATTATGTCAGCACCAAAAGCATTTCATCTAAAATGTTCAGAAGAAGAAATTGGAAGATATGTTTTTCTTCCTGGAGCACCTGAAAGAGTCAAACAAATTGCTGAAAATTTTGAAAATTATCATAAAGTTTCTCAAAATCGTGAATTTACAATACACAGCGGATTTTTAAACAACACAAAAGTAAGCGTAGTTTCTACAGGAATCGGTGGTCCATCTGCTGCTATTGCAATGGAAGAATTAGTACAATGCGGTGCAGATACATTTATAAGAATAGGAACTTGCGGAGGAATGCAACCTGATTTATTACCAGGAGCTATTATTATTCCAACAGGTGCTGTTCGCATGGAAGGAACTTCAAAAGAATACATGCCAATAGAATTTCCAGCTGTTCCTGATTTTGCACTTATCTCAGCTTTATCAAATGCTGCAAAAAATTCTGACCTAAAATATTATACAGGCGTTGTACAGTGTAAAGACTCCTTTTATGGACAGCATTCACCTGAAAGAATGCCTGTTAAAAAAATGCTTTTAGATAACTGGGAAGCATGGAAAGCAGGAGGTGTTCTTGCATCTGAAATGGAATCAGCTGCACTGTTTGTAGTTGCGTCAACACTTCATGTTCGCTGTGCAACTGTTTTAAAAATGATTTGGAATCAGGAACGAGAAAATAAATATGGAAAACAGCCTGAACCTGATTATAGTACAAAAGATGTAATATCTGTTGCTATTGAAGCTATGAAAAATATTATAAATAATGATAAAAATCAATAATAAAATATTGCACTTAATTTTAGTATAATCAAATCTTTTTCAGAACAGCAATTGCACCATAATGCGAAATTTCAAATGTATCTGGTGCAATATCATTTAAGAGTGCTTTATGTTCATTTTCCCAGCATTTTATTTCATTTTCAGAAAGGGAAGCACCTATTCCACGACATGACTTAATTCTTCCATTCCATGTTTCACGTGTAAATCTGACTTTAAGTGGATACTCATCATGATATTGCATTTTAAATTTTTTATAAACAATATCAGGAATCCATATAGGGTGTATGGTTTCCCCTGCACCACTCCAGTTTGGATTATATTTTAATACTAATTCTTCACTTGCCTGTGCAATTTTATCTTCATATGGAAGCCATGCCATATATAATATTAAAAGTGTTCCGTTTGGTTTTAACATACGATATAAGTTAGGAATAATTTTATCATGGTCAAAATACCAAAAACATTGACAGGCTGTAATAACATCAAACGTATTATCTGGAAAATCTATATTTTCCGCAGAAACAGCATAATAATCTATATTCATATTTTCAGATAATATTTTTGCCTGCTCAATTTGATTTTCTGATATATCAGTTCCAATCCACCTGCCACCATAACGATACATATTTCTTGGTAAAACACCTGTTCCAGTTCCTAAATCTAGAATTACCTGATTATCTTTACATAAACCAATTTGAATTATCTTATCATAAAACTCCTGCGGATAAATATCACGATATTTAGAATAATCTTCTGAAGTTCTTCCCCAATCAAATGCCTTACCATTATCAATATTATTATTTATAATCTCCAATTAAAAACCTCCTTATAGAAATATAGTATATTGCTAAATATTTTTCTGATAAATAATCTTAAGTCCCTTTAAAAGCATCATATCATCTAATATAATCTTTCTTCGACAATAAGGAATAATAAGATTTGAAAGCCCACCTGTTGCAAGTACCTTTACAGGCATATTTAACTCACTTTCAATCTGGTCAAGCAATCCATCAATACTACATGCGGTACCATAAAGAATACCACTTTTCATGCAATCTACAGTATTAGTACCTATAAACCTTTTAGGAGATTCAAGAGCAGTCTTTGGAAGTTGAGCTGTTTTTTCAGACAATGCACTCATAGAAATCGCAACACCAGGTAAAATCATTCCGCCTATATATGTACCTGTTTTATCTATTACAGAAATAGTTGTTGCTGTTCCCATATCAATTATAGCCATAGGAGGTTCATATTGTTCCATTGCCGCAACTGCTGCCACAATTAAATCATTGCCAAGCTGATGTGGATTTTCAATATCAATTTTTAAATCCGTTCTGATTTCATGATTTACAATAAGTGCATCCTTTTGAGTAATTGTTTCAACTGCTCTTTTTACAGTGTTTGTAACTGAAGGAACTACAGAAGAAATTATACTTCCCTCTATATCCTTAACAGATATTTTATAAATTTCCAGAATAGATTTAAATGAAACAGCATATTCAAGTGCTGTATTAGATTGACGTGTAGAAATTCTCTCCACAAATAAAATTTCCTCATCCTGAAAACATCCAACAACTACATTTGTATTTCCAATATCAATTGCAAGTACCATAAAAACATCAATTCCTTTCTGTATCTTTTCTTATATTTTTCAGATAAAGAAACCTGAGCCCTTTTAATAATAGCATATCATCAACATCAATCTGCCTTTTACAATAAGGAATAATATATTTTGCAAGTCCGCCTGTTGCAACTGCTGTAACAGGCATATTTAAATCCTGTTCTATTTTCTCAAGTAAATTATCAATACAATGAACAGCACCATAAAATGCTCCGCTTTTCATACGGTCAATTGTATTTTTACCAATGCAATCTCTAGGAGGTTCTAATGCAACTTTAGGAAGCTGAGCTGTTTTTTCTGTAAGGGCATCCAAAGATGTCTGAACACCTGGAAGAATCATTCCACCTATATATGTTTTATCAGAGTCTATTACAGAAATTACTGTAGCTGTTCCCATGTCAATTATAGCAATAGGTGGATTATAATTTTCTAAGGCTGCTACAGCAGCCACAACAAGATTATTTCCAAGCTGTGCAGGGTTATCAATATGTATTTTAAGTCCTGTTTTAATGCCTGGTTCTACTATCATAACTGATTTTTTTGTAATAAGCTTCAGAGCTTGCTTTATAACAGGAATTATTGACGGTACTACAGATGAAATTATACTTCCTTCAATCTGCTCCAAAGAAATTCCGTAAATCTCTAAGACTGACTGAAATGATACAATATATTCTAAAGCTGTAGATGTTTGTCTTGTAGAAATACGTTCTGCAAAAATAATTTTCTCTTCCTGAAAACAACCTATAACAATATTTGTGTTTCCAACATTGACTGCTAATATCATAATTTATTCCTCTCTTGATGTATATAATTATATACAACCAAATATGATTATATCATTTTATATTTTATCATATTATTACTTTTAATACAAGATATAATTTTTATATAGTACTTGACAACAAATAATATTTATGTTATAATATCATTCTGAAATTGAAAATCAATTTCAATTTTAAATATGTATGAAAGAGATAACTATATGAAGCAGTCATTTTTAAAAAAAAGTTTTACTGCACTGCTATCAGGAATAATTTTAATGTCAGGCAGCGGATGTAGTAATATCATAAATATGAAATCTGAAGATAATAAAATTCATGTTGTTACAACCTTATTTTGTTATTATGATTTTGCACGTGCCATAATTGGTGACACAGAAAATATAGATTTAACACTTCTATTATCTCCAGGCATGGAAAGTCATTCATTTGAACCAACTCCATCAGATATTATTGAAATACAACAAGCAGATGTACTATTATACAATGGTGGACATATGGAGTACTGGGTACAAGAAATATTAGATGCAAACAAAAATAAAAACAATCTTGCAATATGTATGATGGATTATACATCGCTTTTAGAAGAAGAAACTGATAATGTAATCACACCACATAATCATGAACATTGTGAAGATGAAAGCCATCATCATGATGACGATGAACATAACCATGAAGAAGAACATGAAATTGAATACGATGAGCATATATGGAGTTCTCCTGTAATTGCCATAAATTTAGTAGAGACGATATGTGATGCAATATCTGAAGCTGATATTGAAAATTCTGACATATATCATAAAAATGCCGAAGCTTATATTAAAGAACTACAGACATTAGATAATGATTTTCGCAGTGTAATTGCAAAAGGTAAAAGAGATACTTTACTCTTTGCTGATAAATTTCCAATGTTATATTTTTTTAAAGAATATGGATTAAAATATTATGCTGCCTTTGCTGGTTGTAGTACAGACACCGAGCCAAGCAGTGCAACAATTTCTAATATGATAGAAAAAACAAAAGAGGAATCAATTCCTGTTGTTTATTATTTTGAGGTAAGCAATCCAGCAGTAGCAGAAATTATATCTGAAGAAACTGATGCTGTTCCTTATGTATTCCAATCATGTCATACTATAACACAGGATGATTTTAATAATGGAGAAACATATATAAGTCTTATGAAAAGAAATTTAGAAGCTCTTAAAATTGGACTTCAATAAATAATTCTAAAAGAAAGGATTTACTAATTATGACAAATCAATCTGAACTATGTTTTTCTCATGTTACATTGGGATATGAATCTACAGTTACTACTACAAATTTAACATTATCAATTCATAGCGGAGATTACATTTGTGTCGTGGGTGAAAATGGCTCCGGCAAAAGTACATTTATAAAAAGTATTTTAGGAATTCTTAAACCTCTTCAAGGTGAGATAATCCGAAAAGGTGAATGGAAACAAAATAACAGCATCGGATACTTGCCACAGCAAACACCAGCACAGCGTGATTTCCCAGCAAGCGTACAGGAAATTGTATGTTCCGGATTTCTAAATCAAATGGGATTCCGTCCATTTTATAAAAAACAGGAAAAAGAAAAAGCATTAGAAAACATGATAAAACTAGGAATTGAAAATTTAAGAAATCGTTGCTACAGAGAATTATCAGGAGGTCAGCAACAACGTGTTTTACTTGCACGTGCTTTGTGTGCTGCACAAAAATTACTTATATTAGATGAACCTACAACTGGGCTTGATTCAAATTCTTCTGACGAACTTTATAATATTCTAAATAATCTTAATGATAAAGAACAAATTACAATCATAATGGTAACACACGATACAGAAAGAGCTGTACAATACGCAAAACAAGTTCTTCATTTAAAACATAATGGTTATTTTTTTGGCAGCAGTTCAGAATATCAAAAAAATTTTAAAAAATAAATTCACTTAAAAGAGGTATTAAATATGCACATATTAACTGATATGCTCTCATTTGCATTTATTCAGAGGGCTTTTCTTGTTGGAATTTTTGTTTCCCTTTGCTCTGCACTATTAGGAGTAAGTCTTGTATTAAAACGTTACTCAATGATAGGCGATGGACTTTCTCATGTATCATTTGGAGCACTTTCAATAGCATTGGCATTCGGATGGGCTCCTTTAAAATTTTCTATTCCTGTAGTAGCAATCGCAGCATTCTTCTTATTACGCATTACGGAAAATGCAAAAGTAAAAAGTGATGCAGCTATTGCAGCAGTTTCTGCTGCCTCCCTTGCTATAGGAATTATAGTAACTTCTTTAAAAACAGGAATAAACACAGATGTAGCAAGTTATATGTTTGGAAGTATTCTTGCAATGAAACAAGAAGATGTAGTAATAAGCATCTTACTTTCTGTTGTTGTTTTGATTTTGTTCTGTTTTTGCTATCATAAAATTTTTGCTATTACATTTGATGAAAGCTTTGCAAAAGCTACAGGCGTTCATACATCTTTTTATAATACATTAATTGCAATTTTAACGGCTGTTACTGTTGTTTTAGGAATGCGAATGATGGGTGCATTGCTTATAAGCAGTTTAATTATTTTCCCTGCAATGTCATCTATGCGATTATTCAAACGCTTTTCATTTGTAATCATTTCTTCAGGAATTATTGCTATTATTTGTTTTTGTGCTGGTATGATTACCTCATATCAATTTGATACTCCTGTAGGAGCAAGTATTGTAATTATATATTTAGCTATCTTCTTTTTATTCTGCATAATACAAAAAATAAAAACTATATGCAAAAAGTCAGCTGTTAATAAAAAATGATTTAATATTTTATATATTATAAAAGAGCTTATACACCTATTTTATCTGGTGTACAAGCTCTTATTTTTAACTAATTAAGATTATCAATAAACAAAATCATATGTAAGAATTACAATTAATTTTTATAAACTAATGTAACAGATTCTAATTCCATATTGCCCCAGTAACTAAAGATTGTCATTTTATTATAAGCATCTTTTACAGGAACAACAATTGTATTATCCTTATCAAGTTCTGCTGCACCATAGTCAACCTGCTTTGTCCAGTCACCTAAAACAAGCTTACCACCGAATCCATAGCCTACAGAACCTTTAAGTTTAATTTCAATAGATTCAATATTCTTATAATCATAATCTTCTAATGAATACTGCTTATTATAAGAAATATCCTTTAATACAACTTTATTATTTTCATCAGACTTAGATGTAGTAGTAGTTGCTTTTGTTGTTGTTGTCATTGTAGTGGTTGTTGTTGGCTTAGGTGTTGTAGTAGTTGCTTTTGTTGTTGTTGTCGTTGTAGTAGTTGTTGTTGGCTTAGGTGTTGTTGTAGTTACCTTTGTTGTTGTCGTCGTTGTAGTGGTTGTTGTTGGCTTAGGTGTTGTTGTCGTTGCCTTTGTTGTTGTCGTTGTAGTGGTTGTTGTTGGCTTAGGTGTTGTTGTAGTTGCCTTTGTTGTTGTCGTTGTAGTAGTTGTTGTTGGCTTAGGTGTTGTTGTAGTTGTAGTTGTTGTCTTTGTTGTTGCTTCTGTAGTTGTTTCTTCAACGCCTTCGTAATGTATAATAACCTTTTCTAATGTTGTATCTCCATACCACTTATTAACTGTCATGGTAGAATACTTATTTTCAACAGGAACATTAAGAGTATTTTGAGAATCTAAATCAGAAACACTGAAATTAGTACTGCTCTGCCAGTTACCTAATGTAACACAACCTGTCATACCATAAGCTAAATTTCCACCAAATACAAAATCAATAGAAGAAATATTTTCATAATTATATTTGCTCAAATCATAAGACTCACCAAATGGAACATCTTCTAAAACAACAGAACCTGTAGGAAGTTCAGTTGTAATTTTAGTTGTAGTTGTAGTAACTGTTGTTGCCTGAGTTGTCTTGGCAGTAGTTGCTTCTGTAGTTGTCAAATTTGTAGTGGTTTCAACAGGAATTTCTTCTGTAACTGTTGTTGTAACAACTGGTTTTTCTTCCTCAGAAGGAACATTGCCAAAATAATCATTAGATAAGAGATTTGACCAGTAGAGACCCATGTTTTCATAACCAGCCTCATTAGGATGAACACCATCATACAAATCTGTCTTATAGTCTACAACACTGTTAATGTCACCAAAACGAACAGACTTACCCTGACTCTGCATATTCTCAACCATCTCTTTGATTGATGCATTATAATTATCAATGCTGCTTTGAACTACAGTTGTAAGTTCTTCAATTCCGCCATCCTGCCAAACATTAATGCCATACCAGCCCAACCAGTCGTGACGTATTGAAACATCAATATCAGGGATAGATGCTACATAAACAACGCCATCTTCAGCTACACCTGATAAGATTACATTTACAAGGTTTTCCAAACGTCCTGTTATGTTTGTATTATAGTTACTAAGTATATCATTTGTACCAATCTGAAGGAGAACAACATCAGGAGAATATGCTTCTACCATATTCTGAACGCCAGGTTTGCTATAATCATAATCACATTGAATTGTTTCTAATATACCTGAACGGTTTTCACCTGAAGTATATTCTGCACCATTAGGCATCTGCTGAATAGCAAAGCCACTATATCCAGCATAACTTGTACCATAGCTGACTGTTTCACCATTATAATTAAATGATGTAGTTCCGCCACCTTTAGGTCCTACCATTTCGATATTATCATAGCCTTTTTTTACGAGGTCACTATACATATATTTACGATATGCGCCTTGTTCCCAATATCCATCTGTTATGGAGTCGCCTATAGACATAATTTTAACTTTATCGTTCGCATCAGAAGCACTTACTGTACTCATTCCAGCAATAAGTGATGTAGCACCGATAGTTGCAGATAATGCAAAAGAAATAAATTGTTTAGTTTTCATAAAAGATTCCTCCTTTTATCAGAATATTATTATTTTAAAAATATTATCATTCCCCATAATATTTTTACACATCAAAATTTATTTATTATTTTTAGTCATTATGCACACTTTTATCTCTGTTTTCGTTTATAATTATATCACTTATAACACAAGAATACAACATTTAATTTGTAAATAATAAAGGAATCCTTGGTTTACACATAAACATATTTAATAAGTGAGGTCTGAATTTATACATAATAAAAATAAATGCTAATATTCTTAAATACTTTTAAAATAAATATTGCAATTAAAAAGGCATTATAACTAAAAGTTATAATACCCTTAAAAAATACTATAATATTTAATTTATTCCTGTAAATGTTCAAATCCTATATCTAATATTTTTTCAACATGGTCATCAGCAAGAGAATAGTATACAACTTGTGCTTCTCTTCTAAATTTCACAAGATTTGATAAACGCAAAGATTTTAACTGATGTGAAATAGCAGATTGTGTTATTCCTAAAAGATTAGCAAGGTCACACACACACATTTCATGTTGTTTTAAAGCATATAAAATCTGTATCCTTGTTCCATCTGAAAACATCTTAAAAACAGATGCAAGAGAAATATAATCATCTTTAGGAAGCATTTTGCTTTGTACTTCTTTTACAATATCATTGTGAATTACACAGCTTTCACATTCCGGTATTTTTTCCATTTTAACGCTCCTTATATTATTTAACATCACTTTCAGACTGATAAAGATTTTCCAACCATTTAATCATCTCATCAAATCCCTCCTGCGTCATAGAAAAAGTTTGTTCTATTTCAATTTTGGCTTTCATAGAACACAATTTCCCATGCCAAATCTGAATTGTCAATACATCTGTTGGAATAATTTTATACTGAAAAAAATTATCTTTACTTCCAGTAAAAATATTTTTACTTTGAAAATAATAAAATTTAGGAATATCAAAAATCTCTGAAGCGGGATTAACACGCATAATAAACACCTTTTCTAAATATTTTAAAAATCATATTAAAGATTTTATCTAATATAAAAATAACTTATTATCTTAATCATTATATTTCTTAATTAAAGAAATGACATCTTCTAATGTAGGAACTACAGCTTTTAAAAATGGCTTAAGCATTTCATCTGGCTGTGACAAATCTGGAACCATAACAGGATTACATCCAGCATAGAAAGCAGATAAAATTCCATTCGGCGAATCTTCAATTGCTATACAAGATTCTGGTGGTAAATTTAAAGCTTTAGATGCTAAAATATAAATATCAGGAAATGGTTTTCCTTTTTCTATAGAGTCACCACCTATTACAACATCAAAATAATCAATGAGGTTTGAATTTTTCAAATATCTCTCTGCTACTGACTGCATTGTAGCTGTTGACACAGCCGTTTTAATATTATTCTCATTGCAAAATTTCAATAATGATAATATGCCTGTTTTTAATGGCAGATTTTCTTCATCTAAATCGTATGTCATCAATTCACGTCTGCGATTACGAATGCTAAAATAATCAAATGTTTCTCCAAAAACACTTTTCAAATATTTTTCTGCTAAAACTGATGTTAAACTACGTATTGTAAGCACTGTTTCAGGTTTCATTTCAAATCCGAATTCCTTAGCACTTTTAATCCAATATTTCTGATAAAATTTCTCTGTATCAAAAATTACTCCATCCATATCAAATATAATTCCTGAAATCAAAAATATACACCACCTTTTCTAATAATAAATCATATTCTACAATATTTTATTCTATAAAACTAACTTGCATCTTCGTCCATAACTTCAATTAAAAAACTAACTGGTCTAAATCCATCATTACATGAAATCATAGCAGATTTTTTATTTTTCATCCATCCATTATATAAATTTTCACCACCATGTGCGAGTGTCATTACAAAAGGCGACATACTCTCCCAAGCACTTTCGCACATATTATCAGGTCTTTTCCAGCCATCAGCAATAAAAACTTGTCCTAATTTCATATCACAAGCATGAAGAATTGGATTTTCATACTTTTCAATCAAATCATCATAATGTGCTATTTTCATAACTGTTATCTTAATCTTTTTCATTTTAAAATTTTACATCCTTATATAATAATCATAAAATTTCTAAAACAATTGCTGTAACATTATCTACTCCACCTTCGATTAACGCCATCTCTACTAAATCCTTTGCATAATTTTCACTTGATTTAGATAATATTTGATAAATTTTAAAGTCATTACACATATCAGTCAATCCATCAGAACATATTAAAAATTTATATCCAGGATAAATATTTATAGGTTTCTGAGAAGTAGCCTCAAAATTTAAATGTAATTTATCAGAACCTACAAACTGTGTAAGTTTATTACGGTCACTGCTAAATTCAGCTTCTTCAAGGGTGTATACACCTGTTTTAAACTTATGATTTGCAAGTGTGTGGTCAATTGTAAGACGATATAAATCATTTCCGTCAAAAAAATATATTCTACTATCTCCTATATAAAACGGAAATGCCATATTATTTTTAAAACAAAGCATTGCAAGAGTAGTGCCACTATTGTAACAGTTCTTACTTTTAACCATATTAAATATTTTCTCATTAGTTTGGTGTACAAACTCATTAACACATTTTTTTAAATTATCAGGGGAAGAGGAAGATATTTTCTTTTTATATTCGGTAAGAGTCTGAGCTGCTATTTCAGAAGATATTTCTCCATATGATTCTCCACCCATACCATCAAATATCGCAAATATAGGATTATTTTTTATATTATAAATTTCAGATATTTCACAAGGTAATGTTATGTCAGGATTTGTTTGTCCATTTAAAAAAAAATTATCTTCATTGTTTGTTCGCACATTACCTTGATTGGAAACTACATCAGCTTTTATTTTATATTGATAACGTTTAAGCATTTTATAGCTCCTCTCTTTAAAAATATTTCTGTAAATATATCAAAATACAAACTATTATGTATATAATATCATACCATATTTATAATATATTGTCAACAGTCTAAAATCGACAAAAAATTTTTTAATTTTCAAATTTAAAACTCAGTCATTTCCTGATATATTTACATAAAAGGCTCTTTCTCTTGGTCCATCAAACTCACAGAAAAAAATTCCCTGCCACATACCCAAAAGTGGATTTCCCTCATGAATTATAACAGAAACACTGCTTCCTATCGCTGAAGCTTTGGCATGTGCACTTGAATTTCCTTCACAATGTTTGAATTCAGGCAAATCAGGAAATGCCTTTTTATATGCCAAAAGCAAATCCTTTACAACATCAGGGTCAGCATTTTCATTTATAGTTATTCCTGCTGTAGTATGAGGACAATACACAACACATATACCATCTTTTACATTACTTTCAGCAATAGCACCTTTTACCTGTGCAGTAATTGGAATAAAGTCTTCCACAGGTGTATGTAATTTATATTTATATAACATAAAAAAGTAATCTCCTTTTTATAGAAATTAAAATCATAAACATATATAAATATTGTATCATAAAAATATGTGCTTGTCATCTATTTATAAAAATAATAAAACAAAAACCTATATTTATATTTTATAATAAAATAATAAATAACTGTCAAATAAAAAAGACTACAACCATATTTTTATAATATGGTGTAGCCTTTCTTTTTGATGTATAATAATTATATCTTATTCACCAAAGTATCTCTTTAAAAGACCTGCAAATGCACAGCCATGTCTTGCTTCGTCTTTAGCCATTTCATGTACAGTATCATGAATTGCATCAAGATTCAAAGCCTTTGCCTTAGCAGCAAGTGCCTTCTTACCAGCACAAGCACCGTTTTCAGCTGCAACTCTCATTTCAAGATTCTTCTTTGTAGAATCAGTTACAACTTCACCAAGCAATTCAGCAAATTTTGCGGCATGTTCAGCTTCTTCATAAGCAGCTTTTTCCCAATAAAGACCGATTTCTGGATAACCTTCTCTATGTGCTACTCTTGCCATTGCTAAGTACATACCAACTTCAGAACATTCGCCTTCAAAATTCTGACGAAGACCTTCAATAATTTCAGCATCAACGCCCTGTGCAGAACCTACAACGTGCTGGTCAGCCCACTGTAACTCTTCAGATTTCTGTTCTACAAACTTTTCAGCTGGTGCTTTACAAATTGGACATGATTCTGGTGCTGAATCTCCTTCATGAACATATCCACAAACACTACAAACATATTTACTCATATTAAATATACCTCCTAATAATAATTTAAAAGCAATTTAAAAGCTTTTAATTTTACTATTCCAGTATATCATAAAACTTTTTAAAAGTCAATATCAAATCTCAACTTGTAATATAATATTCATACTTAAAAACCAAGTAATGCTGTTGTCGCTGTTGTTGTATTTGTATTTGTCATGTTCTTTAAATCTTCTTCAGTACCAAGAAGTCCAAGTTCATTTTTCTTAGATAATATTTTATAAACACTTTCATTGATTCTTGCCTCAGAAATTTTTCCACTCTTAACAGCCTCATAAACACCATTTATAGCATTTGATAAATCCATAGGCATTAAAATTATATCTATACCTGCCTGAATTGATGCAACAGCAGCATCGCCAGGAGTATAATTCTGCGTAATAGCAGCCATATTCTGTGCATCAGTAATAGCAATTCCATTAAAACCAAGTGTATTTTTAAGCCATTGTGTTACTACAGTATATGATAAATCACCTGGTAAGTCATCACCTGAAGCAGATGTAATCTGATGTCCGACCATTACAAAATCGGAACCAGCAGAAATTCCTCCACGAAAAGCAACAAATTCAGACTCCATAAGTTCCTGATATGTTCTGTCTATAAAAACAAAATCATCATCATGAGTATTTCCATCACCTGCTCCTAAACCAGGAAAATGCTTTAAAGTAGCACAAACACCAGAGTCTTCTAATCCTTTTACAACACCAGAAACCATATCTGAAACAACATATGGGTCATCACTGAAAATTCTTGAACCAAGTTCATTTTCTGGATTTATATTTACATCAGCTACAGGAGCAAAATCAACATTAAATCCAAAAGTTTTAATATCATTTCCTATAATATTTCCTATTGCATAAGCTTCTTCCGAATCATGTTTTTCACCATAGAATTCCATATCATAAAATGCAGTTGTTTTCAAAGAATCTGCTACTCTTGCAACTGTTCCGCCTTCTTCATCAACTGCTAAGAAAAGCCCTATTCCGTTATCCTCCCTCGAATAATTTTGAATATCAGAAAGCATCTGATATGTCTGAGGAGCATCTTCGAGGTTATCAGCAAAATATATAACACCACCAACAGGATAATCTTCTATTGCCTCTTTTGTCAAATCACCTGACATAGTTACTGCTCCATTATATCCTGTCAGCCCTTCAGGCGTTACAATAAACATCTGACAAATTTTTTCTTTTAATTTCATTCTACTCATAATAGTCTGAATACTATCAGAAGGTAAAACAACTTTTGTAGTTGTAAAATTTGTTCCAGATGTTGACACAATTGACGGAGATGCCAACGGTGTCATACTTGTCATAACAAAGGTACTCTCTTGTTTTTTTACAGGTGTAGTAGTAACTGTCTCCTCAGTTTCAACAGATGACATTGTTATTGCAGCATTTATTACTGATGGCTGTGTTTGCAAATTTGAAGATTCAATTTTATTAGCTCCACAACCAGAAGCAAAAACTCCTGCAGCAGTGATTAATCCCAAAAAACAATTTAAACTTTTTATTTTCATTTTATAGTCCTCATTCAATTTTTTAATTACCAATCATACTCTATAACGTAACCAATACGTTCACTTTTATAACTATTAAGCAAATCATTACTACAGTCATTCATAGACCAGTAATCATTTACATACCAGATAAGCAGATATGGTTCTTCAGGATAATTTGAATTTCTATCCCAATTAGAAGGTTCTCCAGGATACCAATATTGCAGATTACGGCTTGGGTCAATAAAGCTAATATCTTCACCTGATTCCCATCTGAGAGAATAAAAAGCTTTATCAGCTGAAAGTTCTTCTCTTCCACCAAGCCACGCATAACGTATACCTGTACCGGAAAGAGCTGATATAATCATATTCCAGTCTTCATTACTATGTATTTCTGCAAGGCGACCACCATTTGATGATGCTCTTGCATTTGCTTCTTCCCATGTACAAACACTCTGAACAGCCTCATAACGATGTGCTGAAACAGGTTCTACTGGTTCAACAGGAACTATAACCTGCTCTGTAACAACAATTTTCTCTGTAACGGTAATCACCATTGTTGGAGTTTCTGTGGGTACTTCAGTGCTTTTTTGCATTTCATCAGCAGGTGATGTTGTAATTAAATCATTATCATCTTTACTATCTTCATAATTAGAATTTTCTTTTTCTTCACTTAATGTAGTTACCATTCCAATTAATCGTTCATTATCGTTTTCAGTACTTGAATTCATATACCATAATCCTAAAATAATAACTGCTGTAGCAAATATAACAAGTAAAACTAAAAGTGTAATTATTATTGGCAGATTGTTATGCTTTACAATTACAGGCGTATCTGTAATATATCCATTCTTATCATCAATTTCATCGGAAATATTCTGTGAATAATTTTTTTCAATATATTCATCTTCGGAAAAATCATAATATTGCTGCTGATTATTATGATATCTTTTTGGCTTCTGGTTATAAGCATATTGTTCACTACAACTTGTTTGATTATTATGTTTATTGTAATTACCACAATTAGCACAGAACGCAGTACCTTCTTCTAATTTTGACCCGCATTTTCCACAAAACATAATTAAAACCCTCCGCAAAAATCCTGTACATCATATACAATTATAAATTATTTACTTTGCAAATGTAATAGTACTAATAATTGTATAAAAAGACTTTAAAACTGTATCTGCTTCACAACAAGAAAATGTAATACAATAAATATTTCCCTGCACTAAAAACAAAACAGTAAGGCTATCAGAATGTTTATCTTCTACAGTAATCTCGTATATAAATCCAAATGCTGTTGTATTATTTATTTCGCTCCAGCATTCTCCTTTCCAGACAGGAGAATAATTATCAAGTTCATCACATAAACCTTCAGCAAAAAGTGATAAAACATCGGCATTTGTCATACCACTATAATCTGTTGATTTTGGAGTAACACATTGTACAGTAACTGAACCGCTGTTATCTTCAGGAAGCCAATATAAAGTCTGGTCTTCAGAAGAAACTTTTTCCCATTCAATCGGAATATTAAAACAAATATCATTTAAGCTTTGTCTTGTAGTAATTTCTTCTTTATTAAATAACACATTATAATCTGAAAATAAGTCTTTCCATGATTCATTATTCATCATTTTAACCACCTTTCTTTTACAAGTTATAGCATAATCATAAAAAATACAACTATATAATTTTTTTTACTATATCATTCTTTTTATTAAACCTATCTTGCCAGGCATCAAGCATAGTCTGCATTCCTGTTTGAATCTGATTTTCTGTAAGACAAGTATACCCAATAACAATAGTAGGATATTCAATATTAAAATCAGAATTTGCATAATAATATGAAAGTCCATTAATATGAACTCCAACACTTTCAGCAGTTTCAATTAAATCTTTTTCACTTAATCCTAAATGCGTTTCCAAAAGAAAATGCAAGCCTGAATTTTCACCTTTAATTTTAAGATAAGAAGCTAGCTTATGACTTCTTATCAGAAATAAAATCTGGTCTTTTCGCTTTCTATACGTTTTTTTCATGCGGTTTAAATGGCGTTCAAAATAACCATCTCTTAAAAAACTCGCCAATGTATACTGCTCAAAGCTTGGAACGGTATTAGCATAAAACTGCAATTGTTCCTGATATTTTTTTAAAAGAGTAAATGGCAATATCATATAACTAATACGTAATGATGGTGCAAGTGTTTTTGTGAATGTATTCATATATATAACATGATTTCCTGAATCCATGCTATATAACGCTGGAATAGGCGTACCTGAAAATCGCAGTTCACTATCATAATCATCTTCAATTATATATCTTTCAGATGACTGCATCGCCCAATTTAAAAGTGATGCACGACAATTAACAGACATAACAATTCCCAAGGGAAAATGATGTGACGGTGTAACATGAACAATATCTGCTTCACTTTCATAAAGTTCTTTAATTGATATTCCATCTTTCTCCATTGAAACAGATTTGACAGTCATGCCATTCTGCATTAAAATTTTACGCGTTTTTTTATAACCTGGTTCTTCTACAGCACAACATTTTTCTCTTCCTAAAAGCTGTACCAAAAGTGCAAGAAGATATTCTGTTCCTGCTCCAACAATAATTTGTTCAGGAAAAATCTTAATACTTCTAAATTCATATAAATATCTTGCTATCTCTTTTCTAAGAGCAAGAAGTCCAGAGGGAGGAACAGCCTGAAGCAAATGTTCCTGTTCCTCTGAAAGTATTCTTCTTGATAATTTTGCCCATGTCGAAAACGGAAATTGTTTTGTATCTACTCCACTTGTTGAAAAAGATATTTTATATTTTTTGCTTTCTGTTTCATGTTCAATAGGAATAACATCTGTATTATTATCAGATATAACAGGCAATTGCTGTGTAGGCTCTACATAGTAGCCACTACGTGGGACAGCTCTTATATATCCTTCTTCTACGAGCTGGTCATATGCCGATTGTATTGTAATTATACTGACTTGCAAGTGAGAAGCAAGAGTGCGTTTAGAAGGTAACTTTTCATCAGGCAATAAATGATTAGCTTGTATTTCAGAACGAATTCCTTTATAAATCTGATAATAAAGCGGTTCTTTTTTTTCATAATCCAATAAAACTGTAAGCATTTTTAAATATCAATATCAATATTGAAGTCATCACGATAAGAAGCTGATTTTTCAGAATCTTCTAAATGCGGAGGTCTTTTTGAATTAGATTTTTTATTCATTATATTTGATAAAGCAGAAGCTACAGTATTATACTCTTCTGCAGGAACATTTGTATAAGGATTATTATTTAAATTATTCTGATAATTATTATTTTCAGTATAATTTGATGATGTCGATACTTGTGAAATATTATTTTGTCTTATATATCCTGTATTTTCTATATTTGAATTTGATTGTGATTTTTTAATATGACTTGAATTTATACTATTTTCCTTAGTAGAATCTACTTTTGGAGGTTCATAGTTTCCTACTTTTATATTTTGCAACAAGCTTTCTATTTCAGGAGAATAAGAACGTTTTTTCTCTGACTCTCTTTTAGGTTTTTTTTGTGGTCTTGCTGTTGGTTTATAAGAAGTTTCTGTTTGTTTTGCATTCACATTTTCATACATTCTATTGTTATTATAATCCAAATCACCAGAAGTGTTATTATATTGCACTTATCTATATGAATCTGATGTATTTGAGTTTTTTGAAGTAGGACGAATCATTTCTGCAATTGTTTTCGCTGAATCATAATTACCTGATTTAACAGCTCTTATTAGCATTTCAATATCATCAGCAGAAAATTGTTTATCTGATGTGTTATTATTTATATTTTGCTTCTGTGGTTGTAAATATTGCTGTTCATATGTTT
>JAFTWL010000030.1 GCA_017465305.1 Ruminococcus sp. | reverse complement strand
TGGGATTTGCTTTTACTGATTCTTACGATGATGCTGATTTGATTTTATTTAATACATGTGCAGTTCGTGAAAGTGCAGAAGAAAGAGTATACGGAATTTTAGGAAATATAAAAAAATATAAGCGAAATAATCCAAATCTTATTATTGCATTAAGTGGATGTATGGCGTCAGAAGAAAAAACTGTTGAAAAAGTAAAGGCACATTATCCTTTTGTTGATATTATTTTAGGAACAGCTTCTTTGACTAAGTTACCAGATTTATTGCTTGAGCATTTTAAAAACAGAAAATTTGTATGGGATATATCATCCGATGGATTGCCTGAAGAAGGGCTTGAACAGATTCGTGAAAGTAATTTTAAAGCTTCTGTTCCTATTATGTTTGGATGTAATAATTTTTGTACATATTGCATTGTACCTTATGTACGAGGAAGAGAGAGAAGTAGAAATTCAAAAGAGATAATAGATGAAGTCAAATCACTTGTTGATAATGGATACAAGGAAATAATGCTTTTAGGTCAGAATGTAAATTCATATGGCAATGATTTACCTGATGAGCTTTCGTTTTCTGAGTTATTAAGGGCATTAAATGATATACCGGGAGAATTTGTAATCAGATTTATGTCTTCTCACCCTAAAGATGCAATGCCTGAATTGCTTGATACAATTTTACAATGTGAAAAAGTTGGAAAGCATCTTCATTTACCTGTACAGTGTGGAAGCAATAATATTTTGCATGAGATGAATCGCCGTTATACGGTTGAACAGTACTTGCAGATTGTATCATATTTACGTGAAAGAGATAGTGATTTTTCACTTTCTACTGATTTGATAGTAGGTTTCCCGAATGAGTCAGAAGAAGATTTTCAAGGTACGCTTGATTTGATAAGTAAAGTCAAATATGATAATATTTATACTTTTATCTATTCAAAGAGAACAGGAACAAAGGCTGCTGAAATGTCTGACTGTACTTCAGATTCAGAAAAACGTAGTCGTATGGAACGACTTTTATCACTTCAGCGTGAAATTGCTACAGAAAATTATAAACGTTATATAGGACGTACACTTCGTGTATTGGTTGATGGCGAGAGTAAAAACGGGGAAGGATGGCTTTTTGGAAAAAGCAACGAATATATAATCGTTGAATTTAAAGGTGATATTTCACTTGTAGGAAAGTTTGTAGATGTTAAAATTACAGATTCAAGAAACTGGGCTGTCAGTGGTGAACTTGTATCTTTTAATGGAAAGGCGGATGTGAAATGACAGTAGAAGAAGCAGTAAGATTGCTTGGAAAATGTATTCAGGAAGATGAGAGATATTTAAGATATAAGAAAGCAAAGCAGGATAATGATAATGATGAGGATTTACAAAATCTTATAAGTGAATTTAATATTAAACGTATGAATTATGATATGCTTTCAAAAAAGGACAATCCTGATGCAGAAAAGTTGCAAAAATATGAGACAGAACTTGATTCAATTTATGAAGATATTCTTTCAAATGAGAATATGAAAAGATTTCAGTATGCTAAATCTGAAATGGATGCAATGACAAAAAATATAGATAGTATTATTACTCTCTGTTTACAGGGTGAAGACCCTGAAACTTGTCATCCTGATTTAAGTAATTGCAGTGGAAATTGTTCTGCTTGCGGTGGATGCCATTGATAATTAAATATGAATTTAAAAAGAGGGAGAAAATATGAAAATAGATAAAGAAAAATTGTCTCCTATGATGAAACAGTATATCACAACAAAAGAACAATATCCGGATTGTATTCTTTTTTATCGTCTTGGCGACTTCTATGAGATGTTTTTTGACGATGCAATTCGTGTTTCAAGAGAACTTGAACTTACATTAACAGGGCGTGACTGTGGACTTGAAGAACGTGCACCGATGTGTGGAGTTCCATATCATAGTGTAGATATTTACTTAAAAAGACTTGTAGAGCGTGGATATAAAATAGCTATATGTGAGCAGCTTACAGAACCATCTTCAAAAGGTATTGTAGAAAGAGATGTTATACGTGTTGTAACACCTGGAACTCTTATAGAGAGTAACATGCTTGAAGAGGGCGTTAATAACTATATTTGTAGTTTGTATTTTGAAGAAAATAAAAAATTGTGTGGGATTTGTTTTGCTGATTTGTCTACAGGTGAAATGACTGTCATTCCTGTTGAAGAAAAAGAAACAGAATCACAGGTTATTGACTCGCTATCACGTTTTATGCCTTCAGAGATAATTTTAAATGATGACGCACTTAACTTAAAAGATGTAATGGAATTTATTAAAATACGTTTACAGTGTGTTGTTACAATGCGTGATGATGCTTGTTTTTCTCCTGAAAAAAAATCGTCACTTTTATGTGAGCAATTTTCTGTGGAATCTGTTAAAATGCTCGGAATATCAGAGTCAGGAGCTGATGCCTGTTCAGTTTGTGGACTTTTTGACTATATTTATGAAACTCAGAAAAATAATATAGGACGTTTTATTTCTATTGATGTAAGTAGTTCATCAGCGTTTATGGGACTGGATTTAAATGCACGTCGAAATTTAGAGCTTACAGAGACAATTAGAGGAAAAGAGAAAAAAGGTTCTCTTTTATGGCTTTTAAATTATGCTAAAACTTCTATGGGAAAGAGAATGCTTAAAACATGGCTTGAACAGCCACTTGTTCAGCCTGTTAAGATTATGGCACGTCTGGATGCTGTGGAAGCTTTTTTCAAAAATAGTGTTGTTTTAAGAGAAACACGTGAATTGCTTAACAATGTTTATGATTTAGAGCGTCTTATGACAAGAGTATTATACAAAACAGCAACACCAAGAGATTTACAGTCCCTTGCAACTACTGCAAAGCAGATTCCAGAGTTAAAAAATCAGTTGGAAAAGTTGTCTGATGTAAAGTTATTGAGTAATCTTAATAGTCAGATTTCAACGCTTAGTTCAGTAGCTGATTTAGTAGAAAAGGCAATAATGGAGAATCCTCCTGTTTCTGTAAAAGATGGTGGAGTAATTCGTGACGGATTTAACAGAGAATTAGATAATCTTCGTGAAATTATGAGTGGCGGAAATCAGATAATATCTAAGATTGAACAGCGTGAAAAAGAACGTACAGGAATAAAAGGGCTTAAAATAGGTTTTAACAGAGTTTTTGGATATTATATAGAAGTTACTCGTTCATATTATAATTTAGTTCCTGATGATTACATAAGAAAACAGACGCTTGCAAATAGTGAACGTTTTATAACTAATGAACTTAAAAAAACTGAAAATGATATTTTACTTGCAAAAGAAAAAGCATTACGTCTTGAAGAAAATATTTATGCTGAGGTAAGGGAGTGTCTTGCATTACAGCTTAAAAGTGTTCAGTCAACTGCATCAGCTATTGCACAGGTTGATGTATTATCAACATTTGCATGTGTTTCGATAGAAAATCAATATACAAAGCCTGAGATTGCAATTGATGGAAGTATACAAATTCGTAATGGTCGACATCCTGTTATAGAGCGTATGCTTGAGGATACGCCTTTTGTTCCTAATGATACATATATTGATACAAAAGAAAATCGTATGCTTTTAATTACTGGGCCTAATATGGCTGGAAAATCTACATATATGAGACAAGTTGCAATAATTACTCTTATGGCTCAAATAGGCTGTTTTGTTCCTGCTGATTATGCTAAAATTTCAGTAGTAGATAAAATATTCACAAGAGTTGGGGCTTCTGATGATTTGACTTCTGGACAAAGTACATTTATGGTTGAAATGCGTGAAGTATCAGATATTTTGAGACATGCTACAAAAGACAGCCTTGTAATTTTAGATGAGGTTGGAAGAGGTACTTCAACTTATGATGGTGTCAGCATTGCACAAGCTGTTGCAGAATATATAAGCAGCAAAAAAATCGGATGTAAAACATTATTTGCAACTCATTATCATGAATTAATAGGACTTGAAAAAACATTAGATGGAGTAAAAAATTATAGTATTGCTGTTAAAAAACATGGTGAATCTATACGCTTTTTGAGAAAGATTGTAGAAGGCGGTATAGATGACAGTTATGGAATTGAAGTTGCAAAGCTTGCAGGACTTCCGGATAAAGTTGTAAAACGTGCAAGACAACTACTTGCACAAATGGAGTCAAAGGATTATGAAAAAAATTCAAATCTTGAAAATGATGAAAATATACAGTTTAGTTTTGAAGCAATACAGCGTGAAAATGCCGTTAATGTTTTGAAGAAAACAAATATTTCTGAATTATCAGATTTTGAATGCCGTGAAGTTCTTGAAGAAGTTATATCAATGATTAAAAAATAATTTTGAAATACTATATTTGAAAGAAGGTGAGAAAATTGGCACAAATTTCTGTTTTGAAGAAAGAAGTTTCAGAATTGATTGCTGCTGGAGAAGTAATAGAACGTCCTGCTTCTGTTGTAAAGGAACTTGTTGAAAATGCAATTGATGCAGAAGCAAAACATATTACAGTTGAAATTAAAAATGGTGGCACTACATATATGAGAATTGTAGATGATGGTTGTGGAATTGCTCCTGAAGATGTACCAACTGCTTTTCTTCGTCATGCAACAAGTAAAATTAAGCAGAAAGAAGACCTTGATAATATATATACACTTGGGTTTCGTGGCGAAGCACTTGCTTCTGTTTCAGCTGTTTCCAAGGTGAATATTATGTCAAAACGTTCTGAAGATGAATATGGAACGCATTATGAATTATCTGGAGGAGTTCCTGAGTATTTACCTGAACAGATAGGATGTCCTAATGGAACAACTATAATTATTCGTGACTTGTTTTATAATGTTCCTGTACGTCAGAAGTTTATGAAAAAAGATGTCAGCGAAGCAAATGCTGTAAGCAATATTGTTCAGAAAGTTGCACTTTCTCATCCTGAGATTGCATTTCAGATGATACGTGATAACAGAACAGAATTTTGCACTGACGGAAATGGCGACCTTTATTCAGCAATATATTCTATATTTGGAAAAGAATTTGCTCATGACATGATACCCGTTTCATATGATGATGGATTTTTAAAAATTGATGGTTATATATGCAAACCTCTTTATGCAAAGTCAAGGCGAACTTTTCAAAATTTTTTTATAAATGGGAGATATATACGCTCAAATTTATGTTCAGTAGCTTTGGAAAGTGCATACAAAAATCTTATTATGACAGGGAAGTTTCCTTCTTGTGTTTTAATAATTCAGATAAATCCTTCTGATATTGATGTTAATGTTCATCCGGCAAAGGCTGAGATACGTTTTTCAAATGAAAAGAACGTAATAGATGGTATTTTCTTTGCTGTAAAAAATGCTCTTATGGAGAATGGGCTGATTTATGAATTTCAAATAAAACAGCCTGTTGCTGACTGGAGAAATTATAAAGAGCCTGAGAATATAGTTCAGCCGGAACTTCCTGATAGTACTGATAGTAAATCTGTTTTACCTATATTACCTGATTCAAATTTTAGTGATAAAGATGAATTTTTTACAGTTCATGTTCAAAGTGAAAATCAGGATTCAGAGATTATTCCTGAAAAAATTTTTCCTACTGAGTATCATAAAGACATAGGTGAATTTTTTGCTTCTATGGCAGGTGTTAAGCCTGTTATACAAAATTATAATAATTATAATGATGCAAGACAAAAAACAAAATCAGAACAGTTTTATAATGAAAATAATTATGATATTAATAATAAAACTAATAAGGTTAAAGAGCAGGATGATATTGTAGTCATAGGAGAAGTTTTTAAAAATTATATTCTTGCTGAATCAAAAGATAAACTTTTAATTTTTGATAAGCATGCTGCACATGAGAGAGTTCTGTTTGAAAAACTGAAATCAGGAAAGGGAGAACAATATAGACAGCTTTTAATGCAAAGTACAGAAACACTTCTTGCAATGGAAGAATTTGATGTAATTCAACAAAATGAGTCGCTTTTAGAGAGTATGGGTTTTTTGTTTGATTTTTCAGCTTCTCCATATTTAAAAACAATGGCTGTTCCTATGTTCCTTAAAGAACTTAATATTGATGAAATTATAATGGAGATTGCAAATAATTTGGTTGTTGGAAAAGAAAATCCTGAACCAGATTATATAGATGATATGCTTCATACTATTGCATGTAAAGCAGCAATTAAAGCTAATGATAAAAATGATATTTCTGAATTGCAGAAACTTGTACAGGAAGTATATACAGATGAAAAAATTCGTCACTGTCCTCATGGAAGACCTGTTATGTTTGTAATTACAAAACATGAATTAGAAAAACAATTTAAAAGGATTTAAGTGAGATATAATATATGAAAAAACAGGAAAAAATATCTGTAATTGCTGTTGTTGGTCCGACAGCTTCAGGAAAGACTGAACTTGGTGTTAATCTGGCACAGCATTATAATGGAGAAGTTGTTTCAGCTGATTCTATGCAGATTTATCGTGGAATGGATATAGCTACAGCTAAACCTACATTTGAGGAAATGCAGGGAATACCTCATCACCTTATAGGATTTTTAGAGCCTGATACAGAGTTTAATGTAGCTTCATATACAGAGCTTGCGCATCAGAAAATAAGAGAAATTTCTCAGCGTGGAAATGTTCCTATAGTTGTTGGTGGTACAGGTCTTTATATTTCATCACTTTTAGAAAATGTAAAATTTGCACCAACACCACATGATGAAGAACTTAGAAAAGAACTTGAAAAATATGCTGACGAAAATGGTACTGAAGCATTGCATATGCGTTTACAAAAACTTGATCCGAAAGCTGCTATGGAAATTCATCCTAATAATAAAATTCGTGTAATACGTGCGATTGAGGTATGTATGCTTTCAGATAAAACTTTCAGTGAATTGAAGGAAGAAAGTCGTGCAATACCAACACCATATAATTCATGTATTATTGGTTTAACATATGAAGACCGTTCTTTATTATACGAAAAAATAAATTTTCGTACAGAAAAAATGATTGAAAGAGGTCTTGTTGACGAGGCATATGAAATCTGGAAAAGTACTAAAATCAGAACAGCAGGCAATGCTATCGGATATAAAGAGCTGATTCCTTATTTTGAAAAAAAAGAAACTTTGGAATCTTGCATTGAAAAAATCAAGCAAGAAACAAGGCGATATGCAAAACGACAACTTACATGGTTCAGAAAAAATAAAAGTATTTTGTGGATAACAATAGACAGTTTTCACAATAAAAAAGATTTTTTTGAAAAGTGCTATAAAATTATAGCCAAGTCAGAAATATTGTGATATAATATAAAAATAAGCTTTAATATTGTCACTATGCTTGACAAAGTTAAAAATCTATTATATACTAAAAGTTAATCAGTATATATTAGCTTTAAAAAATTTTTATTAGAGCTAAGAGTTATAAATAAAAATATAGCATATAAAATTATTTATGTGCTGTCAAAAAGAAATATTCATTTTATTTATGGATATGCAGAACAAATATCAAAAAGGAGTATAAAATGAACAAGATGATGAATTTGCAGGATGTATTTTTAAATCAGGCAAGAAAAGAAAAGATTCCGGTAATTACAATTTTAACTAATGGCTTTCAGTTTAAAGGTCTTGTAAAAGGATTTGACAGTTACATTGTAATTCTGGATTGTGACGGACAACAGAATGTTGTGTATAAACACGCAATTTCTACGCTTAAACCAATACGTCCAATATCAATTTTAGATACAATAGAAAAAGAAGACTGATTTATATGAATTCAAAGTTAACAAGTGTTCTGTTGATAATTTTATCCGCTGCTGTAATCGCAACTATAGGAACGATTTTATATCACTTTATAGATACGACTTACGAAACGGAAACCGCCGTTTTCGCAACTTCAGAACAGTCTCAAACGTTTCAGGGCGTATACATACGTGATGAATCAGTATTAACATATAACGGAAACGGCGTAATTAGTTATAACGTTTCAGATGGTGGAAAGATAGGCAAGGATGAAGTAATTGCTGAGGTATACTCTGATAATTCAGCAATTGAAATAAAACAGGAAGTTTCTAAATTACAAAGCGAACTTGATGTTTTAAAAAGAATATCAAATCCTGGAGTATTGCAACTTGCGCAGCCATCTGTATTATCTGACCAGGTATCACAGTATTATGATTATATAGCCTATTGTCGTGACAAAGGTGATTTGATTGAAATGAAACAAGCAAAGGAAAACTTTAGAATAGCACTTAGTTCATATCAGCTTGTTGTAAATCAGGGAGTTACTGGATTTTCAGATCAGATAAATTCTGTTTCTGAAGAGATTGAAACTCTTAAAGCTAAAAAACAAAGTCCAAAAGATAAAATAGTTTCTCCTAAATCTGCTTATTTCGTAAGTTATGCTGATGGTTATGAAACAAAATTTACTATTGACAACATTTCTAATTTGACTGTTTCTGATATTGAAGCTGTTACAAATAACGGAAATTTAAAGAATAGCAATATTGTAGGAAAAACAGTTTCTTCTTATGGTTGGTATATGGCTGGCGTAATTGATAATTCTAAGTTGGATTATAAGGAAGGTGACGTTGTAACATTAAAGCTTTCTTCATCTTCTGCAACAGCAACAGCAACAATAAAAGAAATTAAGGCAAGTGATTCTCTGGATAAATCAATTGTTATATTATATTGTGACCGCATGACATCTGATTTTGTACAAAATCGTACAGAAAGAGTTGAAATGATAAAAGGAACTTACAAAGGAATCAAAGTTCCAAGAAGCGCAATAAGATTTAAAGATATAGAAGAAGTTTCAGAAAATACTATTACAGGCAAGAAAACGGTTACAACAGTAAATTATCGTGGCGTTTATGTAATGGATGGCGAAAAAGTTGTCTTTAAAAAGCTTGATGTTATTTATGAAGGCGACGATTATGTACTATCTAAATCAAATTCCGCTGATGATTATCTTATTTTATATGATTCCATTATTGTGGAGGGTATTGATGCTGATGCAGAATAGTTTTACTTATGTTGATGAAAATTATAAACGAATTTACAACTGTATAGAGGAAGCTAAAGCAAAGTATAGAAAGCCTGATGAAAATGTTACATTTATGGCTGTTACTAAAACAGTTGCTCCTGAAGTTGTAAATCATGCTATTTTTAATGGTATTAAAGTTTTAGGGGAAAATCGTGTACAGGAATTTCAGTCAAAAAAAGATTTTTATGAACCTGCTGAAATTCATTTTATAGGTCATCTGCAAACAAATAAAGTAAAATATATAATTGAAGATATGGCTCTTATTCAATCTGTAGATAATCTTAAACTTGCTTCTGAGATAGACCGCCATGCAAAAAGGGTTGGTAAAATACAGAATATTTTGATTGAGGTTAATATTGGAGATGAAATTTCTAAAAGTGGAATTTCTCCTGAATGTCTTGAAAGTTTACTTGCAGATGTATCAAAATTGCAAAATATTCATGTAAAAGGTTTGATGACTATCCCTCCGGCAGGTGAAAATGAAAAATTTCTTTGCAAAATGCAAGAACTTTATCTTGACATTTCATCAAAAAATATAGATAATATAGATATGGAGATTTTATCGATGGGAATGTCAGGCGATTATGAGAAAGCTATTAAATATGGTTCTACACTCGTCAGAATAGGTTCAGCATTGTTTGGAGCAAGAAATTATAAATAAATAATTCCTGAGTTTATTCAGGCTTGCCTTTACTGCAACCGCACATCGGCAGAGGGGGAAGACAGAAATAAAAAATATACATCGTGCGGAGAATGGAGATTATCATGAGTATATTAAACAACTTAAAAGATTTCTTTATGCCACCTGATAATGAATATGATGACCCGATTGAAACACCAGTATCACGTGATACAGAAACACGTTCTACAACAACTTCCAGTGAACCAACTGCTTCTTCTATGGGCAGTGTGAACACTGAAAGTAGCAGTATTGGTAGCGGTATTAGTGGTGGTAGTACAAATACCAGTTCTGCAAGTAGTTTTTATCGTGAGCCTGAATATGAAGCACCAAGAGAGGAACGGAGAAGTAGTAAAGCAGTGAATATTAAAACATCATCTCAATTACAAGTTATTTTAGTAAAGCCTGAGGTCTTTGCAGATACAAAACAAATTGCAGACCATTTGATGGCTAACAAAACAGTAGTTTTAAACCTTGAATCTGCTTCTGAAGCAAACAGAAGAAGAATCATTGACTTTTTAGTTGGCGTTGCATATGCACAAAACGGAAATTTAAAACCTGTTGCTAATCAGACTTATATTATTACACCATACAACGTAGGATTTGTTGGCGAAGAATTAGTCGGCGAACTTGAAAATAATGGTGTAATTATGTAAGGAGTGAAAACTTTGCATAACAGTCAAAAAGAATCTGAAAAGGAAAATCAAATTTTTCTAGCACATGTGCAGGATTTAGCAGAGCGAAGCAGGCGTGATAATTGCCCTTACTTTACTTCATTTCTGAATGAACCCCAAGCAGCAGAAGCAGAAAGGATTATAAATTCCTTTTCTGATTTGACTGGTATATCATGGGGTGGCTTTGAACAGGCACAAAGAAAAATGTATTGCATACAACCTTATTTTTTCCCGAAAGACGATATTTTCTTTCCATGTTTTTGCTTAACATTTCGATTTTTAAAGGGATATTCACTTTCACATCGTGATTTTCTCGGGGCTTTTATGTCATGTGGATTGAAACGTGAAACTATAGGTGATATTTTAATTGAATCAGGAATAGGACAAGTTTTTGTGACAGAAACAGCTCATGACACAATAATGAGAGAAATTTTTAAAATCGGAAAAGTTGGTGTTAAATGCAGTGACAATGAGCCATTGTTAGTTAAAATGGAGAAGAGAATTTCTCCTGTAACTGGAACAGTTGCTTCACTCAGATGTGATGCTGTTGTAGCATTGGCATTACATAAAAGCCGTGATTTAGTTTGCAGTATGATTCAGCAAGGTAAGGTTACAAAAAATTATCAGCCTATAACATCACAGTCATCATTAGTGAAAAAGGATGATATTTTAGTTATACATGGATTTGGTAAATATCGTATTGCTGAAATATCAGGAGTTTCTAAAAAAGGAAGAATCCATATTTTAATAGAAAAATACATATAAAGGTGGTTTCAAAATGATTAGTGCAAATGAAATTCATGAACTCAGATTTGAAAAAGCTGCTTTTGGATATAAGCAGGAGGATATTGATGAGTTCCTGACACGACTTGAACAAGAACTGGAACTTGCTGAACAGGAATTAGATGACAGCAATAACAAAATACAAGTTCTTGCAGACAAAGTCAGAGAATATATGCGTTATGAAGATGCTCTTAAAGATGCACTTCTTGGCGCACAGCGTGAAGGACATCGAATTATTGCTGAAGCTAATGAAAAAGCTGATGAAATTATTGCAGATGCCAAGAGACGTGCTGATGAAATGATGGACGAAGTAACTGTACAGCATGATGCTTTGCTTGAAAAAAATCAGCAGGGAATTGATGAGGCACATAAAGCACTTGCTGCGGCAAGACAGAAAGTCGCTGATTTTAAAAAAGCTTTGTTTGATATGTATAAAGAACATCTTGAAATGCTTTCAGCAATGCCGGAAGAAGATGATTTGGAATTTGGAATGTCATATTCTGATTCAAAATATGATGAGCCTGAAATTCCTACAGCCGGAAGTTCATCTGACCCATTTGCAGCAGCACAATTTTCAGCAAAAACTATTCAAGGTGCCTATGACTCACGTTTTGGTGACATTGAGGAAGATGATGAAGAAACCAAAGAATAATTTTTGCTTTGTCAATTGCTTGACAAAAGAAAAAGCAATATGATATAATATTTTTGTAACTGTGAGAAACTTTTGCATCCAGCAAAAGTATTCTCACTTTGCATTGAATCTAATGGAAAGGAGAGCTTTTTGTTTTTACAGAAAGCTACATTTCGGATATGTCACAAGATTATAATCAGACTTTAAATCTTCCGAAAACAGATTTTCCGATGCGAGGCAATCTTCCTAAAAGAGAACCTGATATATTGGAAAGTTGGGAATCAAAAAATCTTTACGAAAAAATAATTGAAAAAAATACAGGCAAGCCATCATATATTTTCCATGATGGTCCTCCATATGCAAATGGTGAGATTCATCTTGGAACGGCTTTAAATAAAATTTTAAAAGATTTTATAGTTAAAAATAAAAATATGAGCGGATACTGTGCTCCATATGTTCCAGGATGGGATACACATGGTCTGCCTATTGAATTAAAAGCGTTAAAATCAATAGGTGTTGAAAACGGAGCAATTTCTCCTGTTGAGCTTCGCCGCCATTGTAAGAACTTTGCAATGTCACATGTTCAGAATCAGATGAAGCAGTTTAAGCGTCTTGGAAGTTTCGGACATTACTGCGACCCTTATCTCACATTAAAGCCAGAATATGAAGCTCGTCAGGTTGAAGTATTCGGTGAAATGGCTAAGAAGGGTTATATGTATAAAGGCTTGAAGCCTGTTTATTGGTGCCCTGACTGCAATACAGCTCTTGCTGAAGCTGAAATTGAGTATGAAAATGACCCATGTTATTCTATTTATGTAAAGTTTAATGTAACTGATGATAATGGTGTTTTCTCATCTACAGGAATACCTCTTGATAAAATATTCTTTGTAATCTGGACAACTACAACATGGACAATACCAGGCAATCTTGCTATTTGTGTAGGTCCTGGATATGAATA
>JAFTWL010000029.1 GCA_017465305.1 Ruminococcus sp. | reverse complement strand
GAATAAATGATGAAAAATCAGATTCCAATTCAATAGTTCCGCAACTGTCCATACCGCTGGCTTTTATCTTACAGTAATCTTTTGCATCATATTCTTTTGCTTCTTCTAACCCTTCTACTTTATATGTAAATTCTGTGTTCCTGAACTTTACACCAGCATCTTTTCCTGCATCTTTATCACACTTAAAAATAATTTTTACTTTATCACCATTAGAAAGAGAACCATTCTTATCAGCATCTTCTTCGGAAATATCATATTCACATCTCATCCAGAAGCCTAACTCATCTAAACTTTCTATATTATCAATATCAACAATATCATCAAAATTATCTGTAACACTTATCGTTCCATATCCGTTTGCTCCACTTAGTTCTATGCTGCAATAATCTTCTGCATCATATTTTTTGCATAAAAACTTAATATCTGCACATCCACTTAAAAAGACAGAGCTCATCAAAGAAACTGTTAATGCCCCACATGTTATAAATCTTTTTTTATTCATATCCTCAACCTCTTTCAAACTAATTTTAACTAAATCAACTTTAAATCAAAGTTAAAACTATAGATTTTTAGAATTTTATCAATAAATACGATAAAATTTGACATTATTAAATTAAAAAAAATAATATTAGATTTTTTTACATTTTGCCCTTGACAAATTTGCAAAAATATGCTACACTATAAATATAAAAAAGCACCCCCACAGGATATAGTTGTGCCGCTAACACAACCATATCCTTACGCCAGTCAGAATATCTCCTGTTCTGTACTGACTTGTGAGAATGCTGTTCAACTATACGTTTTGAAAGTAGCAACCATGTTGACTTTTAAAATGTGATGTTTTGAATAGATTTTTGCGAGCCTGTCCAGAATACCCTCTTCTGGTCGGGCTTGCTTTTTTAAACAAACATTTCAAAACTGAACATTCTTTTTTTCAGCAAATGCAAATTGCTGACGGTACTTTCTGTGCTTTCGTTCAAACCGTTATCATCAAACGAAATGGTCTGGACTCAGCCGATGCAAAGTAGTGAGGAATGTAAGGTTTTGATGGTATGTAAAGTGCTTTTTGCACTTTAAATCTTTTTTATTTTTTTGAAAGCTTTTTCTGCTTAAACAAATCAAACATTATTTTGCAAAAGCCCTGCATTATTTGCAAGGCTTTTACAATTTAGAACATTGAGCAGATGTTCTTTAATTTTGGTTGCGGGAGCCAGATTTGAACTGACGACCTTCGGGTTATGAGTTGTACAGTCTGTTTATTGTGTACTGTTGTAGTTTGTAGTATACTGCGGTAATACGTTGTTTTCTGAATTTTATTTATTGTCTTTTGTAGTGTCCTGTAGTGCCTTTTTGTAATATTAGTGCCCTCGTAGTGCCCTCACATATGAATGTAGCTAAAAGGAGTATCAGACTTCGTATAACCATAAATAAAAAAAGATGTGCATTTCTCTGATACAGAAACACACATCATAGATAGAGAATAAAAAAAAGAAAAGTAACTCTAAATCAATGAACTACAAAATTGAAATATCATATATATTATATCATATTTATATGATTAAGTCAAGAGTTAATAAATAATATTTTGTTATATTAGCCCAGTGAGCAGGTAAAGAAGTACAATAGCATTATAACTTCTATATTGCTTTATTTCAGCCGTTTCCTGCTCTATCTTTATATAGCTTAATCTAAAATGCAATATAAGGGCATTCACGACGTTATCAGGGCAATAAAAACACCCTGCCGTATTAGCAAGGTGTTATAATTTTTATTTGTATATCTGTCCTCTGTTTCCTGCATCAACAACTATGACTAATAATTCGCCATGATTTACAGTGTATATAATTCTGTAGTCACCTACCCTTAAACGCAATAAATCGGTATAACCTTTTAATTTTTTAATATCTTCACCGTTTGGCAATGCTTCAATAGCTTTTGCAACTCGTAATCGTTCGTTCTTTGGGAGTTTATCTATAAATTTTTTAGCTTTTTTCTTGATGATTATCTTATACATCATTTAATCCCCATTCTTTCATGCACTCTTCCAATGAATATGTTTTATCTTTTTCAGGGTCTGGGTCATTTTCATAATTTTCAATCATTCTTTGGCAAAAAATATCGTCTGTTTCCTCATCAGCTACTATTCCTTGAACATATGCTAAAACATATCCGATTTTGTAATCAGGAACACTATTTAATAGCTCTATAATTCTTTCTTTGTTACTCATAAAAAATACCTCCTATTGTATTCTATGCGATTTTTATAATTATTTTTGTTCTTCTTCTACATACTCCATAATATCACCTGGTTGACAGTTAAGAGCTTTACAAAGACGTTCTAATGTTCGGGTATCTATTGCCCCTTCTCCCTTTTTCATTTTTTGTAAAGCACTTTGAGAAATCAAATTTTCTTGTCTTATTTTATATGTTGTATAACCTTTTTCTTTTAATAATGCAAAAAGTTTATCATATTTAAATGGCAATTATATCAACCTCTATTCTTTTCAAAGTTTAATTTGTTCTATTTACATTTTATAATTATATTATAACGCAAAATATTCACGAAGTCAAGTGTACAATATAACTAAATATATTCTCCTAATTTCGTGTATGTTGTATATTGACTGTTCTCGCGATTTCGTGTATAATATAAACAATGAAAGTGAGGTGCAAAGGGCATAAAAAATAACGCCAATCGGATATAATTTTGAAGACCTACCGAAAGACGTTATAAACCCAGCCCCAAAAGGACTTGTTAAATCTATTATAGCATACCTTTCGGAGCGTGTCAATACTTTTAGACAGAAATGTTGAAAAGCTTAGAAAGGAATATAAAAAATGAATATTGACCATGCTAATGGTTCTACACTAACTGATTATACTAAAACTACATATACAACAAGAGAAGATAATAACGGAACTTTGATTACTGATTGCAGTGGCATAACCATAAATAACAATTATTATAATAATCTTGAATATGCAGAAATATTTGAATCTGCTTTTAAGCAAGGATTTGAAACGGCGTTGCGTCTCTTAACAAATTTCAACTAAATAATACATACAATGAGCAGGCTAATTATGGTCTGCTTTTTGTTTTATCCTCTAAAACTTAAATACAAGCGATTTAAGGGGCTTTATTTTCAGACATCAATTTATACTGATAATCATATAAAACGCTGTATAATTGATTTTTAGGGGGTTATGGGTGATTCTATATAGCTATAATAAAATAAACCTGAACATTTCTGAGCATTAAAGG
>JAFTWL010000028.1 GCA_017465305.1 Ruminococcus sp. | reverse complement strand
TGACAAAAGAATAAAAATATGATAAAATAAAATCGTATTTTAAGAGAAAACCAAATAAAAATATTTTTAAGGAGAGTGTACTTTTATGCCTTTTTGTTCGAAATGTGGCTCATTTTTAAATGAAGGTGACCAAACCTGTTCTATATGTGGTGCAAGCCAAATACCTAATAATGAAGAAACTTCAAATACCTCAGATGCTCTGAATAATCCTGATTTTAATGATAGCTTTAATAATATACCTAATGAGGTTAATTCATTTGAATCATTTGATGATAATTCTAAAAATCAGCAGGAATATTATAATTCAACTGATACAGATAAAACTTCTTCAAATCCTGTAAACTTAAATAAACCTCAAAATAATTCTTATTCAGAAAATACAGATTTTACAGAATTTAATCAACAACCTCAGCAACAAAATAATCAATATTTTGAAAATTACTCAAATAGTAATTTTAATAATAACCAACAACAATTTTATAATAACAATATTAACAACAGCAACAACGGAAAAGGTGTTGCTTCAATGATACTTGGAATAGTTTCACTTGTAATTTGTTCATGCTATGGATTAGGAATAATTCCTGCTATTATAGGTCTTGTTCTTGGGATACAGCAAAATAAAACAAATAAAGTAAGTGTTGGTACTGCTGGTATTGTGCTTTCTATTATAGGTATAGTATTCAATTCTTTAATGTTAATTTATATTATAATAATCGCTATCATTTTTGGAACTCTTTCATCAGAAGAAATGCTTGACTTAATGAGAGACTTAGAAAATGAAAGATATTATTAATTTAAGGAGTGATTTTTTATGCCTTATTGCAGCAAATGTGGTTCATATATAGATGATTCAATGAATTCATGCCCTTCATGTGGTGCTGTTATTCTACAGAAAAAAAGCACAGATAATAACTCAAGTCAAGATAGCAATAATACTACAAATACTATTCCAAATAATAATTATTATACAAGTTCATATACCACTAATAATAACGAAAATGGTAAAGGAATTGCATCACTTGTTTTAGGTATTGTTTCAATTGTTTTTTCATCTTCAGGAATAGTCGGAATAGTTACTGGTATAATTGGCATTGCCTTATCATCAGCACAAAACAAAGAAAATAAAAATGGCATCTCTACAGCAGGATTGATTCTTTCAATTATTGGTCTTGTTATTAGTCTGATTTGTTTTATAAGCTGTTCATGTATGGATTGCTATTCTTATAAACTGGTAGATGATTCATTCTGGAGAGAAAAACTATGGGAAGAAATATTTGACTAACAGAAAGGACTGTAATAACACAGTCCTTCTTTTATTTATAAGGAGTTTTTTATGTATCCTATTATTCATCTATTCGGAAACTTTCAAATTGGTACTTATGGATTATGTTGTGTATTAGGAGGCGTATTTGCTGTTCTGCTTATGCTTTGGAATGCAAAATATTTCAATCATAATCGTTATGATTTAATTGAAGCAACAGCATTTATTTTACTTGGAGCATTAACAGGAGCAAAATTATTATATATAATAATATCCTGGGATTATGTTATAAATATATTTAATAACAATGGTCTCTCTATAGAAACTATATCTTATTTTATGCAAAGCGGATTTGTGTTCTATGGAGGATTTTTAGGCGGGTTAACAGCAATTATTTTATATGCTAAATTTCAAAAAAAACCTGTCATGGAATACCTGAAATGTATAGCACCATCTATACCACTTGCACATGCATTCGGAAGAATAGGATGTTTCATGGCTGGTTGTTGCTATGGCATTCCTTTTGACCCTCCTATAGGAATAATTATGCCTGATGCTATTGCAGCTCCACAAAATATTCCTCTTTTCCCCGTACAACTATTAGAAAGCACATTAAACTTACTACTTGCTGTTATACTTCAAATTTTAATGATTAAAATTAAAAACAAAGAACGAATTGTTTATTTGTATTTAATCATATATCCTGTAATAAGAATATTTACAGAACAATTCAGATATGATTCAGAACGTGGATTCTTTCTTGGATTCTCAACATCTGAAATTATAAGTGCTTGTATTTTAATTTTCGGAGTTGTTTTACTTTTAAAAAATATCTGCATCACAAAAAAACAACAATAACTATATAAAAAGCAGGATTTTATCAATTTTTATTAAATTATATTTCTATAAACGATTGACAAAATAAAAGTTTTACTGTATAATAAATTAGAGATTATGACAATATCTCTTATAAATAAATATAAAGGAGTAGTGTTTCTATGATATGTCCTAAATGTGGTAATGAGGTAAAGGGTAATGCTGCATTTTGTAACAATTGCGGGGCTTCTTTACAGGCTTTCAGTAATAATTCAAACGGATTTGTGAATAATACTCAGCCTCCACAAAACAACTCTAATAGTTCTTTTTATTACATACCAAATAGAAGTATTGGTTTATGTATTCTGTTTTCTATAATCACTTGTGGTATATACGGTTTATATTGGTTATATAAATTAACAGAAGAAACAAATTATTTGTCTGGCGATACTAATGCAACAAGTGGCGGAATAGTAATTATATTATCTATTGTTACTTGTGGTATATATGGATGGTATTGGCTTTATAAACAAGGTGAAAGAATTGACCGTATAAAAACAATGCACAATATGCCTCCAAGTAATTCAAGTTTAGTTTATCTTCTGCTTGGTATTTTTGGACTTGCTATTATTTCTTATGCTATCATGCAGAATGAAATAAATAATTTTGCAACAAAATAATAATAAATAAAAAGGAGGAATACTACCTCCTTTTTTACTACTTTAATTTAAGCAAGTAATAATAATATAAATTAAAGGAGAAATATAAATAATGCAAAAAAATATCAATGAAATCAAACTTCTGAAACTTATAGGAGTCTTTATAATAATATTTTCTATAATATTTATTCTTATTGGAAGCTTTTCATTTATGTTGCCAAAAATAAAATCAAATACATGTACTGAATCAGTCAATGCACAAGTAATTGAAAATATTGTTGTAAAAAATCGTCATAAAAAAATCAAGCATCACAAAAAAACTAGTTATAGTACTACTTCAACAACATACAGACCTGTTTTCAGCTTCACATATAATGGAACAGAATATAAAGTAGAAAGTAAAACATCTTCCAATCCACCTGCATTTCAAAAAGGGGAAATTGTTGAACTTAAAATAGACCCTGATAACCCTGAAAATTTCTATGCTCCATCAGATAAAACTACAAAAATTATTGGAATTGTTTTCACTGGAATAGGAGCTGTCTTTTTTATTACAGGAATAATTTTTGAGATAATCGCTATAAAGAAAAAAAATCATAAAAACTATGAATATTTATGATTTTCATGATTTTTATATAAAACATATTGACAAATTATAAAAAATAAGATATAATAAATTTAGATATGGATTTAGTTATTTTAAAATGAAAATACTACTTCCCTATCAAATTTTTAAATATTATAAAGAGCAAGGGAGTCGCTATTTATGAAATGTCCTATCTGTGGCAATGAGGTTGCTAATGATGCTACATTTTGCAATAACTGTGGTTCAGTAGTGCAAAGTGCAACTCAGACAGAAACATCAAACAATGCGTATACTCAGACAACAAATGAAAACGCATTTGTAAAGCAAGAAAATGTTTCTTATGAACAACCTTATCAGAATCAACAGCAAAATCAGAACCAGCAAGCACCATTTACATCCAACGTTGTACCATCTTCTTATATGCATATTCCACAACGTAATATAGGATTATGTATCTTATTAACTATTATAACATGTGGTATTTATGGATTTTACTGGCTTTATAAGATTACCGAAGAAACAAATCGTTTAAGCGGGGATAAGTCAGCTGCTAATGGTGGAGTAGTTGTTATATTCAGTATTATTACTTGTGGAATTTATGAACTATTCTGGCTTTGTACACAGGGAGAACGCTTTGATACTATGAGAAAAAACAGAGGAAAAGAAGCTTCTCATTATAATGTACTGTACTTAGTTCTTGGTTTATTTGGTTTAGGCGTTGTTGCTTATTCTCTTATGCAGAATGAAATCAATAAAATCATTGCAGAACAATATTAAAAATTATGAGCTGTTGCTTTTTTATGCAACAGCTCAATTTTTAAAACCGGAGAAATTTTTATGAATCTAAAAATTTGTAATTATATAAAAGAACATAAAAGTCAATTTAAAACGATAATATTTTTTATTATTCTTGGATTGATTTATTATATTATAACTCAACTGACATCTTTTCGCATTCCCTGCCCTATTCAATCAATAACAGGTCTATTCTGTCCTGGCTGTGGCATTACACATTTTTTCATACGCATTATGCATTTAGATTTTATAGGTGCTGTAAAAGAAAATTATGCTGTAGCTTTCCTTATAATCGTCTTGGGTATCCCAAAACTTATTCAAATAATTTGGAAACCTGATTGCCTGAAAAAAAATTCTCGTCTATGGCAAGTCTTAATTTTCGGAAGTCTGATATTTATTATAATCTTTGGAATATTACGTAACATTCCAGGCTTTGAATTTCTTCTTCCTTCTTACGCAAAATAAAATTTATTTTTAAATTGAAAACCGGTTTTGATGTTTCATATAATCAAAACCGGCTTAATTTTTTACTTTAATTTTTTCTTTTCATTTTCAATCATATTCAATAAATCATCAACAGATGCTTTATCATATTTGCTCTTATAAGATGATGTAGTTGATGTACGCTTTGATGTTGTTGTTTGTGTAGTTCTACGCTCTGAATATGATACTGGCTTCTTTCTCTGTGATGTTTCACGTGAAATTGTAGCAATTGGGTCATCAGAAGCAAGAATATCCTGTACGTCTGGTCTCTTATACGAACTTGAAGAAGATGATAATCTGCTGCTTCTAAGGTTTCTTGTTGTTCCTGGTGCGGCCTCATGTGCACCACGATAGGAATTTATATCAGCAGGAGCTTCTGCATTTATATTATTCACATTATTTAAGCTATTGATATTATTCATATTGTCTGATGAATATTTACCAACATAATTGCTCTGTTGCTGTGAGTTTTCAAAATTAGAAGTTTCTGTTGCATTTTGTGCCTGTCCACCAATATTATTATAAGGTGTGCCGAGTATCGGAACTTCTTTCTGTGCTTTAAATTGCATTGTACGTGCCTTTTGATATGGTGAATTTGGATTAACTGCTTTTTTCTCAAAGTTCTGTGCTATCGTAGACTTTTTCATCTCAAAAGAACTTGTATTATAAATATTTGTAGAATTTACATCAGGTTTCTGAGAAACTATAGGTGCTGGTGATGGCTCATAAGTTTGTGTATATTCATCATCTTCATCATTATAGTCTTCATATGTTTCTTCTTCATAAATATCATTATCGTATGAATCTTCTCCAACAAGTTCATCATAGCTTTCTTCAAAACCATATTCTTCTCCACGATTTCTTGAACTTGCACGTACAATAGAAATGATAATCATTATTATAAGAAGTACAGCTGGTAAAGCAAGTGTAAGTAAAATTCCTTTAAAGCTTGTAATAAATTCTACAAGTTGATAAAGTTGTTTGCTTTCAAATTTACAGATACCAACAATAGAAGTTTCTGTAACAGGTGGCTCTGTACCCGCTCTGTCTGGCTGCATTGTAGTTGGATAATATTTTGTAACACCTGTTTCCTGGTCTTGCTCAATGCTTAAAATACGACGCACAGCAATGCCTTCACTGTCTTTATCAGAGGATGTGTCATCTGGAGAAAGTACACAAAGAATCGCATTATTAGCAGAAAGTATTTCACCTTCATAAGCTGTCGCAATAACAGCAGTTTCAGCATGTATTGAGGCACTATCAGATGGAATTGTTGGTACGCCCCCTTCAGTATTTGCCTCCGTTTCACTCAAATCCTGATTTACTTCCATGGAATCACTTTTCATCATATAGATATAGTGTCCAAAGACTTTCGGCGTATCATGACGTGAAAATAAAATATTAGTCAATAATGTAATACAAACAACTAAAATTAAAAGTATTGCAATTACAACGCCTAAAATTGATGTAGATTTTCTTTTCATATTAGTCCCTTCCCTTTTGAATTTATTTAATTCAGTTTATTTATTTTACTTCTATTATAACATATAAAATTACAAAACACCAGCTATATTTGCAATTTATAATATTTTTTTACAATTGCACATATCACACCGCCCTTTTTTATATTTCTCCAGATATGTATATTTATTATAACATATAATTTTAAAGAATGCAATTATAAAATGCGAAAAAAACTATATTTTTTTCTGTCTTTGAAAAATATTTATAAAAATACTATTGACAAACTAAAAGAATATGATATAATAAATAAGGTAATATATTTTTGAAATCTAATATATAAATTTAATATCTTTTTTAAGCTGGAATAGCTCAGTTGGTAGAGCAGCTCATTCGTAATGAGCAGGTCGTGGGTTCGAGTCCCATTCCCAGCTCCATTTTTTATCCTAATTTATCTGATTTTTATAATGAGGAGAATATTTATGTCTGAACATGATAATATCAATATGTTTAATGAAAATGAACCAACGGAAAAAAAGAAAAAGAATTGGTTAATTCCTGTTATTGCAGGTGTTTCATCATTTTGTATTCTGGCTGCACCTGTCATGAAATTTATCAGAAAAACTGACAGAGTTGTCAGAAAAGTTGATAGCATTGTTGAACATATTGATAAAACAGAACCTTCCGGAAATAATATTATTTTAGAAAAAACTACTAATACAACAGCTAAAACAGAGCCTATTAAATCTGAAAAAAATTCATCTGATTCAAGTAATTATAAAAATAACAATGGCATTTATAAAAGCGGAAATTACGAAGTAGGAAAAGATATTTCTGAAGGAACATATATAATTGTTGCAGATGGAAGTAATCCTACAAATTTAGGTATTGCTGAAATTTCTTCAAGCCCCGATGAAAATGATGAAGATGCTGTATTAAATAATACATGGTTTCATGGAAATACTTATTTGAAATTAGAAAAAGGACAATTTCTTCATGTGTCATGGGCAACTATTTATGATGCTGAAAAGGTAGATGTAAAATTAAACCCTTACAGCAAAGATGGTATGTATTTAGTAGGAAAAGATATTCCTGCAGGAATATATGAGCTTGAACTTGATTCAGGAGAACATGTGTATGATTATTCTGCTAAATATGTGATTTATAGTGAAATGGCTTCTCCTATGCCTGTACAATTTAGCAATGGTAACTTTAAAGATAATAAATTTGTACAACTTGAGGAAGGTCAATATGTTATGTTTGAGGACTGCCACCCTATAAAATCAGTAAAAAATAATAATAATATAAATATAATCTAACCTTATTATTGCTTTATTAAAAATTAAAGAAATAATTTTATCTGAATAAAAAACTTGACATTTCTTATAAAATAGTGTAAAATAATAATATGAGCAAGCTATGCGATAGCGTGAATATTTTTATTCATGAGGAAAGTCCGAGCATCACAGAGCAGGATAGCTGCTAACGGCAGCCGAGGGCGACCTTAGAGCAAGTGCAACAGAGAAATACCGCTTTCTTTTGAAAGCAAGGGTGGAAAGGTGCGGTAAGAGCGCACCAGAGTATAGGAGACTATACTGCTATGTAAACCTTATCCGATGCAACGCCTATTGGTACAAAATATCTTAACATCGGCTCGGTGGATATTCTTGTAATGGCGGCTGGAGTTGTATGGCGACATACAATCGAGATAAATTATCGCACACGACAGAACTCGGCTTACAGGCTTGGTCATAAAATATGCTGTCTCTTTGGTAATTCCAAAAGGACAGCTTTTTTATTTTCTATAAATGTTTAAGATTTGTTCTATATCTTCTGAAAATTGCTTTAAAATATTATCCTTTCATTCAATAATTTTTATGCATAAAATGAAAAATAGAGAGATGAAAATTTATTTTAAATTATACCAATACCTTCTAATAATATTTTTACTCCAATAATAATTAAAATTGCACCACCAGCAAATTCAGCTTTATTTTCATACTTACTTCCAAAACGATTTCCAATAACAACACCAATACATGAAAGTATCAAGGTAATTATTCCTATCATACTAATTGAAAAAAATATATTAGTATCAGGTAATACAGCAAAAGTTACCCCAACTGCCAAAGCATCTATTGATGTTGCTATTGCTAATAAAAATAATTCTTTATAATTTAAAGTATCTTTCTTTTCAATAGAGTATTCTTCACCTTTATGTTTAAAGGATTCAAAAATCATTTTTGCACCAATAAAAGTAAGCAAAATCATTGCAATCCAATGACTAAAATCAGTTATATATTGCGTACAAAATGCCCCCATAAGCCAACCTAACAACGGCATAAGTGCTTGAAATCCACCAAAAAATAATCCTATAACAAATATACATTTATAATTTATCCTTCTAATATTCAATCCTTTACAAACAGATACTGCAAAGGCATCCATTGATAAACCTATTGAAATTAATATTAATTCTATAATTCCCATAGCATAAGCACCTTTCAAAACTTTATATCATAAAATAATATGTTGTAGCATATAAAAAAAGAACACCCCCAATACTTAATTGTATTGGAGGTGTTTTATTATTTAGCTATACTTGAACTTTATTGCTTTTGTATAACCTTATTATTGTGCGGTTGGATGTGCAATTTCATACCACATTGAACCAACTAAATCGTTCAATGATGGAATGATATCTGGCCACTTAGGTCCAAGACCTGCAGATGTCTTAGCGTAGTAAGACAAAATATTACTTGCATCTGCTACAGAAATCATATTCTTTCCTACATCCTTACCTTCTTTGCTTTCTGTATCTACATCAGCAAGGAAATAAGCAAATGCATTCAACATTTCATCCTGTGGCTGGAATGCATAATCTGCGAAGTCCAAACCAGCTGCATTCTTAGCATAGTAAGACAATACCGTAGATGCATCTGCTACTGTTACGTCACCAGTCAGGTTAGCATCACCCTTAACACCAATATATACTGTTGGAGTTGCACCTGGGAGTATTTCACCCTTATAGTATGCCTGAACAGTACCTACAAAGTAAACTTCTGTCTGAGCATATGTGCTTTCAGGTGTTGCACCATTGAAGTCAACTTCATCAATAATGCTATGTCTTGTAGATTCAATCTTATTACCATTTTCATCAGTTTCAACCATTGTGATAGATTCAAACAAGTCTACTGCCTTGAATTCACGATCGTCTACTGAGAAGTAGAAGTTAGGTTTCTTCAACTCAAATTCAATAATAGTTGAATTTGGCTTAGGTTCTGTTGTAGTTGTAGTAGTTGCTTCTGTTGTAGTTGTTTCTGTACCACTTGTTGTAGTTGCTTCTGTTGTAGTTGTTTCTGTGCCACTTGTTGTAGTTGCTTCTGTTGTAGTTGTTTCTGTGCCACTTGTTGTAGTTGCTTC
>JAFTWL010000027.1 GCA_017465305.1 Ruminococcus sp. | reverse complement strand
TGATACATACGGTTAAAGCTCTGCTTTCCATGTAACTTCGCTGCTGCTAAATCTGAAGCAAAAGAAGCCTTTTCCTTTTCTTTTTTTATCTTTTCCAATTCATCAAGCATTGCATTTGACTCTGCTTTTGTAGTTTCAATAATCTGCATTGCTTGCAAGCGTACTTGTTCCATTTGCTTTGTTTTATTCTCTCTGAATTCTTCAAGTTCTTCCTGAAGTTTTTTGGAGGTTTCAGATGCCTTTATTTTTTCTGCTTCAATTTCTGATTTAATATGTTCAAGTTCGATTCTTGACTTCTCTAATTTTTCTACAGCTGTTTCAAATCGTGTATTTTCAGCACTTACTAATGATTGTGCTTGTTTGATAATACTCTGTGGCATTCCTAAGCCCTCAGAAATTGCAAAAGCATTTGATTTACCTGGAGAACCTATTAATAACCTATATGTCGGCTTTAACTTTACAATATCAAATTCACAAGAAGCATTTTCTACATCTGTCTGCTCTGTAGCATAAATTTTTAATTCTTGATAGTGAGTTGTTACCATAAGCTTTGCACCATTTTGCTTTAAACGCTCAATAATCGCAATTGCTAAAGCTGCACCTTCTACAGGGTCAGTCCCTGAACCTAATTCATCAAGCAAAACAAGTGAACTGCCATCTGCTTCTTCAAGAATTTCAATTACCTGACGCATATGTGCTGAAAATGTAGATAGGTTCTGCTCAATACTCTGAGTATCTCCTATATTAGCAAAAATATGTTCAAATATAGAAATCTGACTTCCTTCTGATGCTGGAATAAGCAATCCGCACATTGCCATTAAAGTTAATAATCCAGCAGTTTTTAAAGCAACTGTTTTACCACCTGTATTAGGTCCGGTAATAATCAAAGCCTGATGTTCTTCTCCCAATGTAAAACTTATCGGAACAACCTTATCAGCTGGTATCATTGGATGTCTTGCTTTTTCAAGCTTAATTACACCATCATCTGTTACTTTAGGTGCAAACGCTTTCATTTTTGATGCTAAATTCGCCTTAGCAAAATATAAATTCAAAACAGCACAAATTTCATGATTTGCAATAATAGAGTCTGCCCATGTTCCACATTCTGCACATAATTCTGTAATTATACGCTCTATTTCCTCCTGCTCCTGACTTTCAAGAAGACGTATATCATTATTAGCTTCAACTACAGAAATAGGCTCTATAAAAATAGTCTGCCCTGAAGTAGATGTATCATGAATTAAGCCTTGAATCTGACCCCTATGTTCTGCTTTGATTGGAAGTACAAATCTACCATCACGCAAAGTTACTCGTGTATCCTGCAAACATTTCTGTACATCCTGATTTTTAATCATCTTATCAAGTGTATCTCTGAGATGCTGGCGAGAGCGTGAAATTTTCTTTCGTATTTCAGCCAGCTGAGGACTTGCAGCATCAGAAAGTTCTTCTTCTGACAAAATAGAACGATTTAATTTTTCCAATAAATATGGTATAGGTGCAAGTCTTGTAAACCAGTCATCTAATACAGTTTCTATTCCAGAACAATGGTCATACCAATCACTTAATGCCTGAATTTGTCTTAAAACACAGGCAATATCAAGCAAATCACGTAAAGACAATTTTGCACCAGATTTTGCCCTTTGCAAAGCTGTACACATATCTTTAAAGTCATAAAAAGGCGGTGTTCCAAAACGCACAGATAATGCTAACGCCTGAGATGTTTTTTCTAATTCTTCACGCACTTGTGCAAGCTCTGAACATGGAACTAATTTACGTGCCATTTCACGTGTCATATCATTCGATGCCTGCTCAGCAAGCATTTCTAATATTTTATTAAATTCTAATGTTTTATAATGTTGATTCATAAATTTTTGCTCCTTTCCATGCTGTACAGAAGAATTTTAATTTTTTTTAATTATGCTCTTGTAATATATAAGTGTTCTTGGAAAATAATCTAAATTATAATGTACAAACTCTTCTGTAAAAGCAGATAATATATTTTGTATTTTATTACTTATTTTAAATTGAAACATTCGAGAAATATCTGTAAGAATTATATGACGTATTGCCATCAATCCTCCGACGGGCATAAAAAAAGAAAAGTCATTTTCTATTGATTCATAACAATTCTTACAATAAAACTTTCCCCTGTTAACGGAAAAAACAAGCTCCTTCGGAGTATGCTCATAACAAACAGGACACATAATAACATCCGGCATCATTCCAAGTTCAGACATAAGTCTTAATTCAAAAACACTTTTTAAAAATGCCTCATCTCTTGTATCTTCTGTTAAATAATAAAGTGTATTCAAAATAAGTCTTAAAATTTCATTTTGTTGTAAATTATCTTTTGGTACTGTATAATGAATTAAATCTAAAAAATAAGATGCCAGAGCCAGTTTAGAAATAGAATTTCTGAGGTTATAAAATATATGTATAGGTTCGGCACTTTCTAAATAATATCTTTTTTCTTTCTCCATAAGGCAAAAATTTGAATAGGCAAACAATTGCGTTGCCGCAATATGCTTGCCATTTATTTTTTTTGAACATCGTACAAATACTTCAATTATTCCTTTATTATCTGTAAGAATATCAATATATTTTCCTTTTTCCCCGCCTAAACGTACCCGAAGAACTAAACCCTTCTTTGTGACTATCATGAATGTCACTCTCCGTTATATTCTCGTTTATACTATGTTCTTTTTTATAGGACAAGTAATCTGAAATTTTCCCTGTCCGACAAAAAGTTTCCCAAGCATTCACGGAAAAATCACCTCACATAAATATTATGTGAAGTCATAAATATAATTATTTCTGGGAATTTTAATCATTGCTCAGATAATCCAAAATTGCGTATTAGACCTTCCCTATTTCTCCAGTCCTCTTTTACTTTAATCCAGCATTGAAGATTAACTTTAATCTGAAAAAACGATTCTAAATCTTGTCTTGCCTGAGTAGCAATTTTTTTCAGCATACTTCCATGTTTTCCAATAATTATTCCTTTATGTGATTCTCTCTCACAATAAATTACAGCATCTATATCTAAAATGTCTTTATAATCACGCTCTTCCATACGTTCAACGGCAACTGCTATTCCATGAGTTACTTCATCATTAAGAGCATTCAGAAGTTTTTCTCTAATCATTTCAGCTGCAAGAACCTTTTCAGGCTGGTCAGTGAATTTCTCATCTGGGAAATAATGTGGTGCTTCTACTGCAAGTTTACAGACTTCTTCTTCTACAAGTGAAACTCCATCATCTTCTAAAACACTTATAGGAATAGTTGCTTTAAATGAAAAACGACGGTTCATATCTGCCATAATAGGAACTAATTTCGATTTATCAGTCAATAAATCAATTTTATTTAAAACCAATATAACTGTAGCTTTGGATTTTTTCAGTGACATAAGGAGATTTTCTTCCTGTTCCGAAATATTACGTGTACAATCCATAACAAAAAGAATAGCATCCATATCAGTAACAGACTCTTTAACTGTATTGAGCATATGGTCACTAAGTTTATTTTTAGGTTTATGCAATCCTGGAGTATCAATAAATACCATCTGCGTATCGCCTACCGTTTTAATTCCAGTGATACGAGTTCTTGTTGTCTGTGGCTTATTGCTTACAGAAGCTATTTTCTCTCCTATCATTGCATTCATCAAAGAAGATTTACCGGCATTTGTTCTTCCGGCGATTGTTACAAAAACAGTTTTCGTCATAATAAATTACACCTCAGTAACGAAAGAATCTTCTCTTGATATTCCCAGTTCTCCAAGAATCAATTCTTCCTTTTCTCTCATCTGACGTTCTGCAAGCGGAGTTGTTTCATGGTCATATCCCAGCAAATGAAGCATTGAATGTACTGTAAGAAATCCTATTTCACGTTCTAATGAATGACCATATAGATTAGCCTGACGCATAGCTGTTTCAAGTGATATTACAACATCACCTAAAAGAGCACATCCTGTTTCTTTATTTACATCATACTTTCCATTTTCACCAAGTGGAAAAGATAATACATCTGTTACCCTATCTTTATCACGATAAATTTTATTTAAACTTCTTATTTCTGAATTACTTACAAAAGAAACACTTACTTCAGCATCTTGATTAAATTTCTCTGTTGTAAGAACAGCCTGACAGCATCTGCGTATTAACAGACGGATTCCTGTCGGAACTTTAATTTCTCTTTGATTATTCTTCACCATAACTTTAACTTTTGACATTATTTTTTACTACCTTTCTCATTATTATTATAATATTTTTCGTAGGCTTTAATAATATCCTGCACTAACTTGTGACGTACAACGTCTTTATTTGTAAATTGCTGCATAGCAATATCAGGTATAGAACGCAAGATTTTCATTGCCTCCAAAAGCCCGCACTTTCTTTTATCCGGCAAATCAATTTGTGTTACATCTCCTGTTATAACCATTTTACTTTGATTACCTAAACGTGTCAAGAACATTTTAAGCTGTTCTGAAGTAGTATTTTGTGCCTCATCCAATATAATAAATGAATTATCAAGAGTTCTTCCACGCATATATGCAAGTGGTGCTACTTCAATAAGCCCTCGTTCCATATTTCTTTGAAATGATTCAGCCCCCATCATTTCAAAAAGAGCATCATAAAGTGGTCTCAAATAAGGGTCTACTTTATTCTGCAAATCCCCAGGTAAAAAGCCCAACTTTTCTCCCGCTTCTACAGCTGGTCTTGTAAGAATTATTCGACTTACTTCATGATGTTTAAAAGCTTTTACTGCCATAGCAACGGCTAAATATGTTTTTCCTGTTCCTGCTGGTCCGATTCCAAAAACAATAGTGTTTTTTTATATGGCTTTTACATAATCTTTCTGACCTACAGTCTTAGCATGAACTGGTTTTCCTGTTGCTGTAAGACAAACCACATTTTCTGTCATCTTAACAATATCAGAATCTTTTCCCTCTTCAACCATAGATGAAACATACTGCACTGACTGAATATTTATAGGCTGTCCAGTATTCAAAAGATGCTGAAGTGAAATCAATGCACGTTCAGCCGAAGAAACTGATGTTTCATCACCTGTAATTTTAAGTTCTACGCCACGGCAGACAATAGATACTTTATACTGTTGTTCCAATATCTTTAGATTTTCATCAAAATTTCCGCAAAGTTCTTGAATCTGTGACATATTTTGTGCTGTAATAATTTTTTCTGCCATAAATGATTTTTCCACCCTTTCATTGAAATTAAAAAATACTTTAACTTTCAAAAATCACTGTCATATATAGATTAAAAGCAGCTACTGAGGTACTCAACGTATCATTGCTATTATATCACACTTTTTTTCGTTTTGAAATAGCTTTTTAAGGTTTTTACAAAAATTTTATCTTTTAAATCATATTTGATTATCTTCACAGAAAAAATAAACTCCACTGTAGAATTCTGCAATTTCTTTTGTGAAAATCATATAATTTATTTTCATATTCCTATTGACGATTTAGAAAAAATGTAGTATAATAAAAATAACAAAACTATTTTATGTTTGTTATTGATATTAAGAACCTGTTTTATTAAGATTTTGTTCTAATCTATAATTTGAAATTAATCACATATAAATATAAAACACCTGAAATATTAAAAAATCAGCAACTGTAATTACAGAAAATTTATGTGAAATTTTATAAAATATAAACAGAACAAATTCAATTATAATTCAGGTTCTCAAATCTGCAATGGAAGGAGAAACTGCACTTTTTTGCAGTATATAATTCATATGAAAAATATTTTATTTGCAGCGTCTGAATGTGTTCCTTTTGTAAAGACTGGTGGTCTTGCTGATGTTGTAGGTGCCTTGCCAAAAAGTCTGTACAAACAAGAATATGATGTTCGTGTAATTCTTCCTAATTACACCTGTATTCCTTGGGAATATCGTGGAAAGTTCCAACATATTTCAAGCTTTTACATGGATTACGGAAAAAGAAAAGAAAATATATTTGTTGGCATTATGGAATATGAATACGAAGGCGTAAAATTCTACTTTATTGATAATGAATATTATTTTAAATGTGATAAACCTTACAGTGATTCTATCCGCTGGGACATTGAACGTTATATTTTCTTCTCAAAAGCTGTTTTAGCCGCTATGCCTGTACTGGGATTCCATCCTGATATTATCCATTGTCATGACTGGCAAACTGGCATGATTCCTGTATTTCTCCGCAGTACATTTGCAAGTCACAGCTTCTACTGGGGAACAAAAAGCATTATGACAATCCATAACTTAAAGTTCCAAGGTGTATGGGATATTGAACATTTTCTATACAATACAAATCTTCCAGGATATATGTTTACACCTGATAAGCTTGAATTTAAGAAAGATGCAAATATGCTTAAAGGCGGACTTGTATATGCTGACGATATAACAACTGTAAGTGAACCTTATGCTGAAGAAATTAAAACTCCATACTATGGTGAACAGCTTGATGGTCTTCTTTGTGCACGTTCACGCTCATTAAGAGGTATATTAAACGGAATCGACTATGATGTATATAATCCTGAAACAGATAAAAAAATAGCTGTACATTATAACGCTGAAAATGCTGTTGAAAAGAAAAAAGAAGCTAAACGTGCACTCCAGGCAGAACTGGGTCTTCCTGTTGATGATGAAAAGTTCATGATTGCAATTATTTCTCGTCTTACTGACCAGAAAGGTCTTGACTTAGTCGACTGGATTGCCGAACGCATAACTGATGAATTCACTCAATTTGTAATCATAGGAACAGGAGAATCAAAATACGAAAACATGTTCAGATATTATCAGGGTAAATTCCCTGACCGTGTATCAGCAAATATTTTCTATTCTGACCCTCTTGCACATAAATTATATGCTGCTGCTGATGCAATGCTTGTTCCATCCCGTTTTGAACCTTGTGGTTTAACTCAGCTTATCTCACTCCGCTATGGTACAGTTCCTATTGTACGTGAAACAGGTGGCCTGAAGGACACTGTAGAGCCTTACAATGAATTTGAAAAGGCAGGAACAGGATTTACATTCCAGCACTACAATGCAGATGATTTATTATATACAATCAATTATGCTAAAAATATTTATTTCAACCATCGTAAAGACTGGAATGATATAATTAAACGTGGAATGAAAAAGGATTTCTCATGGGGAAGTTCTGCACTACAATATCAAGGAATGTACGACTGGATTTTACGTGGTATGCAATAATTTCAAAATAATAAAACTTTATAACAGTATTTATAATTAAAAATTCCCTTGTAACTTTCAATTAAAGAAGCTACAAGGGAACTTTTTATATATGTATATTTTTTAAGCCTCTACGGAAATAGTTTCTTGATTATTAGAAACTTTTTCTTCCTTTGGTTTCTTCGGAAATACAAACTTCAATAAGATTGGAGTTATAATCGTAGTGAACACAACCATAATAACAATAGGTGTCATAAATCTATCATCCATAAGCCCTACTGCTGCACCTTTGCTTGCTACAATCAATGCAAC
>JAFTWL010000026.1 GCA_017465305.1 Ruminococcus sp. | reverse complement strand
GAAAGGCGTCTCCTTAACAGGAGAAAAATTTAGTTATGAAAACAGTATTAAAAGAAACAGAGGATAAAATGAAGAAAACGCTTCAGCGTTTGGAAAGTGATTTTGCTGCTATCAGAGCAGGTCGTGCTAATCCAGCAGTACTTGATAAGGTAACAGTAGACTATTATGGTGCACCAACACCATTAAATCAGATGGCTGCTATTTCTGTTTCAGAAGCACGTATTCTTGTTATTCAGCCATGGGATATGTCATCATTGAAGAGCATTGAAAAAGCAATTCTTGCTTCTGATGTTGGAATTACTCCTACAAATGACGGAAAAGTACTTCGTCTTGTATTTCCACAGTTGACAGAAGAACGCAGAAAGGAACTTTGTAAGTCTATTAAGAAGTATGGCGAAGAGTGCAAGGTTGCTGTTCGTAATGTTCGCCGTGATGCTATGGAAAAAATTAAGGCTATGAAGAAAAATTCTGAATTAACAGAAGATGAAGTAAAGACTGGTGAAAAGGATATTCAGAAGATTACAGATAAATATTGTGATTCTGCTGATAAGCTTGTTAGTGAAAAAGAAAAAGAAGTAATGAGTATTTAAGTAACAGGAGGCAATTATTATGGCTTTGCCATTTAAGAAAAAAACTGCCACCAAAACAGAACTTCCTGAAAAGCTTCCTGAACACGTTGCATTTATTATGGATGGCAATGGTCGCTGGGCAAAAAAGCGTGGTATGCCACGTAAATTTGGTCATCGTGAGGGTGCAAAGACATTTCATGACATGACAAGATATTGTCGTTCTATTGGAATTAAGAATATTTCTTTTTATGTATTTTCTACAGAGAATTGGAAGCGCCCTAAAGAAGAAATTGATGCTATTATGAATTTGCTCTGGGAATATCTTAATGATTGTGATGAATACTTAGAACAAGAAGTGCGTATGATTTTTATTGGAGATAAAACACGACTCCCTGAAAAAATTCAAAAGCGTATGATTGAACTTGAAGAAGATTCTAAAAAATACAATAAGATGAATCTTATTCTTGCGATTAACTATGGAGGTCGTGATGAAATTGCACATGCTGCAAAGTTAATTGCACAGGAAGTAAAATCAGGAAATATTTCTCCTGATGAAATTACCGAAGATATAATATCTGATAATTTATATACAAAAGGAATTCCTGATGTTGATTTAATGATTCGTCCAAGCGGAGAATTACGATTGTCTAATTTTTTGATTTGGCAATGTGCTTATGCAGAATATTATTTTACAGATATACTCTGGCCTGATTTTTCGAGAGAAGAACTGAATAAAGCATTAGTTGACTTTTCAGAACGAGGAAGACGGTTTGGAGGCGTTTAAAATTGAAAATTCGCATTATTTCGGGGTTAATAGGTGTTTTAATATTAGTTGGTGTTTTATTTTTGAATGAAACAATTGTTTATCCGATTTGTATCGCTGCAATTTCTGTAATTGCATTATTTGAGTTATTTAAGGCATATGACTGTCTTAAATATCGTATTTCTTTTGGTGCATCATGTATTGCTGCAATAGCAAATCCGATATGTTATTTTTATAATAAACTTTCAATAGTAAATGCAGTTATTGTATTTGCGGTAATGCTGATATTTTTAGAGTGTATTATACGTCATAGTATTCAGAAGTTTAATCAGACAGCCTTCATGCTTGCAGTTACAATGCTTATTATAAAATCTATGGGAATGCTTGTTTGCTTAAAACAAATGGATTCCAATTATGGTCTTATATATGTAATACTTGCACTTTCTTCTGCATGGGTTGCTGATACAGGTGCTTATTTTGCAGGCACTTTCTTTGGAAAGCACAAGTTATGTCCTAATATAAGCCCTAAGAAAACAATTGAAGGACTTTGCGGAGGAATTTTGTTAACAATAATAGCATTTGTAGTATTTAGCCTGATTTATAGTAATATTACAGAAGCAACTGTTCAATATATATGGCTTGTTGTAATTGCTATTGTATGTGCTTTAGTTGGTGTACTGGGTGATTTGAGTGCATCGATTTTAAAGAGACAGAGAGGAATAAAAGACTTCGGAAATATCATGCCAGGACACGGCGGTGTTATGGATAGATTTGATAGTGTTTTATTCACTCTTCCTGTATTTTATGCTTTAAACTTATTGATTCCAATTTATAAATAAAAAATGTTACCCCCTCATATTATTTTATGGGGGGTGTTGCATCATATAGAGAGATGAAAAAATGAAAAAAATTATTTCTATTTTAGGCTCTACAGGTTCTATTGGAACACAGGCTTTGGACATTGTAGAAAAACATGATTTGAAAATTCATGCACTTGCTGCAAAAAAGAATATTACTTTGCTTGAAAAACAAGTGAGACAGTTTAAGCCAGAGCTTGTATGTATTTTTGACAAGGAATATTATTCAGAATTAAAATCAAATCTTTCTGATATGTCTGTTAAAATAGTAACAGGCATGGAGGGTTTGTGCGAAATTGCTGGAGATAGAAAAGCTGATATAGTTTTAAATTCTGTTGTAGGTATGATAGGATTACAGCCAACACTTGCTTCTATTTCAGCAGGAATACCTGTTGCACTTGCTAATAAGGAAACGCTTGTAGCAGGTGGTTCTTTGGTTATGAAAGCTTCAAAAGAAAAGGGAGTTCCTGTTATTCCTGTTGACAGTGAACATTCTGCTATTTTTCAATGTTTGCAGGGTAATAAACATTCTCAGATTAGTAAAATTTTATTGACAGCTTCAGGTGGTCCTTTCTATGGTTATACTAAAAAGCAACTTGAACAAGTTACAGCAAAGGATGCTTTGAAACATCCTAATTGGGATATGGGAAACAAGGTTACAATAGATTCTTCTACATTAATGAATAAGGGTCTTGAATTTATTGAAGCGAAGTGGCTTTTTGATTTACAACCAGAACAGATTGAAGTTATAGTACATAGACAGAGTGTTGTACACTCAGCTGTTGAGTATGCTGATAATTCTGTTATTGCACAGATGGGAACACCAGATATGAAAATTCCTATTCAGTACGCATTGTTTTATCCTGATAGATTACCTTGTCCTGTAAAGCCTTTATCATTGACTGAATACGGAAATCTTACATTTGCAAAGCCAGATTTAGAAGTATTCAGATGTCTGCCACTTGCTATAAGAGCAATTCAGGAAGGTGGAACAATGCCTTGTATTATGAATGGTGCTAATGAACTTGCGGTTTCTGCATTTTTGCAAGGTAAAATAGGATTTTTAGAAATTGCTGATATAGTAGAAGCTGCAATGCAAAATATATCTTGTACAGATATAAAAGACTGTGATGATGTACTTCGTGCAGATGAAAAAGCACGTCAGTTTGTAATGGGATTAAATTTGTACAGCGGATAATTTATATGGTGAGAAAGGATTTTTTATGTCATTTTGGACAATTATCATTGCAATTTTAATTTTTGGGCTTATTATTACTATACATGAGTTCGGGCATTTTATTGTTGCAAAATTGAATGGTATTCAGGTAAATCAATTTGCAATAGTAATGGGACAAAGTCTTTTAAAATTTCAAAAAGGAGAGACTGAATATTCTCTTAGACTTTTTCCTATAGGTGGTTTTTGTGCCATGGAGGGAGAAGATGATAACAGTAGCAATCCAAGAGCTTTTGGTTCTAAAAAAGTCTGGCAGCGTATGACTGTAATATTAGCCGGTGCATTTATGAATATATTGCTTGGATTTGTTTTGACTATTGTAACAACGTCTATGCTCAGGTATGTTCCGACAACTATAATTGCTGAGTTTAACTCTGAAATTGATGAAAAGACAGGAAAAGAAGTGAATTTATCAAAAAGCCGTGAAAGTGGCTTGGAGTTAGGCGATGAAATTATTGCTTTGGATGGCAGTTCTATATTGTCAATGAAAGATTTATCTTATAAGTTGCAGACAACAGAAGCGGATTCTTTTTCCGTAACAGTAAAAAGAAATGGTGAAAAAATTACACTTGATAATGTTGAGTTTGAAAATCTTAAAACAAGTAGTGTAATCGATTTTAAAATAAAAGGAGAAAAGAAAAATCCTTTGACAGTGACATCATATTCTGCAAAAGATACTGTTGCAACAGCAAAACTTATATGGATTTCTTTGAAAGAATTAGTTACTGGAAAATATGGTATTCAAGAATTATCTGGACCTGTTGGTACAGTTAGTGTTATAAGCGAAGTTGCTTCAGAAGGTGAAACATTAAAGGAACGTCTTTCTTCTGTAATGGGATTAACAGTTTTTATTACTGTAAATGTTGGTGTATTTAATTTATTGCCTATACCAGGATTAGACGGAAGTCGATTTTTATTTTTAATTATTGAAGGAATTCGCAGAAAACCAATAAAAAAAGAACATGAAGCAATGGTTCATTTTGTTGGCATGGCAGCATTGTTTTTGTTTATGATTTTAATTACAGTACAAGATGTTATGAAACTTTTTGTATAATAATTAAAATATGAATAATTTTAAGTAAACTATTACGGCACAGATTGCTGAATAAGCACCTGTGCCTTTTGTGGAAAGGGAGATATTTTTGAGAAATTTAAAACCTGTAAAAGTAGGCAATTGTATTTTAGATGGAAAACATATTTATATACAATCTATGTTAAATACTCGTTCAGATGATATTGATGGGAGTGTTAATCAAGCAATAGAGCTTGAGAATGCTGGTTGTGAAATTGTACGTGCTGCTATTCCTGATATGCAGGCAAGATCACTTATTCCAGCAATAAAAGAAAAAATTTCTATTCCTCTTGTAGCTGACATTCATTTTGATTATCGTCTTGCATTAGAAGCTGTTTCAGCTGGAATTGATAAAATCAGAATAAATCCTGGAAATATCGGCAGTATGGAGTATGTGAAAAAAGTTGTATCTGCTTGTAAATCAAAATCTATTCCTATAAGAATTGGCGTAAATTCTGGTTCGTTAGAAAAACATATTTTAGCTAAATATGGCTCTCCTACAGCTGAAGCATTGGTTGAGAGTGCAATGGGACATGTTAAAATTTTAGAAGCCTGTGATTTTGATGATATTGTAATTTCAATTAAATCTTCTGATGTAAATACAATGATAGAAGCTTATAGATTAGCATCGCAAAAATGTAATTATCCATTACATTTAGGTGTAACAGAAGCAGGAACAGCTCATATGGGCATGCTCAAATCAGCTATTGGAATAGGTTCGCTTTTACATGATAATATTGGTGAAACTATACGTGTTTCTCTTACTGATAATCCTGTAAAAGAAGTAGAGGCAGCAGATGATATTTTAAAATGCTTAGGACTTAGAAATGGACTGCAATTTGTTTCATGTCCTACTTGCGGACGAACGAGAATAGATTTAGTTAAAACAGCAAAAGAAGTTGAAGATGCTCTGAAAGGAATAAAAAAAGATATTAAGGTTGCTGTTATGGGATGTATAGTAAATGGACCTGGAGAAGCTAAAGAAGCTGATATTGGAATTGCCGGAGGAGATGGATGTGCTGTAATATTTAGAAAAGGAGAAGTTTTAAGAAAAGTTAAAGAATCAGAGATAGTAAGCGAATTATTGAAAGAAATTGAAAAAATTTAGGAGCGTGAATTATGGAGATTCGTCTGTATGATTTTTTGGAAGAATATATAAAAGACATTCCTGAATCAATGCATGAAGGTGTTATTAGAAAGCTCACT
>JAFTWL010000025.1 GCA_017465305.1 Ruminococcus sp. | reverse complement strand
TATCTGCAAAACCACTAGTGACAAGCCTGTTACTACCATTCCACTGACTATTATTATTTCTAACATGTTGTCTCCTCTTTATTTTCTTTTAAATATTTTTTCAGCAACAACTCCTACATAGTGCTTAAATTCTTCTAATGTTATTTCACCATATTTTTCTATAATAAAGAATCTGAGAGCAAGCATTCCAATTACACACATAAAGCACATAATACAAACAGCAATTAGAAGAATCAGCAATATCATGATTATAATAGTATTCATTTTTTTTCCTCCTCAATAGGTCTGAATAATTCGTTTACAGTCATATCCAGGAAAAATGCTTCCTGAATCTTGATTGCCTGTGCAACGCTGAAATCGCTTCTGCCATTAAGCTTATCACAAAAAGTAGTATAGTTGATATTCAACAACTGCTGAACTTTGCCTTTTCTAATACCTTTTTCAGAAAGCTTAGATTCTAAAATAGGATAATATACAGTTCCATCATTTTTCATCTTTTATCACCTCTTTTTTCAATATTTTTATCTTTTATCTTGACAATTCCTTATAAATATGGTATAATGACCATGTTACATTTTAAATAAAAACGTCAAAAAATCACTTTTAATGGAGGAAAATATCATGGATAGAAAAACTTGTTTTATCGTTTGTCCAATTGGAGAAGAAGGTTCAGAAATTCGCAGAAAATCAGATGATTTATTAGAATTTATAATTGAACCTATTTGTAATCAAAAAGGCTATGATATTGTTAGAGCAGATAAAATACTTAATAATGACCGAATAGATGATTCAATATTAAAATATTTAAATGAAGCTGAACTTGTAATTGCTGATGTAACTCAAAATAACGCAAACGTTTTTTATGAATTAGGATTTAGAACTGCTACTGGAAAGCCAGTTATTCAAATAGCAGAGGATGGAACGAAACTCCCTTTTGATATACAAAACATAAGAACTCATTTTTATAATATTGATAATACAAGAAAAACTCAAGAATTCAAACAAAAGCTATTGCAAATTATATATGCTGTTGAACAAAATGAAGAAAAGAAAAAGAAAGAGGAAAATCAAAAACAAATAAACGAAGTATTTACATCTGATTTTCAACGTTCTATGTCCTCAGTATTACTAACAGAAATGGTTAATGACCCCGAAAAATTTGAAAGAATAATGAAATTATTTGATGATTCTAAAAAAGCTAAAAGTAATACTACTACTTAAACTGTACTTGATTTAATATTTCTGAAAATTCATCAACTATAAGCTTCATTGTTTTAAATACTAAAAATTTTGCCTGTTCAAAATCTACATTGTGCTTATCACATATTTCTATTAAAAGTTGCTCAAATTCTGTGGGCAACTTTTTTTCTTTTTCTCCCATCTTCTCACCTCCTCTCGTTTATTCAGAATCACACGTTTGTGCTTCCTGTGATTGTATTATAGCACTAACGCACGAACAAGTCAATAGTTTTTTCGTATAAAAATACTATTTGTAGCCTTGCACAAATAAATAATAGTGCTTTTGTACTAATTATACAAACTTAACAAAGTACAATCGTACATATTGACTTTCGTGCAAACGTATGATATAATCATATTAAAAGAAAGGAGGTGATTTAATGGAAACTAAAGATATATTAAAATTACTTCGAAAAAGTTGTAATCTATCAATGCAAGAATTTTGCAATCAATGTGGAATAAGTTTTAACACCTATCAAAACTATGAAACAGGAAAAAGAAAACCTACAGCTGATATGCTTATGATAATAGCCGACTTTTACGGTGTAACTACAGACTATATATTAGGACGTGAGGCAATGCCTGAAGACCCTATAATGATGTTATGTCAAGCTTATGGATTGGGAATGACTGAACGTGCTATAATAACTGCTTATTGTGCCATGAACCAAGGGCAAAGAGAAGAATTTATGAAACATCTTAATACTTTAAGCGGAAACGTACAAAAGGCTAAAGAAATGTCTAAAAAAAAGTCTCAAACTATAAAGGAAATTACTCCTAATTTAAACCGACAAAATATCCCAATAACAAATGAAGAACCGCCGCCACCAAGATATTCTTATCAATATGCTGCACGGGGCAGTGAATGGCAAGGTCAAACAATGAATTTGACAGACGACGAACTCGAAGATTTACTAAGAAATTCACCAGAAATCCCCGAAGACACATTTAGATAAGCTACCAAAATCACTACAATAATGTCCCTATAATTAAATAATCACCCCGTGATAAAATATCACTGAGGTGATGATTTTGCTGTATGCAATATACAAAAACGCCAGAAATGCAAGCTGGCAATGCTTGATTGATTGCAAAATTTCTGAATTGCCAGTCAATCCGATAAGCATAGCCAAACTTTATGGTTTGCATTGTGTCTATAATAATACTGTATTAAATCCTGGTGAATCTGGAAGAATAGTCAAATTAAAAGATGGTAAAATAATAATTTTGATAAATCCTTCTCAGACACCACAAAGACAAGCGTTTACGATTTTGCACGAATTAGGACATTATTTACTTGGTCACTTAGGTGATACGCCGTTATCACGGAGTTATGACAGTATCAGACCAGAAGAGGAGCAGGCAGCCGATAGATTTGCAACTGATGTGCTTATGCCTGCATGTGCTTTGTGGGGCTTAAACATCCACACACCGGAAGATATTGCAAGTCTTTGTAATGTCTCCATGCAAGCGGCACAAATAAGAGCCAGACGTATGGAGGAGCTTTATAGACGTAATATGTTTTTGTCTCATCCATTGGAGAGACAGGTTTTTCAACAGTTTCAACATTTTTTCAACAACGTAAGAAATAACAAAAATTAATTAAATCAAATTTGTATAGGACATTATATTTTAAATGTCCTATACAATCTTATTAAATTTGTGCAATATAACAAAATTGTTTATAAATTTCATTAATTCTAATTTTTTCTCTTGATGATTTAATATTTTTATGGTAATATTATTCTATAAAATATTCAAATATTTAGGAGGATAAAAGTATGAATTACAAAAAAATAATCGCTGGTTTAATATCTGTTTTGTGTGTTGTTGGAATTTCAGGTTGTGGAAATACAGAAGAATCTTCTGTGACAATGGAAACAATATTAACAGAAACTAATGCTACAGAAAAAGAAACTGTAGAAGCCACTTCCCTAACTACTGAACACAAAGAAACAAAAAATGTAGGTGAGGTAATGACAGCTGAAGAAAAAATTGAAAAAGAAACTACAGTTGAAACGGAAGAAGCCACCACGGAAATAATTACTGAAGAACCAACAACTGAAATAATAATAACAGAAGCTATTCCAATAGTAGAAGAACCAACAGAACAAAAAAATAACGAATATAAAATAAAATATGGTGAATTTATAAGTGCAATTAAAAATAATATTGACGGAAAAAGTGTTATTGTTATAAAAGCTAAAATTGAAAAGGAATTAACTAATAAAAAAACAATAAATCAAAACTACTTTAATGTTGAAGACTTAATCATAAACCAAGGTTGTGACCAATATGATGAAATACAATACTGGGCTATAGCGGATATGGCTGATGGTTCAGAAGGCAAAGTAATATCATTTACTATTGGAAAAGATATAATACAAAGCATAGCAAACAGAAATTTTCCTGTAAATATATTGGGAGACTATGCTTCTGAACTTTGGATATTACCAAGCTTACAAAACTAATTAAAAAGACAAAAAAATAACGCCTTACTGCTCCAACAGTAAGACGTTATCTAAACATTAATTTGAACGAGGATGCTATTTATTATTAAAAAATGTTTTAATATAATTATTATAGCATATTCCTCTAAAAATGTCAAGGAGGAATTTAAAAAAATGAATGCAGCAGCTTATGCACGATACAGCACTGAACATCAGACTTCAAGCAGTATCGAATACCAGATGAAAAAGATTCAAGATTATTGCTTAAAAAATAATATCAACATAACAAAATGTTATGCTGATGAAGCTTATAGCGGTACTAATTTAGACAGACCAGCTTTTAAAGCTTTATGTGAAGATGCAAAATATCATAAATTTGACGCTGTTATTATATATGATATTAGCCGTGGCAGCCGTGATGTTTCTGACTGGTTTAGCTTTCGCAAACAGATGGCTATTTTAGGAGTACAAGTTATTTCTGTAGAAGATAAAATCGGAGATATATTAAACCCATCTGACTACCTTACAGAGTTAATAACTGTTGGACTTGGTCAACATCATGTACTTACAAGCCGTCAGAAATCTATGGACAGTATTGCACTCAAAGCAAAGACAGGTCAATTCTTAGGTGGAACTCCAAACCTCGGATATGACATCGTAAATAAACAATATGTAATAAACAAAGCTGAAGCTAAGATTGTAAAGAAAATTTTTAATATGTATGCTGACGGTGCGAGCTATGTTGATATTATGAATGCAATTGGCACTGTTTACGGTAAGCGTGGTAAAGCCATAGGAAAAAACAGCTTACACTACATATTAAAAAATGAACGATATATAGGTACATATACATGGTGTAAACGCCACACAAAAATCATGGGCAAATGGGCTGGTGGTACTCCTAACCCTAACGCTGTAAGAATAGAAGATGCCATACCACCTATTATAGATAAAAATACATGGGAGCGTGTACAAATGAGAATGCAGGATAAAAAACATAGAGCTTCTAACAAAGCTAAAAGAGAATATTTATTATCAGGACTAATTGAATGTACTGAGTGTGGCGCTAAATTTGTAGGTCATACATCCACAAAAAGAGGTCATGAAAATCGTTATTATTGTTGTGGAAATAAATACAGAAATCGTACTTGTACAGCAAAAAACATTAATGCTGACGAGGTAGAGAGCTTTGTCATAGACAGCCTTAAATCATACTTGAAAGATATTGACTATAAAAGCATGGCTAAAACTATTGCTGATAAAGTAAACGGTGCTTCTGCTGATTTAAAAGAAGAACGCAAAGAATTAGATGATATTATAATGCAACTTAATAATGGGACAAAAGCAATATTAAAAGGCATAGATTATCCTGAATTACAAGATGAGATGTTAAAGCTTCGTGTTCGTAAATCAGAATTAGAAGATATTATTGCTAAAAAATCTGATAAAAATGTTGTTAAACCTGAAAAAGTAGAAGCTCTTTTTATAAATATGATAGATAATTTAGATACTGATTTAAAAAACATTTGTAAGCAGATGATAAAAATATACGCCCATGCTGACGGGTCTTTGGACCTTAACATAGGCGTACATATTACTGGTTGCGGGAGCCAGATTTGAACTGACGACCTTCGGGTTATGAGTGTTACCAATACTGATTCATCACTTACTACAGGTTACAATAACTGTCTAAAATACGTCACTTTTCAAAATCACCGGTTTATATCTTACTGTATCAATCCACAGATTTTCACGAGAATAACGGAAATATAACGGAAACGAAAATCTACAAAATACACATTCTTCACAACGTATTTCCTATAAAGCAAGATAATGGTTTCCATATGTTTTTATGATTTTTTCTATAAGGACGCCACAGAAGTCTTCATCATATTCTAAATTGTCATCATGCAATTTTCTGTGTGATGACTTTATTTTTTTGTACTTTCAATCCTACAAGTATGCTCCTTACTTTTTTTATCATAATTAATGCCTACAAGTAAAATCTCACCGCTGTAATCTTTCAGACAATCTGTATAATCCTTTTTCCGTATCTGCTCTACTGCTGCATCAGCTGAATGATCACATTTCAATTCTACAATGAATGCAGGCAAATGACTGGTTCTTCTCGGTACAAATACCAAATCAGCATATCCTTTTCCAGCTGGTGCTTCTCTGGTAATCGTATGGCTTTTCTGTGCAGAATAATAAGCAAGAGAAAGCACACAAGAGAGTGAATTTTCATCGTTATACTGCAAAATAGAAGTATTATCCTGATGTACCTGCTCAATAATTTCAGCAACTTTTTTCTCATCGCCCTGCAAAGTTGCATCCAGCAAAGCATCTGACTGCCGAATGGCTTTCATAACATGCTCCCAGCCACCGTCTTCAATGGAGTTGATAAACTCCTGACGTACTTCACTGTTGGGTATCCAGACTTCTCTTGTATCAAAATCAAATGTCAAATAGCCCAGATGCACCAGAAGTGTCAGAACATCATCTGCACTATTAAATGTCGTCATATCATTCTGAAATTTCTCAGGGTTGATTTTTACCTTTTCTCCGGCAATCATCTGAATTATCTTGTCACGCAATCCGTCATGATTTAACTCGATATATTCCTTTAATGCTTCATAGGTTTCCGTTGAAGTCCAGTAATTATTAAAATATCCTCCAGTCATGGACATGACTACAGAACGTGGATTGTAAATCGAAACGCCCATAAGATTATATCCGTCATACCATCTTTTCGTCTCATCAAATGGCATATTGTAACGCTCACAAAGCTCCTGAACCTCATTTTCCGTAAAACCCGTAAATTCAGCACATTCACGTGGATCAGTCATTGAAATCTCCGTAAACATATTAAGTGCAGAATGTTCTCCGTACTTTTTAATCGGAAGAATTCCCGTCATATATGCAAGTGCTACATAACTTTGATCTTTGAGCAGGTTTCTCAAAAAATCAAGATATTTCTTCTGCGATTCCAAGTCATTTTTGTGCACACGGAACACACAATCCCATTCATCAATTACAAAAATAAACGGAACACCATATTTTGCAAATACATCACGAAAAGAACGCAAAAGTTTTTTATTATCAAAATATCGCACATCAGGAAATTCTTCTGTCAAATCGAAAAGAATCGTTTTCTGAATCATTTGCAGCATTTCTTCCATAGAATCTGATTCGCTTAAAAACTGCTGCATATTAAGATGAATCACGTTATAATGAATCATATGATTTTCTAAATAATCAGATTTTGAAATTTTAAGTTTGCTGAACAAGTTTTTTGAATTACAGCCTTTGCTATAATAAGCAGTCAGCATATTCGCTGCCATTGATTTTCCAAAGCGTCTTGGACGACTGACACAAATAAACTGCTGTTCTGTATTCATTACGCTATTTGTATATTGAATCAACCCGCTTTTATCAACATATATTTTAGAATTTAATGCACGATTAAAATTTATGTTATCTGGATTTAAATAAATACCCATAACAATCTCTCCTTTCTGCTTTTGTGATTCGCTTTTACCACTATCTATTATAATTATTATATCATATTTCACTTCAAATTGCAATTCTATTTTTTAAATCAGTCTTTTATTTGTTCCCATTGTGCATCTGTTAAGTCATCAGTTTCTCTCATGGTTTTATGATTCGATACAAAATCGGAAAAAACCACAACCATATTCATTTGCTTCTTAAACGTTCTTATTCCGCTTCTTCACGTCCAACTCCGCTTTCTTGTAATCCATAAGTATATTATGTATTTCATTTTTATGATTGTTAAGTGCATAATTGATAAGATCGTTGATATTGTTTTTAGTGACATATATCAATGACATCAATTCGGGATTGATGAATGTGTATAACGTCATCAAATATTATCCTGAAGCCCTGATTGCAGAACTCAGCGGATATGAAAATACTGCTGAATACTACTACAAAATCAGAGGGCTTGACAGAGATTATGAACGTTTCGCTGCACTGTCTGCAGTGAAGCAGGCTGCAAGATTTATTTATCTGAATAAGACCTGCTTCAATGGGTTATATCGTGAAAACAGACAGGGACAGTTTAATGTTTCCTATGGAAAATACAAAAGTCCGAATTTTGTGAATGCTTCAGGGATTCGTTCTATGAGCCAATATTTCAATGCTGCAAATATTATTTTTACATCTGTGGACTTTTCACTGGTTTTAAACACTCTACCTTCAGGGACATTTGTATACCTTGACCCACCATATGACCCTATTTCCGAAACGGCAAACTTTACAAGTTACACGAGATATGGTTTTACAAAAGAAGACCATAAGCGTCTACGTGAATGCTGTGATGCATTGACTGCAAGAGGAATCAAGTTTATGCTTTCAAATTCTGACACTGATTTTATTCGAAGTTTATATGCAGGATATGATATCACGGAAGTTTTTACAAAGCGTTTTATCAACTGTAATGGGAATGGTCGAGGTGCTGTGAAGGAGTTGATTATACGGAATTATACATAAAAATTTTGACATCATATGCAAAAGGCAGAGTGCTTAATTGTACTCTGCCTGATTGCTATCATAATATCACTATTATGATTATTGTACTCTAAATGGAAGCATTAAGAGCAATTTTATAGATTGTAACAGCATCTTCCTTGGTCAGCTTCACAAAACCACCTGTAGTGCCTTTG
>JAFTWL010000024.1 GCA_017465305.1 Ruminococcus sp. | reverse complement strand
TGAAAATAATTATTCAGAAAAATCCGTAAAAGGTAAACCAGAGAAAATTAAAAAATCTACAAAACAAGAAAAAAGTAAAATAAGTAGCGAAGCAAAAAAAGAAAATGTGAAAAATAATAAACAAAAAAACAAGGAAAAGAAGCATGGAGTGCGTATTGCGATTGAAATTGTAGCATCGGTAGCAATTCTTGCTGCTATTCAATATACAACAATACGGCCGCTTGTGAATAACTGGAAAGAGATTGATTCTATGGCAGGCAACACATGGCTACAAGATTTAGCTAATTCTGGACTTGATTCGGCTATAGAACCGACAGAAAATAGCTCGGATGTTCAGCCAACTACTGAAAATTCTTTATTTGAGAATATTTCTGTAAATAATGATGATATATATAGTGGCGATTTAATTCTTATAAATAGTGAAAATGCTTATCAAGATAAAAAACAAAATGATATATTTACTATTTATGAGAAAAAAACTGAGTCATACCATGTAAGTGGCTCAGATATTAGTTTGCGTTCAGATGCTATTGATGCACTTAATGATATGTTTGATGATTTCGCTGAAAAAACAGGGCATGAAGACATTATTGTAATAAGTGGATACAGAACTAATGAAGAACAACAAGCTTTATATGATGAAGATTTAGAGGCAACTGGAGAGGATACTTCTACGCTTGTAGCAAAGCCAGGATATAGCGAGCATGAGGGTGGCTATGCTGTAGATTTATCATTGTTTGTTGATGGTGTTTTAGGAGATTATGATGGTACAGGCGATTATGAATGGATAAATGAAAATTGTGCACATTATGGTCTTATATTGCGTTATCCTGAGGATAAAACTGATATTACAAAAATAAATTTTGAACCTTGGCACTATCGTTATGTAGGACAGCCACATGCTTTTTATATTTATCAACAGAAATTGACTTTAGAAGAATATATTGAATTATTAAAACAGTATGATACTGATAATATGCTTGAGATTGTCAATTGGGATGGAAAAGTATATAAAACATACTATATTCCTGCAAATAAAGATGAAAGCACAACATATATTTTAGTTCCTCCTGATTCTGAATATACTATTTCTGGTAACAATCAGGATGGATTTATAATAACAATAGATACAGGAGAAACAAGACCTGTTGATGAAAGCAGTGAAGATTCATCAGAAGAAAGTTCTCAGGAAGAAGGTGAAAATTCAGAAGAAAATAATTCAGATAATGATGACAGCGAAAATTCTGATGAAAGTTCAGATGAATCAACATCGGATGTTGAATGATATTATTTTTAAATAATCTGGATTTAAAATTTTAGAACTTGTTACTATATTAAATAAATTTTTATTAGTGTTGCTATTGTAACATCATTAGTAAATGATATTTTTACGCCTTTGATAGGAATTGTCATAGGCGGTATAGGATTTGGCAATATCAGTATTACTGTCGGTTCAGCAACTTTGGCGATAGGCAATTTTATTCAGGCAATAATAAACTTTCTTTTAACTGCTCTTTGTGTGTTTGTTGTTGTAAAAGTTATGAATACATTCAGAAAGAAAAAAGAAGAAGCACCTCCAAAGCCATCTAATGAAGAAGTATTGCTTACTGAAATTCGTGATTTATTGAAAGAACAGAAGAAATAAAATATACATATTTATGTTTATAGCTTGTTTTTTTAGTTGTATAAAATATTAGTTTAATGTGAGTTTGATGTATATATATGTATTTGCAATATCTTACGTTGACCTCACATTAATTTTTAATATCAAGAAAAAATTTAATTAAACATATTTTGTATAGGTTCAATGGTGATTTGTCACAATACAAGTTCATTTTATGACAAAAAACTTGCTTTTTTTGAAAAATATGCGTTCATCTCTTGACAACTATAATTTTCTGTGCTATAGTTAATTTGTAAATGTTCCGAGCTGTCTATATGGGATAGCTTTTTTTATGTTATTGCAGGAGATTGTTTAAAAAGTCTATATATTTGTATATAATTATTTTTTAAATAACCTCGTATAAGCAATAGTGTAATTTTTAAGTTATTTTATAATGAAAGCTGGTATTTCATCAAAATCAGAGACATATCCGAAAACAAAAGTCTGGGCAGTTTTCTGATGTGCCTCAAAACTTTAAAAGTATTGTGTGAAAATCACTCCAAGTTTATACAATACAAAAAATAATAAGTTTAAGGAGCGGAGAAGTATGAAATTTCAATTACTTGAAGTAGCTGGTATTCATATTTTTAACATGAAAGCAATGGCACTTGTATTATTTTTCATGTTTGCAATTATTGTAGTCGGTTACTTGATTGGTAAAATTTCAATTAAAGGTGTTTCCCTTGGTACAGCAGCTATTTTTCTTGTTGCATTGTTGGCTGGCCATTTTAAAGGTGTAGCATTTTCTGAAGATGGTATTGCTGGTTGGGCAGATAGTCTTGGAACAGTAGATACTTATTTTAGTTTGGTTCAGAATTTGGGACTTGTTTTATTTGTAACTTCTGTTGGTTTGATTGCCGGACCAAGTTTCTTTAAAAACTTAAAGAAAAACGCAAAGTCTTATGTTCTTTTAGGTGCTATTATTATTGCTGCTGGAGCAGGCACTTGTGCATTGATTACATTATTTGCACCTAATATGAATTCTGCTATGAGTACTGGACTGCTTTCAGGTGCTCTTACAAGTACACCAGCATTTGCTGCGGCACAGGGTGCACTTGATGGAAAAATAAGTGAAGAAGCTTTTAAGCAGATTGCTGTAGGACATGGTGTTGCTTATCCATTTGGTGTTATTGGCGTTGTATTATTTGTACAGATTATTCCAAGAGTTTTGCATGCTAATATGGACGAAGAACGTTCAAAATTGATTGTTGTTGACAATGACGATGTTAAGAAAAAACAAATAGGCAAGCTTTTTTCTATGGATAAGTTCGGTTTAGGAGCATTTGCATTAGCTGTTATTTTTGGATTAATTTTAGGAAGTATCAATATTCCATTAGGTAATGGTTCTTCTTTCAATCTTGGAACTACAGGTGGTCCTCTGATAGTTGGTTTATTATTTGGCCATTTTGGACATGCTGGCAAATTGAGCTTAAAAGTAGATGAACATATGTTGAGCATCTTCCAGGAACTTGGATTAGTACTTTTCTTGATTGGTGCTGGTATTGATGGTGGTGCAGGATTTGTAGATACATTAGTTGAATTTGGACCAATGCTTTTTGTATGGGGTGCATTAATGACACTTATACCATTGATTATTGGTTTTATTATAGCAAAGTATGTTTTAAAGTTGAGTTTGTTCAATAATCTTGGTTCACTTTGTGGTGGTATGACAAGTACTCCAGCACTTGGAGCATTGATTAACATGACAGGAACTCCAAATGTTGCATCTGCTTATGCAGCAACATATCCTATTGCATTGATATTGGTAGTTCTATGTTCACAATTCCTTACATATCTTTAATTTTTAATTTATTTTGATGAATACTATTTGGAGCAGACAGCGGAATCGTACAAATGTATGATTCCGCTTTTTACAAAAATAATAATAAATAAATATTATGTTGGAGATTAATTTATATGAATCATTTAGAAAAGGCTAAAAAGTTATTTACATCAGGATATAATTGTGCACAATCTGTATTTGGTGCATTTGATGATATTACAAAAATACCACTTGAAACATCATTAAAACTTGCTTCTTCATTTGGAGGCGGAATGGGTGGACTGCGTTCAACTTGTGGAGCAGTTACAGGAATGTTTATGGTAATCGGATGTGTATGTGGATACAATACAACAGAAAATCATTCAGAAAAAGTAGAACATTATGCAAAAGTAAGAAAATTAGCTGAAGAATTTCAGAATAAAAATAAGTCATTGCAGTGCAGAGAACTTTTATCATCATTATCTGAAAATTTAAAACAAAATCCTTCAATAAGAACAAAAGAATATTATAAAGTGCGTCCATGTCTTAAATTTGTACTTGATGCTGTAGAAATTTTAGATAAAGAACTTTCAAAATTTGAATGATATAATAAATAATCAAAATGAAAATTTCCAAGGCAATTCTATTGCATATTTTCATTAGATGTGATATAATAAGATTAAAATTTTGTTGAGTATATATCATAATCAATTTAAATAATTTAAAATTGATAGAAAGGAGATAATGTAATATAATGGAATGTTATCTGGATAATGCTGCAACAACAAAACCATGTTCAGAGTCAATAGAAGCTATGCAGAGATGCTTTTCACAAATTTATGGAAATCCTGGCTCATTGCACAGTATAGGGCTTTCTGCACAAAAAGAAGTAGATAAAGCACGTTTTATAATATCTAAAGCTCTTGGGTGTACAGAGCAGGAAATTTTCTTTACTTCAGGAGCAACTGAGAGTAATAATTTAGCTTTGCAAGGAACAGCTTTGCATTATGGGAAACGCAGAAAGAAAATTATTGTAAGTGCAGTAGAACACGCTTCTGTAAAAAATACTATGAACTATTTAAAAGAAAAATGTGGTTTTCAAGTAGTATTTGTTTCACCTGATAAAAATGGCATATATC
>JAFTWL010000023.1 GCA_017465305.1 Ruminococcus sp. | reverse complement strand
TGAGTGAGCCATCAGCTATTGCATATCATTTAAGAACTAAAGAAGTTCTGGCAGTTGGTTCAGAAGCATATCGCATGATTGGAAAGACACCTGACTATATAAAAGTAATAAGGCCGCTTTCCAATGGTGTTATTTCCGATGACCGTATGACCCAGTATATGATAAAAGAATTTATTTTACGTGTTACAGGAAAACGTTTAGTCAGACCAAGAATTATAATGTGTGTACCATCATTTATTACCGATGTAGAGAAAAGAGCAGTTGTGGAAGCTGCTATGAGTGCTGGTTCAAGAAAGGCATATTTGATTGATGAACCAATTGCCGCACTTATAGGAGCAGGAGTTAATATTGGAAAAGCAAGAGGAAATATGATTGTTGACATAGGAGGTGGAACAACAGATGTAGCAATAGTATCAATGAATGGTGTTGTTACATCTCATTCTATTAAAGTTGCAGGAAATACGCTTGACCAGGCAATTATAAGATATATTCAAACAAAATACAAGTTGCTCATTGGAGAACAGATGGCAGAGAGAACAAAAATCCGTCTTACAAATTTATTTAATCCAAGAAGTGACTCTACAATGTATGTAAAGGGAAGAAATTTAGTAAGTGGCATGCCACAACAGATTGAAATAAGTGAAACAGAAATTTTTGAAGCAATAAGAGATGAAATATCAGATATTATTGAGGCAATAAGAACAGTTTTAGAAGAGACACCACCTGAATTAGTAGGAGATATTTATGAAAAGGGTGTTCTGATGGCTGGTGGCGGTTCTATGCTCGGCGGATTGAGAAAGCTTGTTGAAAATACGTTAAATGTTAAATGTGTAGTTGCAAAGGATGCGATGAACTGTGTTGCGAAAGGTACAGCTATAGCATTTAAAAATGTAAATAATTTACTTGATGGATTTGAAAATATAGCAATTTATCAATATCATTAACTACTTAATATCACTTGAATTTTTACATGATTTATGGTATAATTGTAACATAACTTTAATTTGAATAAGCGTTGTTTGAAAATTTAAAAAATCTGATTTTTTATTGGTGAATTTTGAAGAAAGACTAAAATATAGGTGTATATTATGAAGAAATGGAAAATAAACAAATCAAATCCTGAAATTGCTGTCAGGCTAAAATCATCAAGTGACTTATCACTTTTTTGTGCAGAGGTTTTAACTGCGAGGGGTATTTCCAGTATTGATGAGGCTTCTGAGTTACTGTCATGTAATATGTTGTCTGACCCATTTTTAATACGTGATATGCAATTGGCTGTGGAGTGTATTAATAATGCTATTTCCGAAGGAAAAAAGATTTGCATATATGGAGATTATGATTGTGATGGTGTGATTTCTACAGTAATTTTATATAGTTATCTGATTGAACTTGGTGCTGATGTTACATACTATATTCCAGAAAGGGATGAAGGATATGGTTTGAATACGGAGGCACTTGATAAACTTAATAATGAGGGTGTAGAACTTATTATAACTGGGGATAATGGAATTACTGCTTTGAAAGAATCAGCATATGCAGCAGCACTTGGGATGAAAATGGTTATAACTGACCATCATCAGCCTCTTGATTCACTTCCGCAGGCTGAAGCTATTGTAGACCCTCACAGGACTGACTGTCCTTCTCCTTTTAAAAAATTTTGTGGAGCAGGTGTTGTATTAAAATTAGTCGCAGCTCTTAGCGATGGAGATTTGACATTTGCTCTTGAACAGTTCGGAGACTTAGCAGCAATTGCAACAGTTGCAGATATTGTATCATTGAGTGGTGAAAATCGCTTTTTAGTACAAATAGGATTACGTTTACTTGCAAATACAGAACGTGTCGGGCTGCTTGCTCTTATGGATATATGCGGAGTAAGTGATAAGGTTATTACATCGTCTACACTGGCATTTGCATTAGCACCAAGAATAAATGCTGCTGGAAGATTTGGTTCTCCAAGGCTTGCAGTAAATCTTTTACTTGAGGAAGACCCTGAGCGTGCAGCTGAACTTGCATATTCTCTTGAGATGTGTAATCGTCAGAGAAAGGAAACAGAAAATAAAATTTTAGAGGAAGTACAAAATCAAATTATAGATGCCCCATCTATTTTAAAGCAGAGGGTTATCATGATTTATGGTGATAACTGGAGTCATGGTGTAATTGGCATTGTTGCATCTCGTTTACAGGAGCGTTTCGGAAAGCCTGTAATAATTATGACTATTGAAGATGATATAGTACGAGGTTCTGCAAGAGCATTCGGAGAATTTTCTATTTTTGAATGTCTTGATTATTGTCGTGACTGTTTTTTAAAATATGGTGGACATCCTGGAGCCGGAGGCTTTTCTCTTAAAAAAGAAAATTTACAAAAATTTATAGAGTGCGTGAAAAGATACTCATTAGAAAAATTTCCTGAAATGCCTGTTATGACATTTACAGCAGATAAGCTTCTTTTACCTCAGGATATTACAATACAGAATATTTCAAGTCTTGAAATGCTTGCACCTTATGGTGAGGGAAATCCGTCACCTGTTTTTGCGATTTGTCATGCTGTAGTTGAGGATATTGTTCCGATATCAAAGGGTTTACATACAAAATTAAAAATTAAATATGGAAATCTTCAGTTAGAAGTTCTTATATTCAGAATTACAACAAATCAAATCGGGCTTGAAAAGCATGATTTGTGCGATTTGCTTGTAACAGCAGAAATAAATACATATAATGGACATAAGCAATTAAGCCTTATATGTAAAGATTACAGAAAAAGCGGAATACGTCAGGCATCATATTTTTCTGCACTTGCTTCTTATGAAAAATTTTGCCGTGATGAAGAACTTCCAAAATCATATTATAAAGCATTAACTCCTAATCGTCAGGAGCTTACAATTATTTATAAAAAAATATTATTATCAGGAACAGATGTTGATACGCTTTTTATGCAGCTTCAGGGATATTCAATAAATTATGGGAAGTTGCTTATTGCGTTAGATATATTTAAATCTCTTGGTCTTGTTCGAATTGACTCATATCAGAATATTGTATATCTGAATGAAGTACATGAAAAAACAGACCTTGAGAAATCTCCGGTTTTACAGAAATTACAAAAACAATGTGAGGAGGGGTCTATGTGAACGAAGAGATAAAAAAAGAGCATGTGACTATATCAGATTTGACAAAAAAAATACTTGATACTGATAAACAGTATGATTTAAGTAAAATTGTTTCTGCATACGAATTTGCTGAAAAGGCACATGGTGACCAGAAACGTTCTTCTGGAGAGCCATATATTGTACATCCGCTTTCTGTTTCTATGATACTTGTTGATTTGGGAATGGATACAGATACAATTTGTGTAGGTCTTTTACATGATGTTGTAGAGGATACAGAATATACATTGGATGATATAAGAAAACGATTTGGTCAGGATGTTGCTATTTTAGTAGATGGTGTTACAAAATTAAGCCGTATACCTGTTTTTAATAAGGAACAGCAACAGGCAGAGAATGTACGTAAAATTCTTCTTGCAATGTCACATGATATTCGTGTTATGATTATTAAACTTGCTGACCGTGTGCATAATATGCGTACTCTTAAATACTTACGTCCTGATAAGCAACGTAGAATTGCACTTGAAACAATGAATGTCTATGCACCTATTGCCCATAGGCTCGGTATACGTAAGATAAAAGAAGAACTTGAAGATTTGTCATTCAGGTATTTAGACCCATTTGCATACTCTGAAATAGAACACCTTATGCTTATTAAAAAAGATGAGCGTGAAGCATTTATTGAAACTATAAAAGAGAGAATACGCAAACGCCTTTCAAAAGAACATTTTGAAAAAGAACCTGAAATATCCGGACGAGTAAAAAGTGTATATGGTATTTATAAAAAAGTTTATGTTAAACACAAGGATATTGACGAAATATATGATAAATATGCTGTAAGAGTTATTGTTTCCACAGTTTCTGAATGTTATTTAGTTATGGGAATAGCTCATGAGATTTTCAGACCGCTTATCAATCGTTTTAAAGATTATATAGCTACTCCAAAAGCTAATATGTATCAGTCACTTCATACAACAGTACTCGGGCAGGAAGGTATTCCATTTGAAATACAAATTAGAACATGGGATATGCATGCTTCTGCTGAGTATGGTGTAGCTGCACACTGGAAATATAAAGAGGGAATACAGGGGCATGACCGTATGGAAGAACGTCTGGCTTGGGTAAGAAAAATTATTGAAGCACAGCAGACAGCAGACGATGTAGAGGAAATTGTACGTAGTATAAAAAATGATATTGCTCCTGAAGATATAGTTGTACTGACACCACAAGGTAAATCTATTTCATTGCCAGTGGATGCTACAGTTATTGACTTTGCATATAGAATTCATACACAGGTTGGACATAATACAATTGGTGCAAGAGTTGATAAAAAAATAGTTCCGCTTGACTATAAACTTCAGACAGGTCAAATTTGTGAGATTATTACAAGCAAAGAAAATAAAGCACCTAATCGTGCATGGCTTAACATTGTAAAAACAAATGAAGCAAAATCAAAGATACGTTCATGGTTCAAAAAAGAATGCAGAGAAGAAAATATTCAGCAAGGAAAATATAATTTAGAGCAGGAATTTAAGCGTTGCAGAATTCGTGTTCCAGAAGAAGAGCTTGAAGAATTTCTTGCTGATGATTTAAAACGTCATAATTGTAGTACACTAAATGATTTTTATGCATCTATTGGCTATGGTGGTGTTACACTTTCGAAGATTATGCCAAGATTAAAAGATATGTATGAAAAGAAATATGGTGTAAATACAGAAAATGAAAAAGATATACCAGTTGTACCAGCGAACACAATTAAAGATAAGAAATGTAGTATAATTCTTGACAAAATAGCAGATTGTGCGTATAAATATGCACAGTGTTGTAATCCCCTTCCAGGTGATGAGATTATAGGATTTATTACCCGTGGATATGGCATATCAATTCATACAACATCTTGTACGAACTATCAGTCAGCATTAAAGCGTAATTCACCTGAAAATATGGAGCGATGGGTTCCTGTTCAGTGGACAAGTTCAACAAGTTCAGCACTTATTCCTACAGGAATAGAAGTTATTGCTATAGACCGTGTGGGCTTAGTTTTTGATATTACAAAAGTCTTGACAGAATCACATATTCAGATTGTTCATTCTTCATCTCGAAATTTGAAAAATGGAAATGCTATTTTTGAAGCTAGTGTACAGGTTGCCGGAATGGAACAATTACGTGTTCTTATGGATAAGATAAGAAAAGTAAAAGGTGTTATATCTGTAGAACGTGCAAGAAAGTGAGGAAAGTTATGGAGATTGATACATTACAGCTCGGTTCTTTGGGCGTGAACTGCTATATCATTAGAACAGGAAATGACAATTGTATTGTTATTGATATTGGCGGAGAGTCAGAAAAACTGTTGCAATATCTGAAAGAATACAATTTAAATCTTAAAAAGATTATTTTAACGCATGGACATTGTGACCATATAGCAGGTGTTGCAGATGTGCAGGAGGCAACAGGTGCAGAAGTTTACATTCATGAAGCTGATGCTGATATGATGACAGATGTTCAAAAGAATTTAGGTTACTGGATTCTTATGGAGAATGAAACTTTTAAACCTATTACTAAATATACAACTATAAAAGAGGGAGATATAATATCTCAGGATAATTGTAATTTTAAAATTCTTAACACACCAGGACATACGCCTGGAAGTATATGTATTTTATGCGATAGAACTATTTTTACAGGTGATACATTGTTTTATCTATCAAGAGGAAGAACAGATTTTCCAGGTGGAAGCGACAGGCAGATGCTTGAATCACTTCGCCGACTTAAACATTTAGATGGAGACTATTTTATTTATCCTGGACATAATATGATGTCACAACTTCAATTTGAACGAGAAAATAATCCATGTATGAAAGGAATAAAATGAACGAATTACCAATAGAACAGCAATTTGCAGTTGTGTTGTATGGACATACACTTAAATATGAATCTGAATGTATTTTAAAATTGTTCATACCTGCAACACGTTTTCAATTTTTTTATGATGATATATCACCACTTAATAAATGTCAAAGAACAGCATTTTTGCAGCTTCGTCAGGGAAAAGAATATACTTGGTTTTATTGTGCCGTTTCTCTTTATGGGAAACGGCTGCGTTGTGCAGAGAAGTTAGAAAAGTGTAATCCTGAGACAGATAAAGCAAAATGTGAATATCAATTCAGTAAGATGCTTTTTTCATTGCTTGAAAAATTAACGGGAATAACTGTACCATGGGGACTTTTAACTGGTATAAGACCTGTAAGAAAAGTTTTACCTTTAATTGAAGAGGGAAAAACAAAAGAGGAGATTTTTAATATTCTGCATAATACTTATAAAATTGCAGAAGAAAAGATGGAACTTGTCTATAAGACAGCTTGTGTTCAGAAACCATTGCTTGAACAAACACCAAAAAATTCTGTAGGGCTTTATGTTTCAATTCCTTTTTGTCCTACAAGATGCAGTTATTGTTCATTTGTGTCACACTCCGTACAGCAGGCTAAAAAACTTATGCCCGATTATATAAGACTTTTATGTAAAGAGCTTGAAATATGGGCTAAGATAGTTAAAGATTTAAAATTATCAATAGATACTGTGTATTTTGGCGGAGGAACGCCTACATCATTGGAAGCTTATGACTTACAAAAGCTTTTAGAGACAATACAGAATAATTTTGACCTTTCTCATGTTCGTGAATATTGCGTAGAGGCAGGAAGACCAGATACAATTACAGCTGAAAAATTGGCTGTTTTGCGTGAATATGGAGTAGAGAGAATTTCTATAAATCCACAGACTATGAATGATGAAGTTTTAAAGAATATTGGAAGATGTCATACTTCTGCTGATATTATAGATTCTTATAATCTTGCAAGAAAATATGATTTTTCTAATATAAATATGGATTTGATAGCAGGGCTTCCGGGAGATACACCAGAGCAATTTCATTCTACTTTGGAGAAAGTTATTGCATTATCTCCCGATAGTATTACAGTACATACATTAACACTTAAACGTGCAGCGAATTTATATGCTGATGGAATGTCTCAGATAAATAATCCTGTAAGAGAGATGGTCAGAGACAGTGTTAATATGTTGCCTAAATATGATTATTTGCCATATTATATGTATCGGCAGAAGAACACTATTGATAATCAGGAAAATGTGGGTTATGCAAGAGCAGGTAAAGAATCATTTTACAATATGCTTATAATGGATGAGACTCAGACAATTTTAGGAGCAGGATGTGCAGCATCAACAAAACTTGTAGAACCAAACGGAAGAATTACAAGAGTTCATAATTATAAATTTCCTTATGAATACATAGCACAGTTTGACCAGCTTATGAAGAAAAAAGAGCAAGTATATGAGGTATATTCACATATAATTTAATAGAAAATTTTGTTGATTAATTTTAATTTCAGGAGAATAAAGATTTGAAGAAATATTTCAAGAATGTTAATAAAAAGATACGCATTAAAATAAAAACGAAGTTGCTAAAAAACGTATGAATTTGTATATGAAACAAATATTGAGTATATTATAGTTGATTTATTTTTAAATGATTTTAAATTTATTATACTTTCTAAAAATAAAAAACAAAAGCGACAAATTGTATTAATCAATAACATAATGGTTGAAGATGAATAGTGGTAAAGCTGGCTCAGCTTAAGGAGGGAAATATGCAAAAAAACGAAATATATGAAACTTTAATAGAAGACCTTACATCAGAAGGAAATGGAGTTTGTCGAATAGGTGGAATGGCTGTTTTTGTTCCGCATACAGCAATCGGGGACAGAATAGAAGTAAAAATTGTAAAAATTTTAAAGCAATATGCTTTTGGAATTGTAAATAAAATTTTAGAGTCATCACCTTATCGTATTGAAGAAGATTGTAATTTGAAATCATGTGGTGGATGTATGTTTCGACATATTTCATATGATTCAGAGCTTGCATGGAAAGAAAAACTTGTAAAAGATGTTTTTCAGAGAATAGGAAAGCTGTCACCTGAGATTCTTCCTATTTTAGGATGTGAAAACAGATGTCGTTATCGCAATAAGGCACAGTATCCATTTTCTGTGGATAAAAACGGAATACCTGTACTTGGATTTTATGCTAAGCGTAGTCATTGTG
>JAFTWL010000022.1 GCA_017465305.1 Ruminococcus sp. | reverse complement strand
TACAGCATTAGAAGAAGAAGACTGGGAAATGGCTTCTGCACAATTTGACCAGGCATTAAAAGAAACGCCCGATGATGCGAATTTATATTTAGGAAAATTGATGGCTGAACTTCAAATCAGGCGAGAAGAAGAATTGTTTCGTGTTGGTACGGCAATGGAATCAGCAGAAAATTATGCTAATGTTTTGAAATGTGCAGATGATGCATTACGTCGAAAAATTACTACATATAATATGGAAGCTAAATACAGGCGTGCAGTAGAACTTAAAAATAAAGCTGAAATACTTGAAGATTTCATTTCGGCTAAGGCGTTGTTTGAACAACTTGGAGATTATCAAGGCTCTGATAAAATTGCAGTTGAATGTGAAGACCAGATTCAAAATCTGAAGATGGCTTCTTCACGTATTATAATAGGCTGTCGTGATGCTGCTACATTAGAATCAGACCCTAAGGGTGAACGAATTGTTCATGCAAAATACTATTATGATATAGCAGAAAATAATATAGTTGAGTCTAATAATTCAAAAAAGATTAATAAGTCAGGCATAAGTACCAATAATAATTGGAGTATAGGATTGCTTATAGGCTTAGGTTTAGGAATTATAGTAGGTTTGGTTGTAGGAATTATGCTTTCAAATATAAAACATGAACCATATTTATCAAGCTTTCCATTACAAAGTAATGAGATTATTGTGACAGAAATATCATATTAATATTTAAAGTTATAACTTTAATTAAATAAAAGCAGAACTGATTTTTTATTCAGTCCTGCTTTTATTTTGCATTTTTATAATACAATATCATTTCCATAAGATTCAAGCATGTGATTCCAATTAAGATTATTGCATAAAATAAGCCAAGCCTTGCAATAACAGGCGATAGGTGAACAGTCTCGAAGTGCAGTCATATTGTATTTATCATATATTTTTTCAGAATCATATGATGTTCCTTCACTGTAACAACCTGTAAGGTAAAAAGGTATATTTTTTTCTTTTGCTTGATTAGCAAGTGATAGTAGAGAATTTTCTGTGCATAATGTTCCAGAGTGATAACAGTTGAATAATACAGCTTTTGTTTCTGATGGTAAAACATCAGGATATTTCAAACCTACACAAGCTTCTAATTTTAAGATAGAACTACTTTGATATAGATGAACTTCTGTATCAGGTTGTAATAAATTTTTTGATGTAGAATCAATATAATTATCAAATGTACAAAAATTATTATCTGATATATATTGTCCATATATAGCATTTTTAACGCTGTAAACTGATGCAGAGCATGGCATTTGCTGTAATAATCGTGTTCCATAATGAATAGTAGGAAGTCCATTTTTATTTTGATAACTTATAAATACGCCATTTTTATTAGTGTTACAAATAAATTTTACAGCATAGATGAAATTATTAAGTCCGTTTGCACGTGAATCATTTAGAGGAAAATCACTTGAAACGATAACAAGAGGTATTGAAATATAGCTAAATACATATCCTAAAATTGATGATGTGTATGCAAGTGTATCAGTGCCATGCAAAACGATGAATCCATCATATGAATCTTCCTGTAAACGTTCCTTTATATGTTTGATTAAAGCTTCTAAAAAATGTCCCTGCATTTGTTCGCTTAAAATCTGAAATGGTACAGATGGTATAAAATTGACATTTTCTTTATCATTATATTTTTCATATTTAGATAAAATAGTATAAGAATTTTTAGCATCAGGAGAAAGAAAACCATCTTTATTTTCCTGACTTCCAATTGTTCCGCCTGTAAAAATTACTGCTATTTTCATTTTAGTATACTCCTATAAATTATTATATTTATAATTATAAATTTTTATTTTTTATATTTTATAGTATATCACATTTATGACTTAAATTCAATAAATAATTTTGTTATTATACGGAATTTGTGAATATTATTTATAGGGTAAAATATAATATAAAAATAAGTAAAAATACTTTTCAAAACAATATAAGTATGATATAATAAATACATGCTCTATATAAAATTTTATTATCAGGGAGGTTATCGTGCTAAAATTACTGACTTATATTAAAAGTTATCGTAAGGAGTGTATGTTAGGTCCGCTTTTTAAGTTATTGGAAGCAACATTTGAGCTGTTTATTCCTCTTGTAGTAGCTGCTATCATTGATACAGGTATTGCTAATCAAAATACTTCTTATATTGTAAAAATGTGCTTTATTATGGTTGGCTTAGGACTTGTAGGTCTTATAAGTTCTGTAACAGCACAATATTTTGCAGCAAAAGCCTCAGTTGGTTTTTCGGCTAAGGTACGACATGCTTTTATGTCACATATACAAAAACTTTCTAACTCAGAATTTGACGAGCTTG